>CALBTT010000186.1 GCA_937967645.1 uncultured Zoogloea sp.
GCATCCCGGCCCGCGACATCCTGGTCGAGCTCGGCCGCCGCGGCATGGTGGGCGGACAGGAGGACATGATCGAGGACACGGCCATCACCATGGCACGGGAGCGGGGGCTTACAGTATGAGCAAGGAGAACAGCATGGAACTGCAGGACAAGGTGGTCATCGTCACCGGCGGCGGCAGCGGCATGGGGCGCGACGCCTGTCTGGCCCTGGCCCGTGCCGGCGCCCGGGTGGTGCTGGGCAACCGTCGCCAGGCTGAAGGCGAGGCCCTGGTGGCAGCCATCACCGCGGCGGGCGGTACCGCCCTCTTCCGCCCCACCGACGTGTCCAGGCCGGCCGACTGTGCGGCCCTGGTAGCGCTGGCCACCGACCGCTTCGGCCGCCTCGACGGCGCCTTCAACAACGCCGGCCTGCAGCGGGAGTTCAACGACATCCACGACACCCCCGACGAGGACATCGCCGACGTGATCGACATCAACCTCAAGGGCGTCATGTACATGATGAAGTACGAGGCGGCCGCCATGCTGGCCAGCGGCGGCGGCAGCATCGTTAACAACAGTTCGATCTTCGGTCTCAAGGCCATGCCGAGGCTGGCCTACTACGTGGCCGCCAAGCACGGCATCATCGGCGCCACCCGGGCGGTGGCCCTGGATTACGCCGACCGCGGCATCCGCGTCAATGCAGTGTGCCCGGGCCCGATCAAAACCCCCAGCTACGACCGGGTCACCGGCGGTGACGACGAGATGTATTCCGGCGGCGTGCCCATGCACCGGATCGGCGCGCCGGGCGAAGTCAGCGCCGCCGTGCTGTGGCTTCTCTCGGCCCAGGCCTCCTATGTCACCGGCGCCGCGCTGCCGGTGGATGGCGGCATGGCCGCAGCCTGAGCCGCCAGCCCACCAACGGTCCACGCCTTCCCCGGCCCCCGGCCACGCAGCGCATCCACTCCAGGAGACGGAAACATGCAGAAGAAGCGCATCAAGATGATCTTTCCGGTGCCCATGAGCGAGGCCACCCGCCCCCTCGTGGAATCCCAGTTGCCGCCGGGCATCCAGCGCCCGGACATCGAGGTGGCCTTCGTCGGAGCGGGCAGCACCATCACCCTGGCCGACAGCTACTACGACATGGCCCTGATGGAGCTGTCCGTTATCCAGGCCGGCCTGCAGGCCGAAGCCGAGGGCTTTGACGCAGTGTGCATCAACACGGTGAGCGATTCGGGCCTGGCGGCCCTGCGCTCGCGCCTGTCCATCCCGGTGCTGTCACCGGGCCAGAGCAGCTTCCACCTGGCGGCGATGATGGGCCACAAGTTCTCCATCCTGACCATGTGGGACCGCTGGCTGCCGCTGTACCGCAAGGGACTGAAGGAATACGGGCTGGAGTCCCGCCTGGCCTCGATCCGCTCGATCGAGGTGCGCCCGGACACCGAGGCTCTCCTCGCCGGCAAGGAGGAGGTCGTCTTCGCCAAGTTGGAGGCCGCCGCCCGCCAGGCCATCGAGGAAGACGGCGCCGATGTGATCGTGCTCGGCTCGACCACCATGCACCAGTCCCACGCCTGGCTGGCCGAACGTCTGCCGGTGCCGGTGCTGAACCCCGGTGTGGTGGCCTACAAGCTGTGCGAGATGTTCCTGGACCTGGGCCTGTGCCACAGCAAGAAAGCCTACCCCTCGCCGGAAAGCCTGAAGGACGGGGCTTTCATGTAAGGACGCGCGGGGGGCATGCAGGGGAGGTGTCGGGGCGGCTTCAGCCGCCCTCCGTGGCACGGATCGGGCGCATGCCGTTGATCGGAGTCCGTGGGCGGCTGGGTGGAGATCTGTTCAGCGTCTACTCAGATTCACCATCGAACATCATTTGCGTGGCTTGTTTGATGCTCTGGTGCTGCGAAAATGGAATGCCCCCATGCTCAACATCAATAGCGCCAGCAACAACTGTGCGTATTGGCTCAATGTGGGGACCCCTGTGACGCTGGTGCCGACGCCAGTGATGGCGCCGCTGCTGGCGCTAATGGTCACCTGCGTGCTGTTGTTGAGCGTATTCGACTCATTCGCCACGCCGGATACGGCCACAGCGATGCTTGCGCCGGGCACCACACGACTGAGGGTGGCGGAGACCGGAATGGTCACACTGCCGCCATTGGGCAGTCCGCCTGGAGCAAGCACGGCGAGCTCGCAGGTCATCAGCGTGCCGCTGTTGCGGATGCAACCCGTTGGCACAGAGGGCTCCAGCACCAGGTTGGGAGGCAGTGCGATGACCACTGTGCCGTTGATGCTGGTCAAGGCCCCCTGATTGGTGACGACCACGGTGTAAGACGCAGGGATACCGACGGTGGGGGCTGATGGGCCGCTGATGGTGGGCACCAGATCGACGGCCAGACCGCAGGCCCCTGACGCGCTGGCAGCAGCGATGATGGGAGGGCCGATCTTGTTGGCATTCGTCGCCAGGTAGGCCCGATCCTCAAGGAGCGTCAGGTCGGTGAAGGCCATCACACAGGCACCGCTGCCACCATAAGACTGCACTGAGGGGATCAAGACGCCATAAACACCGTCTTGCAGCGCTGCCGGGTTTGCCAGGGGAAGCGCGTTGACATACAGGGAATTCAGCGCCGGGACCTTGCTGAGGTGGTGGAAGAAGCCACCACGGACAAGCGAACTGAATCCTGAGCTAAAAGGCGTGCTGGCGTTCAATAGCTGATCGGCATCGTCATCCAGGTGGGGATTGATGGCAGAGATGCCAATGCCCAAGCCGCTGATCGTATTCAACCGGGCAACCAGATCCGCGGTGGCAGTGGTATCCGGAGCGGTATGAGGGGCTGGACGCCCGGTACCACCCGAGTCGGCAAAAATCACAAATGCAGTGGCGCTACGACTCTGAATGGCTGTCATGACAGCAGCCAGATTGCCTGCATCCATGCTTGGAACGTCGTAGGGTGTGAGGGCAGACACCGGCTGCAGCAGCACCACGAGGTCATAGTTGGGAGCAAACGTGCTGGCAGTGACGGAGCCAGCCGTGCCCCCATTGATGTAAGTCGCCCCCGGAAATTCACTTTGGACATTGGCCACGATGTCTATCGGGGTGTTGGCTGGCACAGGGCCAATGATGAGCATGCCTCCGGCATGCACTACGATACTAAAAAGCGACAAGACCCCCAGGAAACTCCACAGGCGAACAGGTTTCCAAACTTTGGCCACAGCATTGCTCCGGGATGATTTGCCTCGATTCTATAGGCCCCTCAAAACAATGCCGTTGGCGTATATAGCTTTAACAAAAAGACATGGACAGCGACCTGTGCCGCAGCAAGACAGCATACCCATCGCCGGAAAACCTGAAGGACGGGGCTTCATGTAAGGACGTGCGGGCGCGTGCAAGGGCGTGTAGGGCCGTGTAGGGGCGGCTTCAGCCGCCCTCCCGGGCACGGATCAGGCGCATGCCGTTGATCGGAGTCCGTGGGCGGCTGAAGCCGCCCCTACATCGTCCCCTACATCGTCCCCTACATCGTCCCCTACATCGTCCCCTACACGTTCCCTACACCGCTGCGCAGCCGGCGCGGGCGCAGGCTTCGTCCTGCTCCTCGCTGGCGCCGGAGACGCCGATGGCGCCGATGATCTGGCCTTGCCACTCGATCGGCAGGCCGCCACCGAAGACGACCAGGCGCGGGCGCAGCAGGATGCCCTTCTGCACCGTGTCGGAGAAGCTCGCCATCAGCTCGCTCCAGTGGGCGGTGGGAAAGCGGAAGCTCGCTGCGGTGTAGGCCTTGTCGATGGCGGTGTCCATGGAATGCAGGGACGACTCCGGCATGCGCAGGAAGGCCATCAGCACGCCGGAGCGGTCCACCACGGCCACATTGACCGCCACGCCGAGGCGTTCCGCCTCCTCGATGGCGGCCACCGCGACCTGCTGAGCGGCCTGCCGGGTGATGCTGAGGCAGGCCGTGGCCGCCGGCGCGGCGGCAGGCGACAGCGGCGCGTTCATGGCGCTTCCGCGGCGAAGCGGTCACGCAGCAGGTTCTTCTGCACCTTGCCCATGGTGTTGCGGGGCAGGTCATCCACGAAGAAGACCCGCTTGGGCACCTTGAAGTTGGCCACCGCGCCCTTCAGGCTGCCGATCACATCGGCCTCGCTGAGGGCGGCGCCGGCCTCGGCCACCACCACCGCGGCGACGGCTTCGCCGAAGTCCTTGTGGGGCAGACCGATCACGGCGGACTCCTTCACCCCGGCCATCTCGTCGATGTAGGACTCGATCTCCTTCGGGTAGACGTTGTAGCCACCGGTGATGATCAGGTCCTTCGAGCGGCCGACCAGCACCACGTAGCCCTGGCTGTCGATCATGCCCAGGTCGCCAGTGCGGAAGAAGCCGTCTGCGGTGAACTCCTCGCGAGTCTTCTCGGGCATGCGCCAGTAGCCGGGGAAGACGTTGGGGCCGCGCACCTGCACGTGGCCGATCTCGCCCTGGGGCAGCGCCTGGCCCTCATTGCCGGCGATCCGCACCTCCACGCCCGGCAGCGGATAGCCCACCGTACCGGCGCGGCGGGCCCCTTCGAGGGGGTTGGAGGTGAGCATCACGGTCTCGGTCATGCCGTAACGCTCGAGGATGGCCTGGCCGGTGCGCGCCTCGAACTCCTTGTGGGTCTCGGCCAGCAGCGGTGCCGAGCCGGAGATGTAGAGGCGCATGTTGGGCCCGCTGTCGCGGCCGAAGCCCGGTTGCTCGAGCAGGCGGGTGTAGAAGGTCGGCACCCCCATGAAGACCGTGGCCCGGGGCAGCAGGCGCAGGGCGGTATCCACGTCGAAACGCGGCAGCCACAGCATCAGGCTGCCGTTGAGCAGGGCGCAGTGGCAGGCCACGAACAGGCCGTGGGCATGGAAGATGGGCAGGGTGTGCAGGAGCACGTCACCGGGGCGGAAGCCCCAGTAGGTGTGCAGGGTACGGGCATTGGAGGCCAGGTTGGCGTGGGTCAGCATGGCCCCCTTGGAGCGCCCGGTGGTGCCAGAGGTGTACAGGATGGCGGCGAGGTCGTCGGCGGCGCGGGCCACCGTCTCGAAGTCCGTCGCGCAGGCCGCGGCCTGCTCCGGCAGGCTGCCCTCGCCGGCCTCGCCGAGGGTCAGCACATGGGGCACCCCGGCCTCGGCGGCCAGCTCCTTGAGGAGGGCTTCGCCCTGGGGCCGGCACACCACCAGGCTGGGCTGGGCGTCGCCGAGAAAATAGGCCAGCTCGCTGCGCTGGTAGGCCGTGTTGAGGGGCACGAAGACCGCCCCGGCACGCAGGCAGGCGAGGTAGAGGAACAGCGCTTCGGGCGACTTCTCCACCTGCACCGCCACCCGGTCGCCGGGCTTCAGGCCGAGGCGGACGATCAGGCTGGCGATGCGGCTGCTGGCGGCATCCAGTTCGGCATAGGGGTAGCGGCGCCCTTCGGCGGTCTCCAGCGCCGGGGCATCGGTGTCGGCCGGAAAGCCGGCCTTGAGCATGAGGTAGAGGTTCTGGTTGTTCATGTGGGTTCTCTTCTCGTTCAGACGATCACTTGTTCCTGCCAGCACAGCCGGGCCACTTCGAGCACCAGCTTGCCACGCACCGTTCCCTGGCGGCTCCTGGAGAGGGCTTCGGCAACGGACTCCAGGGGCATCACGTCGATCTCCGGCAGCTGCAGCCGGCCCTCGGCACACAGCCTGGCCAGGTGCTCCAGCTGGGCCTGGTCGGCCTTGGCGACGATGCGCTGGGCAGATCGGAAGAGCACACGTCTGAACTCCAGTCACGAATCAC
>CALBTT010000187.1 GCA_937967645.1 uncultured Zoogloea sp.
TACGATATGGTGATTCGTGACTGGAGTTCAGACGTGTGCTCTTCCGATCTACCTGCAGATCCGGGTAGTTGAGGCGGATGGTCTGGGCCACGTAGTCGGCGCAGGCGGGCACGGCCGCCTCGTCCCAGGTGAAGAAGGGCGACAGGCCCGCCAGGCAGCGGGCCATGACGATGCGGCAGCGGCTGCGCACCGCGCCCGGCCGCAGCAGGGCCTCGGCGGGATGGCCGATGGAGACGGGGGTGTGCCAGCCTGACGATGACGAAAAACTACCTTCGCCCTGACGGGCTGCGGTGCGAGCGCCTTCGGGCGGCCGGGCGGCGCTCATGCGTGCAATCCCCGCCCCTTGGCGAGGGCCAGTTCGGTGACACTGGGGGGCGCGACCGGGGTGAAGTAGCCGGCGGCCACCTTGGCGTCCATCTCGACCCGGGCGTCGGCAGGGATCAGCGCGTCGGGGATCGCCACCTGCTCCACCACCTGGATGCCGGCGGCGGTGAGGGCGCCGTGCTTCATGTTGCTCATCGACGCCCAGCGGTCGATGCGGGTGATGCCGAGCCAGTGGAAGACGTCGGGCATCAGCTCCTGGAAGCGCATGTCCTGCACGCCGGCCACGCATTCGGTGCGCTCGAAGTAGGTCTCGGCCCGGTCGCCGCCGCGCTGGCGCTTGCGGGCGTTGTAGACCAGGAACTTGGTGACCTCGCCGAGGGCCCGCCCCTCCTTGCGGTTGTAGATGACCACGCCGACGCCGCCCTGCTGGGCCATGTCGACGCACACCTCGATGCCGTGGGCCAGGTAGGGCCGGCAGGTGCAGATGTCGGAGCCGAATACGTCGGAGCCATTGCACTCATCATGTACCCGGCAGGCCACGCGGGTCTCCGGGCGGCCGAGGCGACTCACGTCGCCGAAGAAGTAGAGGGTCATGCCGCCGATGGGCGGCAGGAAGATCTTGAGGTCGGGCCGCGTCACCAGCTCGGGGAACATGCCACCGGTCTGCTCGAAGAGGGCCCGCCGCAGGGCGTGCTCGGCGATGCCGAAGCGCTCCGCCACGCCCGGCAGGTACCACACCGGGTCGATGGCCGCCTTGGTGACCCGCACGTCGCCGCTGGCTTCGAGGATGTCGCCATCGGGCACCAGGCGGCCGGCCTCGATGGCTTCGCGCAGCTCCGGCATGTTGATGTGGGCGGTAGTGATGGCGATGGTCGGGCGGATGTCCATGCCGGCGGCGATCTCGGCAGCAAACTCCTGGGCCACCCGGTGGCCCCAGGGGTCGAGAGAGACGATGCGCCCGGGGTCGCCCCACTGGGGATGAGGGCCGATGTGGGCGGCCGGCACGGTGTTGGTCAGGTCGGGGCGGTGGTCCCGCTGCAGGTTGCCGGCAGCCACGGCCAGGGCCCGATACACCGAGTAGGACCCGGAGTGGGTGCCGATCACGTTGCGCAGGGCCGGTTCGGCCAGGCCCGCCACCAGCGGCCCCCGCGCCGCGGCGGTGGCGGCGCCCCAGTTCACCGCGGCGGTCTGCCGGCCGCCGGATGCCCGGGGATGGGAGGTGAGAACGATATGGGACGCCATGATTCGCTCCTGAAAACCTGACCATATGGTCAATTTTTTCTTAGCGAGTTCCATGCCATCCAGGAAAAGGCCGCCAGGCCGCGCCGCCACGGGCCCGGCCCCTTCCGCAGGGCGGCGGTGGCGCACCGGGAGGGCGCATGGGCCTCCTGCGGCGAGCCGCGATGGTGCGTTGCACCACCCCGACGGGCTATCATCTCGCCGCCATCGACCCCACCTCTTCCCCCCTCATGAACGCCGAACTGAACACCTGGCAAGCGCGTCTTGCCGCCCTGGCCAGCGCCGCCGCCGACGGTGATGGCGCCCACGACCTGCAGCACCTGCAGCGGGTCTGGCGCGTCGCCCGGCAACTCCTCGACGAACACCCGGAGGCCGACGCCCTGGTCGTGCTGGCGGCCTGCTACCTGCATGACCTGGTCAATCTGCCCAAGAACCACCCCCAACGTGCCGAGGCCTCGCGCCTGGCCGCCCTCAAGGCCCGCGAAGTCCTGCAGGGCGAGGGCTTTCCGGCGGCGCGGCTGGACGCAGTGGCCCACGCCATCGAAGCCCACAGCTTCTCGGCAGGCATCGCGCCAACCACCCTGGAGGCGATGATCGTGCAGGACGCCGACCGCATGGACGCCCTCGGCGCGGTGGGGCTGGCACGGATGTTCTATACCGCCGGCCGCATGGGCTGGTCCCTGGCCCATCCCGACGATCCCCTGGCCCTGCACCGGGAGCGGGACGACCAAGCCTGGTCGCTGGACCACATCGAGGTCAAGCTGGCGACCCTGCCGGCCAGCATGAACACGCCGGCAGCCCGCCGCCTGGGCGAGGCGCGCCTGGCCTGGCTAAGGGAATTCCGGGAGGTGTTCGTGGCGGAGTGGAGCGCGACGCCCCAGGTCTGAAAGGCTCAGCCGGGCATGTCGAAGGAGGCCTCGAGATCGGCGTGATAGACCGTGTAGCGGCTGCGCCCGGTGCGCTTGGAGTAATACATGGCCACGTCGGCCTTGTGGGCCAGGTCGTCCCACTCCACACCGTCGGCCGGCATGCGTGCCACCCCCACGCTGGCCGACCCGGGCACCGGGCCGCCGGGCAGATCGAACACCGGCCCGAAGATGTCCAGGATGCGCTGGCAGATGGCGCTCACACGGACGACCTCGTCATCGCCGGCGGGGCCCAGGTCCACCAGCAGCACGAACTCGTCGCCCCCCAGCCGGACCACCGTGCTCTCATCGCCGCCCGCCATGCGCAGACGGCGCGCCACCTCACGCAGCAGCACATCACCGGCCTGGTGGCCGAGACCGTCATTCACCGCCTTGAAACGGTCCAGATCGACGAAGATCAGCGCCAGACTGTGTCCGCGGGCCACCGCCGCATCGCGCGACTCGACGAACTGATCGTCGATGTAGTGCCGGTTGTGCAGCCCGGTCAGCTTGTCGCGCACGGTCATCTGCCGCTGATCGATGTAGGCCACGGCCAGCTCGGTGTGCGCCCGCAGACCGCCGGCGATGGCACGGGTCAGCGCGGCGCCCGCGAGCACCGCGGCGAACAGCGCCGACAGGGCCAGCAGGGCGGCCCGATCGGGTTCGTGATGGAAGAGGGCCCTGGACAGGCTGGCTTCGGCATAGACGGACGAGGACTGCAGTCGCTCGAAGGCCGACACCCACTCGCCGTCATCCACGATGCCCCGCTCCTGCCCCTGGGCCAGCAGCGGCGTCAGCGCATCGGCCAGCGGCGCCATCGGCGCGAGCTCGTCGGAGGCCGGATAGGCGATCAGCACCCGGTCTGCCGAGCGCAGCTGGACCCGCGCGCCCTCCAGCCCGAGCGACGCATAGTAGGGGCGGAAGATGTCCTGCACGGCCAGATTGATCACCACCAGCCCGCCGAAGGACCCATCCGCCCGGCGGAAGGCCCGGGCCACGTGGATGCCAGCCTTGCCCGACGCAAGCCCCGACTCCGCGGGGCTGACGAAACTGTCCTGACCGGCCTTGAGCGCCTTGTAGTAGCCCCGCTCGCTCAGGTCGGTGAAGTTCTTGCCCACCACCCCGAAGCGCCGGATGCCGTCCTCCCCCACCACCGTGAAGGAGGCGATACCTGGCAGGCGCGCCCGGTGCTCCGCCAGCAGGGCCTCGAAAGCGGCACGACGGGCGTCCGGCACCTGGCCGTTGAACAGGCTGTCGTCCATGTGCACGAGCAGACTCTTGATGATCTGGTCGGCCATCTCGAGCTCGAAACGGTCGTGGGACGCGACCATCTTGGCATACACCTGGGCCTGGCTGCGCACCCGGGCATCGGCCTCGCGGTAGCCCGACAAGACATCATTGATGATCCACGCCCCCAGCACTCCCAGCGCCACCCACAGGCCGATCAGCGCCCCCCAGGCACGTCGCCGGCGCTGCGCGTCCTGGCTCCCCTCACGGGAGGCCGGATCGAGACGCGGCTCCTCGCGGGGACGTGTCCGCTGCTCGGTGACAGGGAAAGTAACGGTCTTGTCGGATGCCATGAGCCCTAGGCCGGAGTCGGGCCCATCGGCCCACGTTGTCAGTACACGTTAACACCCGGCATTATCCAACACCTTTTCATATTTCACGCGGACCCACCTGCGTACGCTCGACGGGTGCGGGATGCCACGCGACGCCATGACCCTTTCCGACCTCCTCTCGATCGATCTGCCCCTCATCCAGGCGCCGATGGCCGGCGTGCAGGGCAGTGCCCTGGCCCTGGCGGTATGCCGGGCCGGCGGACTCGGCTCCCTGCCCTGCGCCATGCTTACCCCCGCCCAGCTGGAGCAGGAGCTCCAGGCCCTCCGCGCGGGTACGGACCGCCCCTTCAACCTCAACTTCTTCTGCCACCAGCCTCCCCGAGTTGACGACGGCGTGGAGGCCACCTGGCGTGACGCCCTGGCGCCCTACTACGCGGAATTCGGCATCGACCCCGCCGGCATCCCCGCCGGACCGGGGCGGGCGCCATTCAGCGCGGAGATCGCCGACCTGGTCGAGCCCTTCCGCCCGCCGGTGGTGAGCTTCCACTTCGGCCTGCCCGAGCCGGCGCTACTGGCCCGCGTGAAGGGGTGGGGCGCCCGGGTCCTGTCGTCCGCGACCACGGTCGAGGAGGCCCTGTGGCTGGAGGCCCACGGCGCCGACGCGATCATCGCCCAGGGCCTGGAGGCCGGCGGGCACCGGGGCATGTTCCTGAGCGATGACCTGAGCACCCAGGTCGGCACCTTCGCCCTGCTGCCACGGATCGTCCAGGCCACCCGCCTGCCGGTCATCGCCGCCGGCGGCATTGCCGACCGCCACGGCGTGAAGGCCGCGCTGGCTCTCGGGGCGGTCGGCGTACAGGTGGGCAGCGCCTACCTGCTGTGCCCGGAAGCCACCACCAGCCCGCTCCACCGGGCCGCTCTGCAGAGCCCGGCGGCGGGCCACACGGCCCTGACCAACCTGTTCACCGGCCGCCCCGCCCGGGGCATCGTCAACCGCTTCATGCGCGAACGGGGTCCGATCAGCCCCGTCGCACCGCCCTTCCCCCTGGCCACCTCGGCGGTGGCCCCCCTGCGCAGCGCGGCCGAGCAGGCCGGCCGCAGCGACTTCAGCCCCCTGTGGTGCGGGCAGAACGCGCTGGGCTGCAGGGAGATCGGTGCGGAAGCACTCACCCGGGCGCTGATGACCACGGACTGAACCGGGCCAGCAGCCCCCGGGCTGCTCCACAAAGGAAATATCTCACACCCGCGCAGTGCCCCCTCCACTACCCCTTCGGCACGCCCGGGTGGCACCATCGGCAGCATCAAGGATCTCTTCGAGGCGTCACACGCCCGCCCCCCGATGAAGCTCGAACAACCCAGCTTCGCCGTCCTGATCGATGCAGATGGCGGCACGCTCAAGTCCATCGCTCCCATCCTCACCGACATCAGCCGGCGCGGCAGGATCCTCGTCCGGCGGATCTACGGCGACTTCACCTCACCCCAGCTGGCCGGCTGGCGCGACCTGCTCGCCGAGCATGCCATCCAGCCGATCCAGCAGTACGCCAGCAGCACCGGCCGCAGCACCAGCGACAGCGCCCTGATCATCGATGCGATGGATCTGCTCCACACCCGACGCTTCAATGGATTCTGCCTGGTCAGCGGCAACAGCGATTTCACCCGCCTGGCCACCCGCCTGCGCGAGGACGGCCTGATGGTATTCGGCTTCGGCCGCAAGCAAGTGCCCGGCACCTTCATCAGCGCCTGCGACCGCTTCGTTCATGTCGAGGACCTGATCGCCTCTCCGCTGGATGTCGCCGCCGCCAACAGCCCGCTGCATGACGCCCACCCCCTGCCCCTCGGTACCGGCCAGCGCGCCGCCGAGCCGGTCAGCCCCTACACCGCCGCGACCAGCACCGCGCACGCGCCCATGACCCGCGGCGAGGCACTGCGCCGCTCCGTGCAGCTGGCCACGATGCCCAGCGGCTGGGCCCCCATCACCGCCATCGGCCAGCAGCTCAAGGCCCTCGGCTGGACCATCAAGGATTCAGGCCACGCCACGCTGACCGACGCGCTGAAGGCCGAAAGCGGCCTGGAAATGCAGGTCAACGGCTCCGCCCGCTATTTCCGGGCTAAGGACTGAGCATCGCGCAGGCACACCGTGGTCGAGCCGGGCCCGAGCTCCTGCCCTCGCATCCGGTCACGCACCGAAGCGGATCCGGCCGCCTCCGACAGGCGTTTCAGGGGGGCTGGACCCGGTTCGCGCGGATCTCCTCGATCACCGCGTCCAGGGCGAACTCCAGGCGATCGACCTGCTCATCGAGCGCGTTGCCGGCGTCGATGTCGCGCTCGAGTTCTTCCGCCAGGCGGGCCAAGGTCATGGCACCGATGGTCGCAGCCTCTGACTTCAGGGTGTGTGCGATGCGACTGGCGGTCTGCGTGTCAGACTGGGCACGGGCCTTGCGAAGGCAGGCGGGCAAGTCGGCGTTGGCATCGATGAAGACATCCAGCAACTTGCCATACAGCTCGGTACGCTGCGACACGTTCCGCAGGCCGACTACCCGGTCCAGCACGACCACCCCCGCAGGATCGGGCGCAAGACCGGCCGGGGCGGGCTCAGACCAGGCCGGACGATCGGCCACGCTCCCCGCGGACGGGTCGATCCAGCGAGCCAGGGTCTCGCACAGCTCGCGCAGCTCGAAGGGCTTGCTGACGAAGCCGTTCATCCCGGCAGCCAGACAGCGATCCCGGTTCTGAACCATCGCATGGGCCGTCATCGCGATGATCGGGAGGCTCTGCCAGCAAGCCTCGGCGCGAATCCGGGCGGTCGCCTCATAGCCATCCATCTCCGGCATCTGGATGTCCATCAAGACCGCGTCGAAGTGCCCCTCCCGAAGGGCGCGGAGCGCATCGTGGCCATTGCTGGCGATCGTCACCCGCACACCGGCGACACTGGTCAACAGCCCTTCCGCCACCAGCTGGTTGACTTCGTTGTCCTCGACCAACAGAACATGCGCCCCGCGCAACCGGGCGCAGAGCGCCGCCAGGCCGTCATCGTGCACCGCCAAGCTGCCCGTCGTCTTGTCCAGCCCCCCCTCGCTGGACAGGGAGACCAGCAGGCTCTGCAGGGCGGCGGGCATCACGGGCTTGGCCAAGGCGTCGATCAGCAGACGCTCCCGGACCGCCGTCTCGATGGACTCCTGGCCGACGGGCCCGACCAGCACCAGCGCGGGCGCGGCATCGGTGCTGCACGTGATCTGCCGGGCAGCCTCCGCGCCGTCCCCATCGGGCAGGCGCCAGTTCAGCAGGACCAGGCCGTAGGGCCGGCCGTCCGCTTCGGCGCGGGTCGCCGCGTCCACTGCCTCCGCGATCGAAGCGGCTGCATCACGGGGCTGTGCCAGGCGGGCCAGCAGGTGGACCAGCGCCTGACGGCCATGGGCGCTGCCATCCACCACCAGCACCCGCCTGGGTGGTAGGGCGGGCAAGATCATGTCGCCATCCTGTCCGCGCCCGAAGCGGGCCGTGAAGTGGAAGTCGCTACCGCGGCCAAGCTCGCTCGTCACGCCGATCTCGCCGCCCATCATGTCCACCAGCTGGCGGCTGATCGCCAACCCCAGGCCGGTGCCGCCGTACTTGCGGGCGTGGGAGGAGTCGACTTGGGAGAAGGGCTGGAACAGGCGCAGGAGCTGATCCTCGCTCATGCCGATACCGGAATCACGGACCGAGAAATGCAGAACAATGTCATCGCCATCCGCATCGGCGGCGGGGGACGGCAGCTGCGTGACAACGAGGACAATCTCGCCTTCGCGGGTGAACTTGACCGCGTTGCCACACAGATTGACCAGGATCTGATGCAAGCGGAGTGGATCGCCGATCAGGCTCTGCGGCAGGTCCGGCGCCAGGTCGATGACCATCTCCAGGCCCTTTTCCTGGGCTCGCAGGCCGATGATCGAGGCCATCTTGTCGAGCACATCATTGAGCCGGAACTCGCGCCGCTCCATGTCGAGCTTGCCGGCCTCGATCTTGGAAAAATCGAGGATGTCGTTGATCAGCCCCAGCAGGGACTCCGCCGCCATGCGCGTCTTGCGCAGGTAGTCGGCCTGCTTGGCGTCCAGATCCGTGCGCAGGGCCAGATCGGTCATGCCGAGAATCGCATTCATCGGGGTGCGGATCTCATGGCTCATGTTGGCCAGGAACTCGCTTTTCGCGCGGGTCGCCGCCTCGGCCACATCCCGGGCCTGGGCCAGCGCATCGTTGGCCCGGGCAAGCTCGGCGGTGCGCACCTGGACTTGATTCTCCAGCGCCCCCTGCTGACGCAGGGCCTCCTCCTCGTTGTACAGCGCCTCGAGCTCCTGGGCGGCGCGCATGGCGACGATCTGCATCAGCGCGTTGGCCCAGGCCGGATATTGCTGGGGACGCCGGCTGGCCACCGCCAGGAAGCCGATGACCATGCCCTGGGAGTCCCACAATGAAGCACCGGCATAGCTCTCGCACTCCCCCTTCTGGAGAAAGAAGCTGTCCGGGAAGCGGCTCCGCACGGAATGCTCGAAGAGTGCGATGTTCCGGCTCTGTGCCATGTACTCGCAGGCGCTCCCCCGCACATCGAAGATGAAGTTGGGGGCCAGCTTGCCATTCGCCTGGAAGCCCAGGGTCTCGGCCTGACCATCGCCGATCAGGCGGGCCAGGATTGCATAGTCGGCCTTGAGCTGCACGCACAGGAAGGCCAGCAGGTCCGCCACAAAGTCGGCACGGTGCTCGGCGCCCGCACCGTGGCTGGCCACGAAATACAGGGCCGACTCGATGGCCTTGCGTTCCGTCACATCCGTGCAGGTGGCCCGCAGCAGGCGCTTGTTGCGGTAAGGCAGCCGGGTGAGGCGCACTTCGCAGCAGACCTCCTGACCGTCATTGGCCCGGACGATGACCCGCTCGAAGACCGGCTCTTCGCCGGCCAGGGCCCGGTTGTCATGCTCGGTCATGGACTCGCGGATATCCCGGCCATCCGGTTGTTCAGCCCGGTAGAAGCGTTCCGGCCCACCCTCTAGGAAGGTGTCCAGGCTGCAGCCGAACAGGGAGGCCGCCCTGGCATTGGCGGTGACCACCCGCCGGAGGTCCACGTCGTACACGAAGATGGCCTCGGGAGCGGCTTCGATCAGAATCCGGAAGCGCTCTTCGCTCTCGCTGGCGGCCAGTTCCGCCAGCCTGCGGCGGCGGCTCTGCATGGACAGGGCCACCAGGGAGATGCTCATGGCCAGGAACATGGCGGCCACCCCGATGAGCTGGTAGCGGTAGTGATCCCACAGCTTGGGCGGCCGGTTGATGAAGGTGCTGTCGGGGGGCAGGCGGTCGGTGTCGATATGCCAGCGTTCGATCTGGTTCCAGTCGTACATCGGATAGCTGGCGGACTCGATGTAGGTCAGGGGCGAGTCCAGCACCACATTGCCCTTCAGGTAGTTCATCACCAGCCGCCCGACCTGCTGCTGGCCGAAGGCCTCGGTGTCGAAGAGCACACCACCGACGATGCCCCTGCCCAGGAAGCCTACCGAGGCGCTGAAGACCGGCACCTTCGCCGCCTTCACGACCTCGTCGACCACCTCCACCGACACGAAGGACTTGCCCTTGATATCGCCGAAATAACCGTAGCAGAAGATCACCGTATCACTGCCCGCCTGGGCGACCCGGGCCAGCATGGCGTCGTGGTCGAGCTGATCGGTGTATTCAAAGACGACCTTGCCGCTCCAGGGCTCGGCCGCCGCGCGCACGTCATTCACGTAAGGCAGGTCGCTGGCGCTCGCGCCGGCGACGACGAGTACCCGACGGATGCCGGGCATGGCCTCCAGCAGGCTCTGGACACCCCGCTTGTAATCGGCCCGTACCGGCATCTGGATGATCTTGCGCGGACTGAACGGGGCAGGATTGATGCGGTCGCGCGCGGTGCTGAGGATGGTCGCACCGGGAAACAGGTCCCGCCCCTCCCGGGTCATGAAGTCCAGCGCCGGCTTGCCTTCCACCACGATGATGCGGACTTCCTTGCCGTCCAGCTTGCGCTGCAGCAGTTGCGCCATGGAGCGCCGGTCTTCCGGC
Organism: uncultured Zoogloea sp.; assembly: GCA_937967645.1. GTDB lineage: Bacteria > Pseudomonadota > Gammaproteobacteria > Burkholderiales > Rhodocyclaceae > Zoogloea. The sequence continues at coordinate 10,085 of CALBTT010000187.1, forward strand.
TCCGGGTGACGCACCAGATCCAGGTACTCGATGTACACGTCGCTGGCACTCAGGCCCTGCTCACGTACCGCATTGAGGATGCCCACCGAGATGCTGTCCACCAGGAAGCCCCGGTGCTGGGAGTGCAGGACCAGGAGCTTTCCGGCCTGCAGGCCCCCCGCCTGCACCGGAAGCACCATCAGCAGCAGCAGGAAAAGCAGCGAGCAGACGAGGCGGTGCCAAACGCTCGAGCCGCGCCCTGCCCCCAACTTCGCCTCGTTCATGGAATTCCCCTCGAAACGAACGCGAACGCTCGGCATACGCTCCGTGCATTCGCCAGGCACGCCGCCCGGGCCGCCTGTCAGCCCCCTGCAACGCACGTCCGCCTGCTGAGTCAGCAGCATAACCCAAAACGGGATTGGTGCATCCAGCACGCCTCGGCGGGACGCGTGGCGGGCGGACCGCCTTCAGTTCATTGCAGCCACTTGAGCACCATCCCGTAGAGGTTCTCGGGAATGACCGGCTTGGCAATATGTGCGCGCATGCCGGCAGCGAGGCAGCGCTCCCGGTCTTCGACGAAGGCATTGGCCGTCATGGCGAGGATGGGTGTCTGCGGGTTGCGGTCACCGGCGCAGATCGCCTGCGTCGCTTCAAGACCATTCATGACGGGCATCTGCATGTCCATCAGGATCAGCGCGTAATCGTTGGCGGCGGCGAGGCGCACGGCCTGCTCGCCGTCGTCGGCGATGTCCACCTGCAGCCCGACGTCCTCCAGCATGACCCGCGCCACCTCCTGGTTGATCGGCTCATCCTCGGCCACCAGCACACGCTTCCCGGCATGGCGGCTGAGAATCAACTCGGCCAGCGCGTCGGCATCGCTGCCCTCCTCCGTGGGGGCCGGCTCGCTGGACAGGGGCAGGGTGATCTCGAACCAGAACAGGCTGCCGCGGCCGGGGCTGCTGTCCACGCCGATGCGCCCGCCCATCAGGGCGACCAGGCGCTTGCTGATCGCCAGGCCGAGGCCGGTGCCCCCGTACTTGCGGGTCATCGAGTTGTCGGCCTGCTCGAAGGCGGAAAACAGGCGGGCCTGGTCGTCCACGCCAATGCCGATGCCGCTGTCTGCGACTTCGAAGCGGAGCGTGGCGTCCCGATCGCTTTGGGCCAGCGCCAGCACCCTTAGGGTGACGCCCCCCTGCTCGGTGAACTTGACCGAATTGCTCGCCAGGTTGAGGAGGATCTGGCGCAGCCGCAGGGCGTCACCCTGGAGATAGCACCCGGCCAGGTCGGCGGGCACCTCGAAGTGGAGCGTCAGCCCTTTCTCGCGGGCCTTGAGGCCGACGATGCTCGAGACGCTGTCGAGGATGCCCTGGAGCTGGAAGTCGCTGCGCTCGAGCACCAGCTGATCGGCCTCGATCTTGGAGATGTCGAGAATATCGTTGATCACCGACAGCAGGTGGTCGGCGGCGAGATTGGCCTTGTCCAGCTGATCCCTCCCCTGGGGGTCGGCCATCCGGACCCGCGCCAGGCGGATCATCCCGACGATGCCGCTGAGCGGCGTGCGCAGTTCGTGGCTCATGTTGGCCAGGAAGGTGCTCTTGGCCCGGCTGGCCGCTTCGGCGGCCTTCTTGGCGGCCTCCAGCTGGGCAGTGCGCTGGCCCACCTGCTCCTCCAGATGGAACTGGTATTTCCTGAGCTCGTCCGAGGCCTGGATCCAGCGGGAGATGCTGCGAAACACCTGGATGCCGGCCGCCAGGGCGATCACGGTGAGGAACAGGGGCAGACCGAGCTGGGAGCGCCAGCGCTGGATCGCGCCATCGACCGGCGTGGACACGAACACCGTCAACGGATAGTGCTCGAGCCGGCGGAAGGCGAACAAGGCCTCCTTGCCGGTGACGCTGTTATGGCCGCTCAGCGTTCCCCTGGGTGGGAAGCCGTGATCACGCAGATACGCAACCAGCGCGCCATCCCGCGGCGTGCCGTAGGTCTTGTTCAGGTCCCCGCTGGGCGGCACCGGGTAACGGCTGACCAGGAAGGCATCGTCGCGCAGCAGGCCCAGCGCCGACCCCGGCGGCAGACCCAGGTTGTGCCAGAAGGACTGCTGCCGGGACAGGGGCAGCGTGGCATTCATGACGTACTTCAGGTGGCCGTCCGCGTCCCGGATGCCGAGGCGCAGCGGCATGATCCAGTCCTTGATGACGCGGCCTTCGGCCGGGCGGCCCACGTTGAGGCGGTCCTGCACGGCGATCTCTTCGAACGCCACCTGACGGCCGGGCACGTCCCGCGTGTTGGGGATCTCCCCGGGCCTGTCGGTCCGGTCGGTGGCAAAGACCCCGCCCTCGGCATGGGACAGGGTCACGAAGAGGTACTCGGGGTCGGAGTCCTTGAAGGCCTTGAGGAGGGGACTGATGCGACCGGGCTGGATGTCACCGGGCGTGAGCCGGCGTCCGAAAGCCCGCATCCGGCTCTCGTGGCCGGAGAAATAATTGTCCAGGGAGTTGCCGGTGATCTCGGCAATGGTCGCCAGATGACTCAGCTCGTAGTCACGGGCCTCGTGCCACGAGCGCCAGAGCCAGGCAGCCACGACCAGGAAGAACAGGGCACTGCCCAGCAGGAAGCCCCGTCGCAGCCGGCGAAGCATCAGCGCTGCATTTTTGTGGGCCATCGCCGCCGTGATCCGCCGTCAGAAAGGGGGGAATGGTAGTCCCGGGGCTGCAAAGAATCCAGCTGAGTCCCCTCCCCTGTCGCTCCCCCCTACAGCGCGACGGCCTTGACCGCCTCCCGCTTCCACTCCGCCGCCCGCGTCACCGAGACCCGGCGGGCCTTGGGTACGGCCAGCGGTTTGGCCAGGGTGATCTCGGCGCGCTTGACCGGGAAGCGCTCGCCGAGCAGATCGAGCATGGCCTGGCTCAGATGTTCGAGGAGGTTGAAATGGCGCCCGGCAAGCAGCGCCTCCAGGGCCTCGACGACCTGGTCGTAGTCCACCGTGTGGCGGATGTCGTCGCTGCGGGCGGCCAGGGTGCCATCGATGGCCAGGCGCAGGTCGATCTCGAGGGGTTGCGGTGCGGCGATCTCGTGGGCGTAGATGCCGATTGAGGCCTGCAGACACAGGCCATCCAGGCGAATGAGGCAGTCGTGGTCCATGGTCGGTACCCTCAGTGTCCTTTGAGGAGCGGGGCTTCCCACTCCTGGTAGTCGTCGGTCTGGCGCATGCGCAGGGCCCGTT
>CALBTT010000188.1 GCA_937967645.1 uncultured Zoogloea sp.
CGACCACCGAGATCTACACTCTTTCCCTACACGACGCTCTTCCGATCTCGCGCTGCGCTGGCAGCGAGGCGGGCATCGGCTTCCTCCTGCTGCCGGCCGATACCGCCGAACAGGTCGATCTCCCAGTTGGCCATCAGGGACGCCTGCCGGGTGGTCTGGAAGGTGGTGGGCGCCCCGAAGGTGAAGGCTGCACGCTTGGCCGCGAGGCTCGCATCCAGGGTCGGCATGCCGGCCACGCCGGCGGCCACCGCCGAAGCGCGGGCCTGGGCGATGCGGGCGCGGGCCTGGGCGAGGGTGGCGCTCTCGCGCTGGGAAGCAGCGATCAATACGGGCAGCAGCGGATCGTCAAGGCGGTTCCACCAGGTGCCCAGTTCGGCAACCTGACCTTCATGGGGCAGGGGGGCCTGCCAAGCCGTCGGCGCGGTGGCGGTGGGGCCGGTGTAATCGGGGCCGACCTTGGGCAGCAGGCCGCAGGCCGACAGGCTGCCCAGCAGGGCCATGGCCGCCGCGAGGGGGAGCAGCCGGGGACGGGCCGACGAGAGGGCGGCAAGGAGGAGGGCGGGGTGCTTCATGTGGAACTCCCGGTCTGGGCGCGGCGGCGGATCTCCGTCGCTATCATGCCGTCCGCGTAGAGGGCCAGGCGGTCGGCGAGGGTGTCGATGTCGTCCGGCTGGGCGACCAGTCCCGGGCTGGCCGTTCGACCAGGTCCTGGGCCACGAAGAAGTGGATGGCCATGCCCAGCACGGCATGGGTCAGGCGGAGGCAGTCCGGATCGGGTGCCGCCAGGTCGAGGGCGTCCGCGGTGAGTTGGGTGAGGGCGTGGAAGAGTGCGGCCATGTCGTCCTCCATCTCGGTGCCGAGGACACCGCTGGGCTCGACCAGCTCCCGGAAATGCAGGCGCATGAAGAGCCGCACCTGGTCGCCCTGCTTGAGGGGCTGCAGGAAGTTGCGGAAGAACACGCCCAGCGCCTCGGCCGGGGACAGGCCGGCCGCCCGGTGGTCGGGCACGCAGTCGCAGGCCAGCTGGATGTCCGGGGCGTTGGTGGTATCGCAGCAGGATTCGCAGAAAGCGGCCCGGTAGAGCCCGGGCTTGTCGCCGAAGTAGTAGCTGATGGCGCCGAGGTTGACCCCAGCCTGATCGGCGATCTCACGGGTGGAGGTCTTCTGGTAGCCCTTCTCGGCGAAGAGGCGCAGGGCCGCGTCGAGCAGCCGCTTGCGGGCCAGCGCGCCGTCGGCGCGCACGGGTGTGTGTGTGGAACTGCCGTTTGCCTGGGTGCTCATGAATCCGGGATGTCCCTGCTATGCGCGAGGGATCTAAGTCAACTGACTGAATTAAGTTAGTCGGTTGACTGAATGTGGTCAAGTGCGGCTCTCCCCCAAGTGGGCAGCATGGGCTGAAAACCGCGCTGGAGCGCACGCCGCAGGCAGAACGGGTGGTGGCCTGTCTGCCTCAGGGTGACAACCGCGAGCGCTCCCACCCTCCATTGCCGTCCTGCTCATAGACGATCCGGTCATGCAGGCGGGACGCGCGGCCTTGCCAGAATTCCCAGCGGTCGGGGATCAGGCGGTAGCCGCCCCAATGGGGGGGACGGGGGGGGTTGAGGCCGAACTTGAGGCCGTATTCGGCGGCCTTGGCGACGATGGTGCCGCGGCCGGGGATGGGTTCGCTCTGGTTGGATGCCCAGGCGCCGATACGGCTGGTCAGCGGGCGGCTGGCGAAGTAGGTGTCGGATTCGGCGTCCGAGACCTTTTCCACCTGGCCTTCGATGCGCACCACGCGCTCGAGCTCGACCCAGTGGAATTGCAGGGCAGCGAAGGGGTGGTCGGCCAGTTCGCGGCCTTTGCGGCTGTGGTAGTTGGTGTACCAGACGATGCCGCGTTCGTCGCAGTCCTTGATCAGCACGATGCGGGTGGACGGCCTGCCGTCGGCGCCGACGGTGGCGAGGGTCATGGCATTGGGTTCGGGGACTTCGGCGGCGAGGGCTTCGTTCAGCCAGTGGCCGAACTGGGCGAAGGGGTCGGAGGCCACGTCGTCCACGTCGAGGCTGCCTCGTTCGTAGGATTTGCGCAGGTCGGCGAGTTTGGTCTTGTCGTTCATGGGGTGTCCTTACGGGAGGCGGGTGCTGTCCAGTGCGCGGGCGGCCACGCCGAGGTCGCGCCATTTCTCGGGGTGGCAGGTGAAGAGCAGGATCTGGTGGCGTCCGGCGGCGTCGAAGAGGACCCGTTTCATCTGGGCGAGGCGTGTCTCGTCGCTATGCACAAGGGCGTCGTCGAGGACCAGCAGGGTGGGGCGGCCGGCTTCACGCAGGAGGTCGGCATAGGCCAGGCGGGTGATCACGCCCATCTGTTCCCGGGCACCGAAGCTGAGGGCTTCGAGGGTGCCGGTCTCTTCGCCCTGGGGGCTGGGACGGGTCAGGGGGCCCGGGCCGAGGTGCTCGTCGATGTCCAGGTGGGCGCGGGGGAAGAGCAGTTGCAGGTAGCGGTTCAGGTGCTTCTGCAAGGGAGCCTGCAGGCGTTGGGTGAGGGCCTGGCGGTGGCGGCGCAGCAGGGTCAGGAGATGATCCAGGGCGGCGGCCCGGCGGGCCAGCTCGGTGCTGCGGCGGTGGGCTTGGGCGAGGTCGCGCTCGATCTCGGCACGACGCTCGTCGAGACCGCGGGCGCCGGCGGTCTCTAGCTCGACCTCGAGGCGGTAGATCTCGGTGGCGAGCGCCCGATGCTGGGCCTCGCTGGTGTCGGCGCTCTTGGCGTAGCGCTCCACGTCCTGGCGCAGGATGTCCGGGTGGGCGTCGGCGATTTGCCGGGCCAGGCCATCGGCGCGGCGGGACAGGGCGTCCTGCTCGGCGCGGGCGTCGGTCAGTTCGGTGCTGGCGGCGGTACGTCGCTGGTTGCGGGCCGGGTCGTCCAGTCGGGCCTGGGCACTGGCCTGTTCCCGGGTGGCTGCGTCGAGAGCGGCGCGGGCGCTGTGTTCGGCGAGGCGGGCGGTGGCGATCTGGCTGTCGAGGATCGACAGGGCCTCGCGGGCCGCGTCTTCCTCGGCTTCGGCGGCGGCCACGGCAGGCGGGGCCTGCTCGGGCGGTGGGGGCAGGGCGGCCAGCAGGGTTCCGGCCTCTGTAGCGCCTGCGTGCCGCTGGCTGTGCTCCAGGCGCAGGGCGTCGAGCCCCCGGGGGGCGAGGGCCTTGAAGCCGGCTTCGGCGCCGCGCAGGTCGGCCTCCAGCTGCCGGCGGGATTCGGCGCGGCTCTCTGCTTCTTCCGGGCTGCCCAGGCCGAGGCGCTGGAGCAGGGCGCTGCGCTGGTCTTCGAGTTCGGCGGCGGCCCGCTGCAGATCGGCCAGGCCGGTACCGCCGGGGGTGATGGTCAGGCGGCCGAGTCCGGGCAGCTCGATCTGGCTGGTGTCGAGGAGGCGGCGCTCGCCCTGGCCTTCGAGGGCCTGGCCGTCGAGGGTCAGGCGCACGCCGGCGTCCAGGGCGTAGTCCAGGCGGGTGGCGGAGGCTTCGCGGCGGATGCGGTTTTCGGTGAGCCGGGCGCTCAGCTCGCGGAGGGTCTTGAGATCGCTGTCCTTGATGGCGCCGGCGGCCGCTCGTTGGTGGAGGGCCTGCAGGTCGGCGTGGGCTGCCTCGGCTTTGGCCAGGGCCGCTCCGGCCGCATCGGCCTGGCGGCGCTGTTCGTCGAGGCTGCGGGTCAGGCTGCGGCGGGTGTCTTCCTGACGGGCCAGGCTGAGGGCCCGGCGGGCGTTGTCGTAGCGCCGGGTGGCTTCGTCACGGCGGGGTTGCCACAGGAGTACGGCGGCCGTGGCTTCGTCCAGCGCGCGCTGGGCGGCCGTGGTGGCGTCGCGCCGGGAGAGCAGCTCCCGCTCCTCGCGTTCGAAGTTGTCCAGTTGGCTGCGCAGCAGGCGCAGGCGCTCTTCGCCCCGGCTCTGCTGCTGGCGGGTGAGATCCAGCTCCCGTTCGATGCCCTGGAGGGCCTCCAGGCGGGCGCGGGCCTCGGCTTCCTGTGCGCGGAAACCCACCCAGGCTTGCTCCAGGCTCTCGCGGGCGTGCTCCTGGCGCAGGCTGGCGAGGCGGTCCACCTTCTGGCGGTATTGGGCGATGTCCTGGTCCACGGCGGCCAGTTCGGTGCCGAGGGCTTTCTCCTGTTCGAGCGCCGCCGCATAGTCGCCGCGGGGCTTGCCGCCGCTGGCGGTGAGGAGTTCGTTGCGGCGGGCTTCGACCTGGGTCAGCAACGCGTCGCCGCCGCTGGTGGCCACCTCGCCCAGGGAGGCGTTGAGGGCCCGGCGCAGATGGTCGGTGGCGTGGGCCACCGGTTCCCGGATCTCCTGCGCGCTGCCCTGGCTGATCCACAGCAGGCCCGGGATGCCCCAGTGCTCGGCTTTGCTGGCGCCCTTGCCGGCATGCTGGAAGCCGAGCAGCTCCGCCAGGCGGTCCTCGGCGTCGGTGCCGTCCAGCTGCTGGCCGTTCCACTTCAGTTCGCAGCGCTTCTTGTGCAGGAAGCTCTTGGTGAGGCGGTAGTCGTGGCCGCCCAGTTCGAACTCCAGCTCCACGCTTGGGGTGGCGGCGCTGTCGCCCCAGGGGCGCAGATCGTCCACCGCGCTGGAGCGGTGGCGTTCGAAGAAGGCGGCGCGCAAGGCCGCCACCAGGGTGCTCTTGCCGGCTTCGTTGGGGCCGGTGAACAGGTTGAGGCCGGGGGTCAGGCCGTCGATCTGGAAGGGCTGGCGGAAGCGGCGGAACTGTTCGAGGCGCAGGCGTTTGAGTTTCATCGGGCGTCGCCTCCGCGTTGTTCATCGAGCAGGCTGGCGAGCAGGGCCAGCGCGTCGCGGGCCACCCCGGCGGTGACCGGGTCGCTGCCCTCCTGGCCCTGGCGGAGTTCGTCGATGACCTCGCCCAGGTAGCCGTCGGCCTGCAGGGCGGTGATGTCGTCATCGGTGGGGCTGAGGCGCAGGGCGGAGAGGTCGGCGGTGAGGCTGCGAACGCGTCCGCTGGCGGCGCCGATGGCGCGCTGGATGCGGCGGAGCCCGGCCAGATCGGTGTGGCCGGTGACGCTCAGCTGGATCACGTCCTGGGCGCCGAAGCCGGCCAGTTCCTCTTCCAGCCGGTCGGTGTCGCTGCCCACCAGGAGCGCGCAGGTCCGGTCGTGCCAGTGGTAGCGCCCGGTGGCGACGGGGGTGACGCGCGGCAGGGCGCCCGGGCCGTCGATCTCCACCAGCAGGGCGTTGCCCGAATCGTTGCCCTTGAAGTTGTCGGTCTCGGGGGTGCCGGCATACCAGCAGCGCTCATCCACCTGGCGGGTGCCGTGCCAGTCGCCCAGGGCCAGGTAGTCCAGGCGGGCCTGGGCGGCGCGGCCGGCGGCGATGGGGTTGCTGGAGTCGATGCCCTCGGCGAGCAGGCCCTGCACGCTGCCGTGGGCCAGGCCGATGCGCGGCAGGCCGGCCGGGGTGTCGAGGGCGGCGAAGCCCTCGGTGAGGTCGGTGTAGGTGATGCGCTGGGTCAGCGGGGCGGGCAGGATGGCCAGCGCGGGGGCGGCCAGCACCAGGGGTGCCGGGCTCAGGCAGACGGTCACGTTGGCCGGGATGGCCTGCAGGCGGGCGGCGCGGGTCCACACGGACTCGGCCAGGCCGGCATCGTGGTTGCCAGGGATCATCACCCACGGACCCGGGTAGCCGGCCAGGGCGTTGAAGAGGCGGCGCAGCGTCTTGTCGGCCACGCCCTGGGCATCGAAGACGTCGCCGGCCACCAGCACCAGGTCGACCTGTTCTTCGGTGGCCAGGCGGGCGAGGCCCTCGACGGTGGCGATGCGGGCCTCCGCCAGGGCGCTGGCGTCATCGGTTTCGAACTGACCGAACAGCTTGCCGATCTGCCAGTCGGCGGTGTGCAGGAGCTTGATCACGGGTCTCGGGCGGGGTGGGCGAACCGCGGATTGTGGCATGAGCCGGGCCGGCTCAGCTCATGTCTGGCGCAGGCTGAGCGCCTCGAACTCATCCGCCGGCACGGCCCGGGAGAACAGGTAGCCCTGGGCGTAGTCGCAGCCGATCTGGCACAGCAGGTCCCGTTGCTCGGCGGTCTCGACGCCTTCGGCGACCACCTTCAGGCCGAGCTTGTGGGCCATCACCACGATGGCCTCGCAGAGGGCGAAGTCGGCGCTGTCGGGGCTCAGGTTGCGGGTGAAGGACTGGTCGATCTTGAGCACGTCGATGTCGAACTTCTTGAGATAGGCGAGGGATGAGTAGCCGGTGCCGAAGTCATCGATGGACACGCCGATGCCCGCATCGCGGAAGCACAACAGGCTGTCGCGGATGCCCGGGGCGTTGTCCATCAGCAGGCCCTCGGTGATCTCCACCACCAGGTTGGCGCCCGGCACGTCGGCGGCGCGCAGGGCTTCGATCCAGCGCTGGAAGGTCTGCGGGCCGGTGTTGAACTGGGCCGGCGACACGTTGAGGCTGATCTGCAGGTCGGGGCCGAGCAGGCTGCGCCACTGGCCGGTCTGCCTCACCACCTGCGAGAAGGCCCATTCGCCCAGCTCGTGGATGGTGCCGGTGTCCTCGGCGATCGGGATGAAGGTGGCCGGGCTGACGAAGCCGAGCTCCGGGTGCTTCCAGCGCATCAGGGCCTCAGCCTTGACGATGCGGTCGCTGGCCAGCTCGATGATGGGTTGGTAGTAGAGCTCGATCTGGCCGGCCTCGATGGCGCGGCGCAGTTCGCCGGCCAGACGCACACGCTCCTCGGCGCCTTCCTGCAGGGCCGGGGTGAAAAAGCGGAAGCAGGCCCGGCCGGCGTCCTTGGCCAGGTACATGGCACGCTCGGCGTGCTTGATCAGCTCGCTGATGCTGCTGCCGTTCTCGGGGTAGAGGGTGATGCCGATGCTGGCGGAGACGAAGTGCTCGTCGCGGTTCAGCTCGAAGGGGCGGGACAGGCGGTCGATGATGTCCTGGGCGATGCGGCCGATGTCGGTGCCGTCCTGCAGCTCGGACAGGATCACCACGAACTCGTCGCCGCCCAGGCGGGCCACCGTGTCGTAGTCGCGCACGCACTGGCGGATGCGGCGGGCGGCCTCCACCAGCAGCAGGTCGCCGACCTCGTGGCCGCGGGTCTCGTTCACCTCCTTGAAGCGGTCCAGGTCGATGAACAGCAGGCCGATGGTGGTGCTGTCGCGCTGCGCCTTCTTGATCTCCCGCTCAAGGCGGTCGGTGAACAGGCGCCGGTTGGGCAGGCTGGTGAGGTGGTCGTAGTTGGCCTGGGTCCAGATCAGGTTGTCGGCCTTCTTCTTCTCGGTGATGTCGGAGAACAGGATCACCCGGCGGTGCACCGCCCGGTCGTCGCGGAACACCGTGCTGACGGTGATCCAGGCGATGAAGGCGTGGCCGTCCTTCCGGCGTCCGGCGATCTCGCCCTGCCAGCGGCCGGTCTGTTCCACGGCGGTCCACAGGGCCCGGTAGCTGTCCGGGTCGAGCTGGTCGGCCTGGAGCAGGCGAACCGGCCGGCCGAAGGTGTCGTCCTGGGTGTAGCCGGTGATCTCGGTGAAGGCCGGGTTGATGGTCAGCACGCGGTTGTCCGCGTCGGTGATGAAGACCGCCTCGGAGGTGTTGGCGAAGACGGTGGCGGCGAGGTCGCGCTGTTCCTCGGCCATGACCCGTTCGGTGACATCCCGGTGGGTGCCGCGGGTGCCCAGGAAATGCCCGTGGGCGTCGATGACGGGCTGGCACACATGCTCGATCCAGCGTTCCGAGCCGTCCCGGGCGCGGATGCGGAAGGGCGGCAGGCGATGGCCGCCGGGGCTGGCCTGGCGCTCGTCGTGGGCGTCCCAGATGGGCAGGTCGTCCGGGTGGATCAGCTTGCGCATCAGGTCCGGGTCGCCGATGAAATCCACCGGGCCGTAGCCCGACACTTCCAGGCAGGCGGGGGACAGGTAGAGGTAGTCGCCGCGGGGATCGACCCAGTACTCCCAGTTGGGCGAGTACTCGGCCAGGATGCGGTACTTCTCCTTGCTCTCGGCGAGGGCCTCGTTGGCTTCATGCAGGGAGGCCATGCGCTCGTCCACCAGGTCTTCCAGGGAGCGCTGCAGGCGGCTCAGCTCCAGATGGGTGCGGATCCGGGCGCGCACCTCGTCGATGTCGAAGGGTTTGGTGATGTAGTCGGCAGCGCCCACCGCGAAGCCCTGCACCTTGTCCACCACGCGGTCCACCACGGTGACGAACACCACCGGGATGCGGCTGCCCTCGGGGGTGGCCTTGATGCGGCGGCACACTTCGTAGCCGTCCATGTCCGGCATGATGATGTCGAGCAGCACCAGGTCGGGCGGATGGGGGCCGCTCACCACCTCCAGGGCCCGGGCACCATTCGAGGCCACCATGATGCGGTAGTCGTCCTGCAGCACGGCGGCCAGGCCGTGGATGTTCTCGGGGATGTCATCGACCAGCAGCAAGGCCGGCTTTTCGGCCCGCCGGAGGGCGTCGATGCCCACCGTGATGGCGTGGTGGCGGCGCCGGTGCACGCGCAATTCGAGCTGGTTGCGGATGCGCAGCTGCAGGAGCTCCGGGTTGATCGGCTTGGTGACGTAGTCGGCGGCGCCCAGGCGCAGGCCCACTGCCTCATCGGCCGACTCCGACAGGGCGGTGACGAAGATCACCGGGATGTCCGCCGTGCCGGGGTCGGACTTGAGCCGGTGGAGCACCTCGTAGCCGTCCATGCCAGGCATGCGGATGTCGAGCAGGATCAGGTCGGGGGCAGGCTGGCGGCTGGCCAGTTCGAGGGCCTTGGGGCCATTGGTGGCCACCACCACGGCGTAGTCGTTGCGCAGGATGCCGACCAGGATGTGCAGGTTCTCGCTGACATCATCCACCACGAGGATGCGCGGCTTGGTCTTGTCCGGGAGGTGCAGGGAGAGATCGCTCATGCTGGTCGGGTCAGTTGCGTGTGCAGTTCCTGGAGCAGGGTGAGGGCATCGTCGATCTCGAAGAGGTCGATCTGCTCCGCCACCTTGCGGATGGGGGCTTCGTGTTCGCTGCCAAGGGTACCGGCGCGCAGCACGTTCAGCACGGCCTGGGCCGCGCCGAGGTCGGTCTCGAGCAGGTCGCGCAGCTGCGCGACATGGGCCGCCGCCTCCGCCCGGCTCATCAAGGATGCGGCCGAGGCGGGCAGGGCGGCTGCGTCCAGTCCGTCGATGGCATCGAGCACCTCCTGCAGCAGGCCTTCCAGCCGGGCCAGGGTGTCCGGGTCGGGCTGGCGGTCCTGCTTGAGGTCCGTATCGATGGCGGCTACGCAGTTGAACAGGGCCTCCGCGCCGATGTTGCCGCACACCCCCTTGAGGGCGTGACAGTACTCCTCGGCCTGGTGCAGGGCACCTGTCCCGAGCAGTTCGCGCAGATGTTGTGCGGTGTCGGTGTAGCGGCTTCGAAAGCGTCGCAGCTGCTTGCGATAGGCCTCCGGGTCGCCGCCGATGCGGCGCACGCCCTGGGCGGCGTCGAGGCCGTCGAGCCCCTGCAGGTCCGCCGGCAGGGCGGCCTGCAGGCGTTGTCCGTCGCCGCTGGGCGCCTGGAGGGGAATCTGCAGCCAGCGTGACAGGGCCGCCTGCAGGCGCTCGGGGGATACCGGCTTGGTGATGTGGTCGTTCATGCCGGCTTCCAGGCTGCGCTGTTCGTCGTGGGCCATGGCGAGGGCCGTCATGGCGATGATCGGCACGTCGCGGAAGCGCTCCCCGTCGGGCCGCCCGCCCAGGGCGCGGATCCGCCGGGTGGCCTCCAGGCCGTCCATCACCGGCATGTGGATGTCCATCAGTACGGCGTCGTAGGGGCGCGCCTGGATCATCGCCAGGGCCTCCTGGCCGTTGCCGGCGCACTCCACCTCGGTGTTCATGCGGGCCAGCAGCTCGGTGGCGAATTCCCGGTTGATGTCATTGTCTTCCACCAGCAGCAGGCGCGCGCCGCGCAGGTCGCACAGCCCGGCGTGGGGCAGGCGCGGCGGGTTGTCCTCGAGCAGGCGGCCGCGGCCGAGGCAGTTGAGCAGGGTGTCGAGCAGGGCCGAGGGCGACACCGGCTTGATCAGGATCCCGCCGGCACCGGCCTGGGCGGCGGCGCGCAGCACATCCTCGCGGCCGTAGGCGGTGACCATGATGATGCGCGGCTTGGGGTCGATGGCCGGGTTGGCGTGGATGCGCCGGATCACCTCGTCGCCGTTCATCAGCGGCATGCGCCAGTCCATCAGCACGATGTCGTAGGGCGGGCCGTCGTGGCGCTGCAGCATGCCCATGGCGCTGGCGCCGTTGGAGGCCACCGCCACGTCGAGCTGGAAGAAGCGCAGCATCTCGGCGAGGATCTCGCGGGACACCTCGTTGTCGTCCACCACCAGCACCCGGATGCCCTGCAGCAGCGGGCCGGCCCGCTCCACCAGGCGGCCGCGCTGGCGGGCCTCACGGGGGATCTGCAGGCGCACCGTGCAGCACACCGTGGTGCCCTTGCCGGGCTGGGACTCCTCGACCCACAGGCGGCCTCCCATCAGCTCGGCCAGGTGCTTGCTGATGGCCAGGCCGAGGCCGGTGCCGCCGAAGCGGCGGGTGGTGGTCTGGTCCGCCTGGGTGAATTTCTGGAACAGGCGGTCCACCAGCTCCGGCGCCATGCCGATGCCGGTGTCGCGTACCGAGAAGTGCAGCACCAGCTCGTCGTCGGTGGTGGAGATGCAGCGGAAGGCCAGCTCCACCTCGCCCTTCTCGGTGAACTTGATGGCGTTGCTGCACAGGTTGAGCATCACCTGCCCCAGGCGCAGCGGGTCGCCCACCAGCACCGGCGGGATGGTCACGTCGTAGCGGATCAGGAACTCGATGCCCTTGTGCTCGGCCTGCAGGCCGATGGTGTCCTTGAGCTGCTCGAGCACCGTGTCGAGGCCGAACTCGATGGCCTCGATCTCCAGCTTGCCGGCCTCGATCTTGGAGAAGTCCAGGATGTCGTTGAGGATGCCCAGCAGGGCGTGGGCCGAGCCCTGGGCCTTGGACAGGTAGTTCTGCAGGCTGGGGGTGAGCTCGGCGTTGAGGGCCAGGTAGAGCATGCCGATGATGGCGTTCATCGGGGTGCGGATCTCGTGGCTCATGTTGGCCAGGAAGTCCGACTTCATGCGCGAGGCCTCCTCGGCCAGGGTCTTGGCCTTGAGCATCTCGTCCATGGCATCGCGCTCGGCGGTGATGTCCTCGAGCACGCCGACCATGCCGCGCTGTGGGTTGGCTGGGTCGATCACGCGCCGCGACAGGCGCACCCAGAAGTGCTCGCCGTCGCCCCGGCGCACCTCCACGTCCTGGCGCAGGGTCTCGCCTCGGGCCAGGCGGGCGGTGGCGTCTGCGTCGTCGGCCAGGCCGGCGTCCGGATTGGCCAGCCACTGGCGGGCCGGCCGGCCCAGCTGGGCGCCGGGCGGGTAGCCGAAGAGCTCGTCGAGGCGCCGGTTGCCATGCATGATCAGGCCATCACGCACCAGCACGATGCCGACGCTGGCCGAGTCGAAGAGGGCCTGCAGCTCGGCGGTGCGTTCGCGGACCCGCTGCTCGAGGGCTTCATTGACGGCCTTGAGCTGGGCTTCGTTGTCGGACAGGCGCTGGTTGGAGGTGAGCAGCGCGGCATTGCCGTCCTCGATGGCATCGAGCATGCCGTTGAAGACCCCGACCAGGGTGCCGATCTCGTCGCGGCTCTCCAGGCGCGCCCGCAGGCTGTAATCCTTGCCCCGCGCGATCGTCTGCACGGTGCGGGTGAAGCGCTCGAGGGGGCCGGAGATGATGCGTTGCAGGCGGGTGGCCACCAGCACGGCCAAGGCCGAGGTGACCAGGGCGATGCCGGCGGCGATCAGCAGGTAGTCCCGCCACAGGCGGTCCAGCTCGCGCAGGCTGGCGCGGATCAGCACCGTGCCGACGGTGCTGCCGTCCACCACCACCGGCTCGGTCAGGACCAGGTAGCCATCGTCCATCTCGGCCCGGCTTTCGGCGCGGATGCCGGCCGGGAAGGCGTAGGCGCGTTCCTCGCCGCTGTCGTAGCGCACGAACACCTGGCCGCCCGCGTCATAGAGGCCGGCGGCGGTGACCGGCCGCTTGACCTTGAGGGCGCCGAGGGTCTCGGCCGCCATCTTGTCGTCGTTGAAGAGCAGCGCGGCGCCGCTCCGGTCGGCCACGATGCGGGCCAGGGAGGAGAGGTCGCGCACCAGCTCGTCCTTGACCCGCATCCGCTCATAGACGATGAAGCCCACCGCCTCGACGAGCAGGGCGGCGAGGGTGGTGATGACGATGATCGTCACCAGCTTGGTCTTGATCTGCAGGCCGTCAAAGCGCGTGTGCATCGCCGCGGGTCCGGGTCAGGGTACGGTCCGCGCCAGCTCGAGGAGCTTGGCACTGATCCGGAGGTTGGCCTGGCGGGCCGCCTCGGGGTTGATCTCCAGCCGGATCCGCCCGGCTTCGGGATAGAAGCCGACGATGCCGCCGTTGCGGGCAAAGCCGTCCTGGTCGCTGACCGTGAGCACGCTGTGGCCGCGCAGGCGGGGCTGCAGCTCGGCCCAGCGCCGTTCCGGCCCGCCCACGTACAGCACCTGGCACTGGGTCGGGTCGGCCGGCAAGCCCGTGAGGATGCGCAGGGGACGCTCCTTGACCGCCTTGCCGGCCAGGTCGCCGAGCAGGGCGCTGACCGCGTCGTTGCCGCTGATGCACAGGGTCAGGGCATCACCGGGCAGGGCCGGCCAGTCGACGAACTTGATGACATGGAAGACGTAGGCGGCCTTGACCTTGGCCTCCAGCTCGGCGGCCCGGGCCGGTAGCACACAGGCCAGCAGGCAGGCGGCCAGCAGCAGGGACAGGCAGGCGGGCCATGGCACGGGCCAGAGGGCGGGGCGGGGCCGCCCGGCAGGTTCAGTAGCGCACATCCAGGCCGACGAAGGCATTGAAGCCAGGGTCCCGGAAGTCGAAGGGCATGCGGTACTGCCGGTCGGTCAGGTTGTTGAGGTCGAGGGTCAGGCGGACTTCCTGGCTGCCCTGCCGGTCGAGGGTCTTCTGCAGCCGTGCATTGATCACCCCGAAGTGCCCGTAGGCCTGGCGGCTGTCCCGGTCGGTGCTGTCGTAGTAGCGGCCGACCCAGTGGTAGTAGGTGGATGCGCTGAGCTCGCCGGGCAGGCGCAGGCTGAAGCCCGCGTTGGCCAGGGTAGTCGGGGCGAAGGGGATGGCGCTGCCGTTCTGGGCCGCATTGACCGGATCGCTGACCCGGCTGTGGGTGCGGGTGAAGTTGGCGAAGAAGGTGCTGCCGCTGGCGGGGCTGTAGCGGGCGTCCACCTCGTAGCCGGCGGCCCGGGCGCTGCCGGCGTTGACCGAGCGGACCTGGGAGGGGGCGGCGCTGACGATGTTGGTGACGATGGCATCGCCGATGGTGTTGAGGAAGGCACGCAGGTCGATGGCGAGATCACGGCTGGCCTGCCAGGCCACACCCAGGTCGCGGCCGATGCCGCTCTCCGGTTTGAGGTTCGGGTTTGGCAGCTCGCCGCTGGCCTGCAGCGAGGACACCGTGCCGCCGATCTGCTTGGCGGTGGGCGCCATGAAGCTGGAGCCGGCGTTGGCGTAGAAGGCCAGGCCCGTGTGCAGGTTGTAGCGGGTGCCCAGGCTCCACAGGTTCTTGCTCCAGCTGGCGGCGCGCACCTCGGGGGTGTTGCCGCCGAGCAGGGCGTAGTCGTTGTGCAGCATGTTGCGGCGCAGGCCGCCGCGCAGGATCCAGTCGTCCAGGCGGATCTTCTCCTGCACGAAGTAGCCCGTCGAGCGCGCCGTGGCCTGGTTCTCCCGCGTCGGAGCGCCGCCGACGCTGCGCAGGTCGGTGGCGTAATCGACCCACTGGGCGTCGACGCCGAGGGTCAGCAGGGCATCCCGCCCGTGGCGATGGCTCAGGGTCAGATCGGCCGGGCGGATGGTCTGGCGGGTGTTCTCCAGGCTCACCAGGGCCAGGCTGGCCGGGAAGGCGTCGTTGGCGAAGCGCCGGTCATAGCGCCGTTCGCCGTATTTGAACTGGAGGTGCCAGTCCGTGGCGAAGGGGTTGTTGTAGGCGAAGTTGAAGGTGTCGTAGTGGTGTTCGAAGTCCCGGTTGGGACGGCCCATGTTGCCCTGCTGGAAGGTCCGCTGATAGAACAGGGACACGGTGTGGTCGGGCCGGTCGAGGGCATAGCTGAGGTTGGTGAAGGCCCGGTCCTTCTCGTAGCGGGGCGTCTGCACCGTGGTCAGCCACGAACCCCGGGTGCCGTAGGGCGTGTAGTCGGAACGCTCATGGCGCGCGCTGAGCATGTAGCTCAGGGCCCCGCTGCGCCCCTGGGTGTAGGCGCTGCCGGCAAAGGTGCCGTAGCTGCCGGCCCCCGCCGCGAAGCGGGTCTGGGCTTCATCCACCCGGTTGCGCAGCACGAAGTTGGTGGTGCCGGCGAGGGGCGTCTCGTTGCCGACGAAGTCCATCGACAGGTAGCCGGAATAGAGCACCGAGGCCGGCCCCTTGTGCACCTCGACCCGCTCGATGGCGGCGCTGTCGAGGCTCATCGCATCCACGAAGGAATCGATCGGCAGGCCGTCGAGCAGGTAGCTGTTGTACTTGGGGCCCAGGCCGGCGTAAGCGCCCCAGTTGGCGTCGTTGCGCGACAGCACATTGACGAACTGGCCCGAGGTGTGGCGCATCAGCTCGGCCAGGTTGCGGTTGGGCGTGGGCAGGCGCTCGATCTCGTCGCTGCGCAGCACCAGGATCTGCTGGGTGACCGAGTCCGGTGTCTGGCCGAGCTTGGTGTCGGTGACCACCAGGTTGCCGAGCTGCTCGAGGCTGGTGACGTCCACGAAGCCGGCCAGGGGCAGGTTCTCGAGGGTGGGCGTGTCAGCCCAGGACAGGGCCGGGAGACCGAACAGAAGGAGCGCGAGGCGGTGAGGCTTCATGGTTCGGATCACGGCAGGAGAGCGGGCGGGAGCGACAGCGCGCGTAATAAGCTTCTATAAAGGGTGTAACGGCATTTTACAGATCCCGCGGTATCTTATCCGGGTATGAAATCAAGATCAAACGAGTGCTTTTGCTCCTTCCCGCTCCGCCTGACGCTGCGTGCGGGCGTGCCGTGGGCCCCTTCTGCCGTGGCCGGCTTACGCCCGGTTACATTGGGGCGATTGAGGTGGCGAGGTGAGGCGGGCACGATCATCCAGGCGGTCACGTCCGTGTCCGCATGCCTTTCCAGGAGAACAACAATGAAACGCCTCAAGCAGACCCTTGCTGCCCTGCTCATCGTCACCACCACCCAGGCAGGCTTCGTCCAGACCGCCCAGGCCACCCTCGTCGGCACCGAGGAGGTGGCCCAGGCCCTTTCCGGACAGGCTCCTGCCCGCAGCGGCGATGAAGCACGGGCACATCTGGAGCAGGTGTTCTCCCGGGCCGACGTGCAGGCCCGCCTGCAGGCCCTCGGTGTGGATGCCGCCGATGCCCGCGAGCGCGTCGCGGCGCTGACCGACGAGGATGCGGCGCGCCTGGCCGGGCAGATCGACGAGGCGCCCGCCGGCGGCTTCATCGAGGTGGTCATCTTCCTGTTCCTGGTGCTGTTGCTGACCGACATCCTGGGCTTCACGAAGGTCTTCCCCTTCACCCGCTCGATCCGCTGAGGATGATGCGGGCCCGCCGCCGCCTGCTCGCCGCGGGCGGCGCCCTTTCGCTGCTTGGCCTGGGCGGGTGCGCGGGGTCGGCGGCCATGCTGCGCGCAGATCGGAAGAGCACACGTCTGAACTCCAGTCACGAATCACCAT
>CALBTT010000189.1 GCA_937967645.1 uncultured Zoogloea sp.
ACTTGCCGACCCGGATCTTGGGGCCCTGCATGTCGGCCAGGATGCCCACCGGGCGTCCGACCAGCTGGGCCGCCTCACGGATCTGCCGGGCGCGGGCGATGTGATCCTCGGCCTTGCCGTGGGAGAAGTTCAGGCGCACCACGTCTACGCCGGCCTGAACCAGACGCTCCAGGGTGTTGAGATCGGAGGAGGAGGGGCCGAGGGTGGCGACGATCTTGGTGTGGCGGGACATGAGGTCTCCAGGGGTGGATGGGCAATGGGGCCTTGGCGTGGAACTGCGGCATTCTAGGCCAAGCCAGGGCCGAGTGAACGGTGGGGCTCAGGCTTGCTGGCCGGGTCGGCCGCTTTCTGGCGGGGCGCTGGCGGAGGCGGCAGTGCTGCCGTTGCGTCCGGTGGACTTGGCCCGGTACATCACCGCGTCGGCCTGGCGGGCCAGACTGTCCGGGTCGAGGCCGTGGTCCGGGTAGAGGGCGATGCCGATGCTCACCGAGACCCGGCATTCGCGACCGTCGATCAGGTAGGCGGTGTTGATCGCGCGGCGGATCTTCTCGGCCACGCCGAGGGCCTCGTCCATGGTGCCGATGTCGTGCAACAGGGCCATGAACTCGTCCCCGCCCTGGCGGGCCAGCAGGTCGCTGGCGCGCAGGCTGTGGCGCATGCGGCGGGCCGCCTCGACGAGCAGCAGGTCGCCGGCGGCATGGCCCAGGGTGTCATTGACCTCCTTGAAGTGGTCCAGGTCCAGGTAGAGCAGGGCGAGCCGGGTGTGATGGCGCTGGGCCATCAGCAGGCTGTCACCCATGCGCTCCATGAAGCGGGTCCGGTTGGCCAGCCCGGTCAGCGGATCATGGGTGGCCAGGAAGCGGATGCGTTCTTCGGCAGCCTTGCGGTCCGAAATGTCGGTCAGGGTGAGGATCACCTCCTGGAGGCGACCGCTGGCGTCCAGGCGGGGGGCGTCGGTGACGATCACGGTGAGGTGGCGCCCGCTGCGGGTCACCAGCGCCTGTTCGAAGGTGCCCTCCCGACCTTCCCGCAGGCGCTGGGTGAACTGCTGCACACGGGAGGGCTCGTCTGGCCAGAAGCGGGTGAAGGGGGTGCCGATGAGGGCTTCACCGGGTTCTTCGAGCAGCGCCTGCAGGCGGGGGTTGGCGAAGGAGAAGCGCAGCCCGGCATCCAGGGCGGCGATGCCCTCGAAGGACTGGTTGACCAGGGTGCTGTAGCGCGCTTCGCTGGCGCGCAGGGAGGCGCCGATCCGGGCCAGCTCGCGTGCTCGGTGGCGGGCCGCGAAGAATGAGGCTGCGAGCAGGATGAAGAGCCCGCAGATCAGCACGATGGCCCCGCGCTCCAGGTAGCCGGAGACATCTCCCCCGTCATCCGACGGGCTGTCGAAGGTCAGGGTCCAGATCCGGCTGTCGAGCTCCAGCTGGGTCCTGTCCTGCAACTGGCCGACGGCCGTGAGCTCCGGGTGGCTGTCGTAAAGCAGGGCTTCGGCCGTGGTGTCATGGCCGTCGTAGATGCGCAGCCGTACCTGGGTGTCCGAAGTGTTGACGGTGCCGGTGATCAGGTCACCCATCCGGAACGGGCTGTACACCCAGCCCAGAAGCGCGCTCTCGCGTTGCGCGGGGGTCTGCAGGCTGGCGCCATTACGGAAGAGCGGGAGATAGAGCAGCACGCCCGCCTGGGGCGCGCTGGCGGTTTCCTGGATGAGGCGTACCTTGCCGGACAGCACCGGCAGGCCCAGATCCAGTGATTTCAGCATGGCTTGGCGGCGCACCGGCTCGGCCAGCATGTCGTAGCCGAAGGCGCGCTGATTGCGCCAGTCGAAGGGTTCGATGAAGGTGATGGCGCTGTACTCGGTGCGCGGTCCGGTGGGATGGACCTGATAGCCGCGAAAGCCTTCTGCCCGGACGCTCTCCTGGTGGGGGCGCAGCTGGGACGGCCTGATGTAGGCCGCAAAGCCGATGCCCTGGATCCCCGGGTAGAAAGCAGGCAGTTGCAGGGCGTCCACATACGTCCGCCATTCTTCGCGGGATACGTCGCTGGAGGCACGGAACAGGGCGCGGGCGCCGGTGAGGACCTGCCGGTAGGTCTTGAAGCGTTCCTCGATCCGCAGGGTGATCTCGGAGGTTCTCAGGATGAAGGCGTCCCGCCGGGCCTGCATGCTGACCTCGTTCAGCCGGTGGATGGCCTGGGTGCCGACCAGCACGGTCAGGATGGAGACCAGGAGGGTGGGGATCAGCACTGTCCGGGCCCAGCCGTGCTCCGCTCCGCGGCCACTGGCCGGCTGCGGAGGGGGCGATCCTGGAACGTTTGCGTGAGCGCGCATGCAGGCTGTCCCGAGTCTTTTCAGCGTGTCTAACGGCCGTCGGCGGGTGAGTTTGATCCCGATCGTGGAGAATGCCCGCGTGGTGCCGGTCCAGTGGTCATGCCTGTCGTATAAAATCCAGGCTCCGGCGCGTGGGGGTGACCCTGTCCGGCCAGATCCGGGTGCCGCAAGTCTGCACCTTGGCCCGGAGCTGTTTCGAACTTTTTTGTACGCGCATACAGATTCCGATTTTCAGAGGACTCCCATGATTCTCGTAACCGGCGGAGCCGGCTTCATTGGCGCTAATTTTGTACTCGACTGGCTGCGCGCAAGCGACGAGCCGGTGGTCAACCTGGATGCCCTGACCTACGCGGGCAACCTGGAGAACCTGGCCTCGCTGGCGGGCGATCCGCGCCATATCTTCGTGCAGGGCGACATCTGCGACCGGGACCTGATCGACCGGCTGCTGGCCGAGCACCGCCCCCGCGCCCTGGTGCACTTTGCCGCCGAGAGCCACGTGGACCGCTCCATCCATGGCCCGGGCGACTTCATCTGCACCAACGTCAATGGCACCTTCACCCTGCTCGAAGCCGCCCGCGCTTACTGGAGCAGCCTGGAGGGTGCCGACAAGGCCGGCTTCCGCTTCCACCATGTGAGCACCGACGAGGTGTACGGTTCCCTGGGGCCCACCGATCCGGCCTTCACCGAGACCAAGACCTACGAGCCGAACAGCCCGTACTCGGCTAGCAAGGCCGCTTCCGACCACCTGGTGCGGGCCTGGCACCACACCTACGGGCTGCCGGTGACCACTAGCAACTGCTCCAACAACTACGGCCCCTACCACTTCCCCGAGAAGCTCATCCCCCTGATGATCGCCAACGCCCTGGCCGGCAAGCCGTTGCCGGTGTACGGCGACGGCATGCAGATCCGCGACTGGCTGTACGTCACCGATCACTGCAGCGCCATCCGCGCGATCCTCGACAAGGGCACCCCGGGCGAGGTGTACAACGTGGGCGGCTGGAACGAGAAGCCCAACATCGACATCGTGCACACCCTGTGCGCCCTGCTCGACGAGCTGCGGCCCGACCCCGCCGGCAGCTACACCCGCCTGATCACCTACGTCACCGACCGCCCCGGGCACGACCGCCGCTATGCCATCGACGCCCGCAAGATCGAGCGCGAACTCGGCTGGCGGCCCGCCGAGACCTTCGAGACCGGCATCCGCAAGACCGTCGAGTGGTATCTCGCCAACCAGGAGTGGGTCGCCCATGTGCAGAGCGGCGCCTACCGGGAGTGGGTCGAGAAGAACTACGCCGAGCGCGCCTGAGGAGCCCCGCCATGAAGATCCTCCTCTTCGGCAAGAACGGCCAGGTCGGCTGGGAGCTGCAGCGCAGCCTCGCCCCCCTGGGCGAGCTCGTCGCGCTGGACCATGACGGCGCCCCCGGGCTCTCCGGCAACTTTGCTGACCCCGACAGCCTGGCCGCCACCGTGCGCAGCG
Source organism: uncultured Zoogloea sp. (assembly GCA_937967645.1). GTDB lineage: Bacteria > Pseudomonadota > Gammaproteobacteria > Burkholderiales > Rhodocyclaceae > Zoogloea. The sequence goes on from CALBTT010000189.1 coordinate 3,801, forward strand.
TCGCCCCCGACCTCATCGTCAATGCGGCGGCCCACACCGCCGTGGACAAGGCCGAGAGCGAAGCCGACTTCGCCCGCGCCCTCAACGCCCTGGCCCCCGGCGTGCTGGCCCGCGAGGCGGCCGCCTCGGGGGCGCTGCTCGTGCATTACTCCACCGACTACGTCTTTGACGGCAGCGGCGACGCCCCGCGGGACGAAGCCGCCCCCACCGGGCCCCTCTCCGTGTATGGCCGCACCAAGCTCGAAGGCGAACAGCTGATCCGCGACAGCGGCTGCCGTCACCTCATCTTCCGCACCAGCTGGGTGTATGCGGCCCGCGGCGGCAACTTCGCCAAGACCATGCTCAAGCTCGCCGCCGAGCGGGACGCCCTGACCATCATCAACGACCAGCACGGCGCCCCCACCGGCGCCGACCTGCTGGCCGACATCACCGCCCATGCGGTGCGCCAGACCCTCGCCCGGCCCGAGCTGGCGGGCTTGTACCACCTGGTCGCCGGTGGCGAGACCACCTGGTACGACTACGCCCGCCACGTCATCGAGCATGCCCGGGCCCGTGGCCTGCCCGTCAAGGTCGCCCCCGAGGCCATCCGTCCCGTGCCGACCAGCGCCTTCCCGACGCCGGCGGCCCGCCCGCTCAACTCGCGCCTGGCCACGGGCAAGCTGCAGCACGCCTTCGGCCTTGTGCCGCCGCCGTGGCAGAGCGGGGTGAACCGGATGCTGGAAGAGATCATCTGATGCGCCCAACGCTCGGCTCCAGCCCAGCGCATACGGGCGACTGAAGTCGCCCTTACTCTGAAAGAGGTTGTGAACATGCAACGCAAAGGCATCATCCTCGCCGGCGGCTCCGGCACCCGGCTGCACCCGGCCACCCTGGCCGTCTCCAAGCAGCTCATCCCGGTGTACGACAAGCCGATGATCTACTACCCGCTCAGCACCCTCATGCTGGCGGGCATCCGCGACATCCTGATCATCTCCACCCCGCAGGACACGCCGCGCTTCCAGCAGCTGCTGGGCGACGGCGCCCAGTGGGGCCTCAACCTGCAATATGCCGTGCAGCCCAGCCCGGACGGCCTGGCCCAGGCCTTCGTGATCGGCGCCGACTTCGTCGGCAGTGGCCCCAGCGCCCTGGTCCTCGGGGACAACCTGTTCTACGGCCACGACTTTGCCGGGGATCTGCGCGAGGCGGGCAAGAAGACCGACGGTGCCACCGTCTTCGCCTACCCGGTGCATGACCCCGAACGCTACGGTGTGGTCGAGTTCGACGATGCCGGCCGCGCGATCAGCCTCGAAGAGAAGCCCAAGGTTCCGAAGAGCCGTTATGCCGTGACCGGCCTCTACTTCTACGACAACCGGGTCGTGGATATCGCCCGCAACCTCAAGCCCGGTCCGCGGGGCGAACTCGAGATCACCGACGTCAACCGCCAGTACCTGGAGTGGGATGCCCTGGACGTGCAGGTCATGGGCCGCGGCCACGCCTGGCTCGATACCGGCACCCACGAGAGCCTGCTCGAAGCCGGCCTGTTCATCCAGACCATCGAGAAGCGTCAGGGCCTCAAGATCGCCTGCCCCGAGGAGATCGCCTGGCGCGCCGGCTGGATCGACGCGGCCCAGCTGCAGAAGCTTGCCGCGCCCTTGTCCAAGAACGGCTACGGCCAATACCTCACGCGTATCCTCGAAGAGAAGGTGTTCTGATGAAAGTCACTCCGACCACGCTCCCCGGCCTGCTGATCCTGGAGCCGAAGGTCTTCGGAGACAGCCGCGGTTTCTTCATGGAGAGCTTCAATGCGCGGACTTTCCGCGAGCTCACCGGGCTGGACGTGGACTTCGTGCAGGACAACCACTCCCGCTCCGGCAAGGGCGTGCTGCGCGGCCTGCACTACCAGATCCAGCAGGCCCAGGGCAAGTTGGTGCGGGTGGTGCGCGGCAGCGTCTTCGACGTGGCGGTGGACCTGCGCAGGGGCTCGCCGACCTTCGGCCAGTGGGAAGGGGTCGAGCTGAGCGAGGAGAACCAGCGCCAGCTGTGGATTCCGCCGGGTTTCGCGCACGGCTTCCTGGTGACCAGCGATAGCGCCGACTTCCTCTACAAGACCACCGACTACTATGCGCCCGAGCACGAGCGCAGCCTGCTGTGGAACGACCCGGCGGTTGGGGTGGCGTGGCCGCTGGAGGGTGAGCCCTTGCTGTCCGCCAAGGATGTGGCGGGTAAGGGGCTGGCCGAGTGCGAGACCTTCGCCTGAACTGCCGGAAAGCTTTGGCAGCCTGACAATTATTTCTTTGTTGGTGTCATGAAGCCCGCGCGATAATGCGCGCCTGTCATTCCGCCCGTGGAGTTCCGCATGTCCCGTTCGCTCATTTACCTCGTTGCCGGCGCCCGCCCCAACTTCATGAAGATCGCGCCCATCGTGCGCGCCCTGCAGGCACGGGCCGACCGCTTCGAGTACCGGATCATCCACACCGGCCAGCACTACGACCGGGAGATGAGCGACGTGTTTTTCGACGAGCTGGGCATTCCCAAGCCCGACTACCACCTCGAGGCCGGTGGTGGCAGCCATGCCACCCAGACCGCCAAGATCATGGTGGCCTTCGAGGAGATCTGCCAGAAGGCCCGCCCGGACTGCGTGCTGGTGGTGGGGGACGTGAACTCCACCCTGGCCTGCTCCATCGACGCCAAGAAGCTCGACATTCCGGTCGCCCACGTGGAGGCCGGCCTGCGCAGCGGCGACATGCGCATGCCCGAGGAGATCAACCGCCTGGTCACCGACAGCATCTCCGACTGGTTCTTCTGCACCGAGCCGGCAGGCGTGGACAACCTGCTGAAGGAAGGCAAGCGCCAGGACGCCGTCTTCCACGTGGGCCACGTGATGGTGGACAACCTGCTCTACCAGCGCGACAAGCTCGACGCCTCCGACAAGGCCGGCATGGAGACCGAGGCCCTGAAGGCGAAGTACCCGAAGTACGGCGTGGTGACCCTGCATCGTCCCTCCAACGTGGACGACGAGGCCAACCTGCGCGGCATCGCCGGCGCCCTCAAGCAGATCGCGGTGGACCTGCCGCTGATCTTCCCGGTGCACCCGCGCACCCGCGGCAATCTGGAGAAATTCGGCCTCGACCTGGGCCCCAACGTGGTGCTGACCAAGCCCCAGTCCTACATGGAGTTCCTGAACCTGTGGAAGGACGCGGCCCTGATCATGACCGACAGTGGCGGCCTGCAGGAGGAGACCACCGCCCTCGGCATTCCCTGCCTGACGCTGCGCGAGAACACCGAGCGTCCGGTCACCCTGGATGAAGGCAGCAACGTGCTGGTGGGGACCGATCCGGCTCGCATCCTGGAAGAGGCCGCCAAGGTGCTGGCCGGCCAGGGCAAGCAGGGGCGTCGCCCGGCCCTGTGGGACGGCAAGGCTGCCGAGCGCATCGTGGCCGACCTGGACCGGCTGCTGCCGGCCTGATAGCAGGCAGGGCCCCATGAAAAAAGCCGCTCGATGAGCGGCTTTTTTATTACATCGGCGGCGCCGTGGCGATCAGGTCTTGTCCTCGCCATTGCCCCCCAGCGGGGTGAACAAGGCGTCCACGAACTCCTTCGCCCGGAACACCTGCAGGTCGTCGATCTGCTCGCCGACGCCGATGAAGCGCAGGGGCTTGGGGCACTGGCGGGCGATGGCGGCCACCACGCCGCCCTTGGCGGTGCCGTCCAGCTTGGTGACCACCAGGCCGGTGACGCCGATGGCGGCATCGAAGGCCTTGACCTGCTGCAGGGCGTTCTGGCCGATGTTGGCGTCCAGCACCAGCAGCACCTCATGGGGGCCGGAGGGTTCCGCCTTCTGGATCACCCGGCGGACCTTGGCGATCTCTTCCATCAGGTGCAGCTGGGTTGGCAGGCGGCCGGCCGTGTCGGCCAGCACGATGTCGATGTTGCGGGCACGGGCGGCGCTGATCGCGTCGAACACCACTGCCGCGGGGTCGCCGGACTCCTGGGCGATCACCGCCACCCCGTTGCGCTCGCCCCAGGTCATCAGCTGCTCGCGGGCGGCGGCGCGGAAGGTGTCGCCGGCGGCCAGCAGCACGCTCTTGCCTTCGTTCTGGAAGTGCTTGGCCAGCTTGCCGATGGAGGTCGTCTTGCCGGAGCCGTTGATGCCCGCGATCATGATGATGTAGGGCTTGTGGCTGCTGATCTCCAGTGGCTGCTCGAGGGGCGAGAGGATGCCCAGCAGGCCTTCGGCCAGGGCGCCCTGGAGCTGGTCGGCGGTCTCCAGCTTGTCACGCTTCCAGCGCAGGCGCAGTTCCTTGAGCAGGTGCTGGGTGGCTTCGACGCCACAGTCCGCCATCAGCAGGGTGGTCTCCAGCTCTTCGAGGAGTTCTTCATCGATCTTGCGGCGGGAGAACAGGCTGGTCAGGCCGCCCAGACCGCCGCCGATCTGTTCGCGGGTGCGGGACAGGCCGGCCCGCAGGCGGTCCATCCAGGAGCGCTTCTTTTCGGGCTCGGGGGCTGCAGCAGCGGCCACCGGGGTGCTTGGAGCCGGCGCAGGTGCAGCGGTTGCTGCGGGCGCGACGGGCTGGGGCGCCTCGACGGCCTTGGCCTCGGGCGCCGGCGTTTCGCCGGGTTTGAGGGCTTTCTTCAGGAAACCAAACATGGAGTGGCGAGTCTGAGTGTGGGTCTATCGGGACGGGCCGGGAGCGCAATCGCCCGCCTTGCCCGGTTGGCCGGGCCGCCGGAATGCCGCTATGATGCCGCGCCACATGCCGGCCGGTGGCCACCATTCCTGAATTTTACCAGATGCTTCAAGAGCCTATGATGAATCGCAGTGTGCGTATTGCCAGCTCGGTGCTGGCGCTTAGTGCAGCCCTGGTCACCCCGGCCTGGGCCAACCCCTTCGAGACGACGCTTTCCAACGGCATGAAGCTGATCGTCAAGGAGGACCGCCGAGCCCCGTCGGTGGTGCATATGGTCTGGTACAAGGTGGGGGCCATGGACGAGGTGGATGGCACCTCGGGTGTCGCTCACCTGCTGGAACACATGATGTTCAAGGGCACCCGGGCGGTCGGTCCGGGCGAATTCAACAAGCAGGTGGCGGCTGCTGGCGGGCGGGACAACGCCTTCACCAGCCACGACTACACGGCCTACTTCCAGCAGGTGCCGAAGGAGGCCCTGGGCAGGATGATGGCCCTGGAGGCCGACCGCATGGCTCACCTTCGGGTGACCGAGGAGGGCTTCAAGAAGGAGATCGAGGTGGTCAAGGAGGAGCGCCGCCTGCGCACCGACGACAAGCCCCGCTCCCTGGTGATCGAGCAGCTGATGGCCACGGCCTTTCAGGCGCACCCCTATCGCCGGCCGATCATCGGCTGGATGAGCGACCTGGACAACATGACCGCTCAGGACGCCCGTGACTGGTACCAGCGCTGGTATGTCCCCAACAATGCCACCCTGGTGGTGGTGGGCGACGTGGATCATCAGGCGGTGTTCAAGGAGGCTGCGGCCACCTATGGCAAGGTCAAGGCCCGTGCCCTGCCGGTGCGCAAGCCGCTCATTGAGCCGGAGCAGACCGGTCCTCGCCGAACCGTGGTCAAGGCACCAGCCGAGCTGCCCTACGTGGCGCTGGCCTGGCGCGTGCCGACCCTGCGCGACGTGAAGGCCGACAGTGATTTCTATGCCCTGCAGGTGTTGGCTGCCGTGCTCGACGGCTACGACGGGGCCCGCCTGGCCAAAAACATCGTACGGGGCAGCCGGGTGGCGGTCACCGCCGGGGCCGGTTACGACGGCACGGCGCGGGGCGAGTCCCTGTTCTACCTGGATGGCGCACCGGCTCCGGGCCAGACCCCGGCGCAGGTCGAGGCCGCACTGAAGGCGGAGCTTACCCGTATCCAGGAAGAGGGCGTGTCCGAGGACGAGCTGCGGCGGGTCAAGGCCCAGGCGGTGGCGGGGCAGGTCTACAAGCGTGACTCCCTGATGGGGCAGGCCATGGAGATCGGCATGGACGAGATGGTCGGCCATTCCTGGAAGGACGACGCCCTGATGCTCGACCGCATCCGGGCCGTCACCGCCGCCGAAGTGCAGGCTGTGGCGCGCAAGTACTTCCGCGACGAGACCCTCACCGTCGCCCAGCTCGACCCCCTGCCGGTGGACCCCCAGGCCCGCGCCAAGGCGGCGGCTCCCCACCGTCACTGAACCTTCCCCGAATCCGAGGTTGATCGATGAGCTTTGAATGTAAGCGTTTCGGGGCAGCCCTGCTGCTGACCCTGGCGACCCTGACCGCCCACGCCGGTCTTTCCATCCAGAACTGGACTACACCCAATGGCAGCCGGGTGTTCTTCGTTGAAAGCCGGGCCCTGCCGATCGTGGATGTGCAGGTGGACTTCCGTGCCGGCGGTACCGAGGCGCCGGCCGGCAAGGCCGGTTTGGCCGGCTTGACCCGCTCCCTGCTGGATGCGGGGGCCGGTGATCTGGACGAGGATGCCATTGCCAACCGGACAGCCGACCTGGGCGCGCAGATCGGTGGCGGGGTCGACATGGACCGCGCCTCCGTGTCCCTGCGTACCCTGAGCAGCCAGGCCGAACGGGATGGCGCGGTGGATCTGCTGGCCACCCTGATCCTGAAGCCCCGCTTCCCGGCGGCCGCCGTTGAGCGGGAAAAGGCCCGCAGCATCGCCGGGCTGAAGGAGTCTGATACCCAGCCCGACGCGATCCTGTCCCGCCGTTTTGCTGCGGCAGTGTTTCCCGATCAGGCCTATGGCCGTCTGCCCACGGTGGAGAGTGTCGGGAGCCTGACCCGAGATGACCTGGTGGACTTCCACCGCCGCACCTATACCGCCAACCGGGCCGTGGTGAGCATCGTCGGGGACGTTTCCCGTGCCGAGGCGGAAGCCATCGCTCTGCGCCTGACCGCCGGCATGCCGGCCGGTGAGCCGATCCCCCCGGCCGTGGCGGGCAAGCAGCCGGAGCGTCAGACGATCCGTGTGGCGCACCCCTCGGCCCAGGCCCACGTGGCGATCGGCCAGCCCGGCATCAAGCGTGGCGACCCCGATTTCTTCCCGCTGATGGTGGGCAACTACATCCTGGGCGGCGGCGGTTTCGTCTCGCGTCTGACCTCCGAGGTGCGGGAGAAGCGCGGCTATGCCTACAGCGTGTACAGCTACTTTGCGCCCCAGCGGGAGCCGGGCCCCTTCCAGATCGGTCTGCAGACCAAGGGCAGCCAGGCTGAGGATGCCGTCAAGGTGGTGGGTGAGACCCTCGATGCCTTCCTGGCCAAGGGGCCGACCGAAGCCGAGTTGAAGGCGGCCAAGGAAAACCTGATCAACGGCTTCGCCCTGCGCCTCGATTCCAACCGCAAGATGCTCGAGCAGGTCGCCGTGATCGGCGGCTTCGGGCTGCCGCTGGATTACCTGGATACCTACCGCGACAAGGTCAAGGCGGTGACCGCGGAGCAGATCCGCGAGGCCTTCCGCCGCCACGTGCTGCCGGAGCGCATGGTGACCGTGGTTGTCGGCGGTGACGGTGACAAGGGCACCAGCAAGAGCGGGGCCGCACGTTGAGCCGCATCCGCATCATCGGGGGCGAGTGGCGCTCCCGCCTCATCGACGTGAGCACCGTCAAGGGCCTGAGGCCGACGCCGGACCGGGTGCGGGAGACCCTCTTCAACTGGCTGGGTCAGGATCTGGAAGGCCTGCGCTGCCTGGACCTCTTTGCCGGTAGTGGCGCCCTCGGTTTCGAGGCGGCCTCGCGGGGGGCTGCGTCGGTCACGATGATCGAGCAGGACCCGGTGGCCTGGGCGGCCCTGCAGACCAATGCAAAGACCCTTCAGGCGTCGTGTGTACAGCTTGTGCGGGGCGATGCGCTAAAATTCGCAGCTTCCGCAGTTCAGCCCTTTGATGTGGTCTTTCTGGACCCCCCTTACCGGGCCGGCTGGATCGAGCGGATGGCGCCGCTGCTGCCCGGACTCCTCACCGAAGAGGGGCGGGTCTATGTGGAAGCGGAATACAACATCGAAAACATCGACCGATTGACGCGAATCAAGCACGGTACGGCCGGGCAGGTGTATTACCACCTCTTTGCCGCCAGCGCCTGAAGCCCGCGCGGTTGCTCCGAGAGGGAAGGGCTGGAACATGAGGGATGGTGTCGCGGTATACCCGGGGACTTTCGACCCCTTCACCCGCGGGCACGAGGATCTCGTGCGCCGTGCCGCCCGGCTGTTCGAGCGGGTGATCGTCGGTGTCGCGGTCAGCGGTGGCAAGGGGCCCATCTTTTCGGTTGAGGAGCGGGTCGAGATTGCGCAGGAAGTGCTCGCGCCCTATCCCAACGTGGAGGTCCAGGGGTTCTCCTGCCTGCTGATGGACTTCCTGCACAAGAACGATGCGCGGGTGATTCTGCGCGGCCTGCGTGCCGTGTCCGACTTCGAGTACGAGTTCCAGATGGCGGGCATGAACCGCAAGCTCTATCCTGACGTGGAAACCGTGTTCCTGACCCCCGCCGACGAGTACATGTTCATCTCCGCGACCATGGTGCGCGAGATCGCGCGGCTGGGAGGCGATGTGAGCAAGTTCGTGCAGCCGGGGGTGTATGACCGGCTGTGCCTGAAGATCAACAAACAGCAACAAGTAACGAGGAAGTAAAGCAAATGGCCTTGATGATTACCGACGAGTGCATCAACTGTGACGTCTGCGAGCCGGAATGCCCGAATGGTGCCATTTCCCAGGGCGAGGAGATCTACGTCATCGATCCGAACAAGTGCACCGAGTGCGTCGGCCACTTCGATGAGCCCCAGTGTCAGCAGGTCTGTCCGGTGGATTGCATCCCCTTCAATCCGGAGCACCCGGAGAGCAAGGACGACCTGATGGAGAAATTCCTGAAGCTGACCGCCGACAAGTAAGCCGTCGCCGTCCGCACAAGCAGGGCCGGGTGCACTTCAGGGTGCATCCGGCCCTGTGCTTTTCCGGGGGCTCAGGCCGCGAGGGCCGCCGGGGTGTCGGTGCTCGGCAGGGTGCTGCCCAGGGACTTTTCGATGCGCACGGCCAGCTGGTTGAGCTGGGCCAGCTGCTGCACCAGGAGATCTTCCGCCTGCTGCAGTTCGCGCACCCGGTCTTCGAGGGTATCGGTGGCCTGGTGGATGCGCTTGACGCTCTCCAGGCGCCGCTTGAGCTGCAGCTGGTATTCCCGAACCTGGGTCTCGAGGGGGGCCATCACGGCGCGCAGCCACTGCTCCGCATCGCGGTTGGCGATCTCGAAGGTGCGGCGAGCCTGTACGGCCACGGTCTCGAAGAACTTCTGGGTCAGGGTGTGCTTCTCGGTGGTGACGATGGTCAGCACCGTGTTGAACTGGTTGTTGAAGGCTTCTTCGAGGCGCTCGATCTCCTTCTCGTAGCGGAGGGTCGAGAAGGCGGTGGGGGCGGCCAGCTTGAGGCCGTGCTCGACGGTGAAGCGCTTGTACATGGCGTCGAGCATTCGTGAGATCTCGCTGATCTCGTCGGTGGATTTCTTCAGGTTGCCGCGCAGGTGCGCGAAGAAGCCCTTCATTGCGCCGCGCAGGCCGCGGGAGAAGGCCGCGTCCAGCATGGCCTCGCGGGTGCGTCGGGTCTCGTCGCGCAGTGCGTCGAGACCCAGGTGGCCGAAGAGGTTGTTGGACAGGTTGGAAAAGACGCTGCGCACGGCGTAGTACTTCTGCAGGCCTTGCTCGAACTCGTCCTTCTCGGAGCGCACCTTGCGCATCATGTACTCGATGACGTTCTGGTTCTTGCCGCGCAGGTCGGTGAGCTCCTGGAGCTGTTCGCGCAGGCCGCTGAGTCGGGCATTGAGGAGCTCCCGGCTGCGTCCGACGATGTCGGCCACGTCACCCTGGGTGTTGTCCCGGACGATGTCGCGTTTGGTCGGCAGCAGCTCGGTGGACAGGGCTTGTTCGAGCTGGACGATGCGGCTGCGGTCGAGCAGTGCGTCGTCGTCGTTGACCTTGGCCACCAGCCCCTTCTGGGCGGAGACCGGGTACACCTGGGACGGATCGATGTCGAGGGTGGTCGCCACGCTGGCCACCTGCCCGGCGATCTCACGTTCGATCTCGGCCTCGCTGCGCAGGCCGTCCCACAGGCCGTCGATCTTGTTCAGCGCGACGATGCGGCCCCGCTGCCGACGGCCGGCGTTGACGTGCTCGCGCCAGACGGCCAGATCGCTCTGGGTGACGCCGGTGTCGGCGGCCAGGATGAACAGCACCGCGTGGGCGTTGGGCAGCAGGTTGAGGGTCAGCTCGGGTTCGGCGCCGATGGCGTTGAGGCCCGGTGTGTCGAGGATCACCAGGCCTTGTTCGAGCAGCGGGTGAGGGAACTGGATGATCGCGTGGCGCCAGCGCGGGATCTCCAGCTTGCCTTCTGCGTCGGGGCGGATGCCGCGGTCACCGGTTTCGTCGATCGGGAAGCCCAACTCCTCGGCTTCCTGCTGGGTGACCAAGCGGGTTTCGCCGACCTGGGCGAGCGCGGCCTGGAGGCTCTCCGCCGAGCGGGTGTCGAGGGGGCGGGTCTGCCATTCCTCGGGGTAGCGCTTGAGTTCGGTGATGCTGGCGTTGGTCTTGCGGCTCTCGATGGGCAGCAGGCGGATCTCGGGGCTGTCTCCTTCCTTCCACTGCAGCTCGGTCGGGCACATGGTGGTGCGGCCCGCGCTGGACGGCAGGATGCGGTTGCCGTAGCCCGCGAAGAAGACCGCGTTGATCAGCTCGGACTTGCCCCGTGAGAACTCGGCCACAAAGGCCACCACCAGCTTGTCTTCGCGCAGGCGGTCGAGCAGGTACTGGAGGCGCAGGTCGGACTGGGCGTCACCGATCTCGTTCTGTTGCAGCCATTTGCGAAGGTCGCCGATCCCTGCGGCAACGTCTCCCCGCCACTGAGTGTAGGCAGAGAAGTGATCAGCGAGCATATGAGCGTCTTTCACGGGCGTCTTTCCTGGACATGGCGCCGCTTCGCCGGCGGCTTGTCGATATGGTTAGCATAAACGGGATTGTGCCTGACCGAAACACTCTCAGCGTTGGCAGCGGGGGCAGTAGAAGGTGGCGCGCTGCCCCATGATGCGTTTGCGGATGGTCGTCGTGCACTGTCGGCACGCTTCGCCATCCCGGCCGTACACAAAGTACTGCTGCTGGAAATAGCCGGGCGAGCCGTTGCTGCCGACGAAATCCCGCAGCGAGCTTCCGCCCGCGGCGAGGGCGTCGAGGAGGGTCTCTCGGATGCACTGGGCGAGCCTGGCGCAGCGGCGGGGGCCCAGGTCGCCCACCGGCGTGGTCGGGTCGATGCCCGCCCGGAACAGGCTTTCCGACGCATAGATGTTGCCGATGCCCACCACGCGGGTGGCGTCCATCAGGAACAGCTTGACCGGTGTCGCGCGGCCGCGGCTCGCCTGGTGAAGCCAGGCCCCGTCGAAGACCTCGTCGAGGGGCTCGATGCCCAGGTGGGCGAGGAGGGGGTGTTCCCCATCGCCGGCCTGCCACAGGACCAGGCCGAAGCGCCGGGGATCGCGCAGGCGCAGGGCGCGCCCGCCGAAGAGCAGGTCCACGTGGTCGTGCTTGCCGGGTGCTTCGGCCTCGGGAACGATGCGCAGGCTGCCGGACATGCCCAGATGAATGAGCAGCCGGCCGGTCGGGAAGCGCAGCAGCAGGTATTTGGCGCGACGTTCCACGCCAAGCAGGGACTGGCCTGCCAGCAGCGGATCGAGCTGGTCTGGAATGGGGTGGCGCAGGCGGGGTTGGCGGACGCGTGCGCCATCGCAGCGCTGGCCCTCGAGCTCGGGGGCGATGCCCCGGCGGGTCGTTTCAACTTCGGGCAGTTCGGGCATGTCAGAGGCCTGGAGGCTGGCTTGCTGGGCTTTGGGAAAGCGCCTAACATCGGCGAACCCTATTGTAGCGGCGCGATCCAACAGCGGGACCTGAGGTCGCATCCCTTTAGGAATGCGGGGCGACGGAACCTCGTGTGTTTTTGCTGAGAATTTCATGAAGCCCATCATCCGAGCCGCTTTTTCTCCCCGTCTCCTGGCCGTTTTTCTGTCTGCCGGATTGCTGGGTGGCGCGGCCCACGCCCAGCAGCCGCTGTCGATCGAGGAGGACGCGCCGGCAGGCGCGCCGGCCACGGTGTATCCCGCCCAGGAGCTGACCCCGCAGATCATCTATCAGATGATGCTTGCCGAGATAGCTGCCGCCCGTACGCAGCCAGCCATGGCGGCGCGCTCCTACCTCGATCTCGCCCAGCGGACCCGGGATGCGCGGATCGCCCGGCGGGCCGCCGAGATTGCCTTCTTTGCCCGCCAGGCAGAGCTTGCCGGCGAGGCCGCACGCCTGTGGCTGGAATTGGAGCCGGGCTCCGTCCAGGCCCAGCAGCTGGTGTCGGGGACCCTGGTCAATCAGGCCCGCTACGACGAGCTCGAGACGCAGCTTGCCGCCACCCTGGCCCGCCAGGGAGACAACATCGGGCCGGCTTTGCTGAGCCTGAATCGGGGGCTCGCCCGAATCCCGGACAAGGGCCTGATCCGGCGTCTCGTCATCCAGCTGACCGAACCTTATCTGCAGCGTCCCGAGGCACAGTTCGCCCGGGCCAACGCCGCCTTCGTCGCAGGGGATGCGCCTGCCGCAGCGGCCGCCCTCGACGAAGCCCTGCGGCTGCGTCCCGACTGGGAGCAGGCGGTCATCCTGAAGGCCCAGTTCCAGCAGGAGGCGGCGCCGGGTACCGGCATCCAGACCTTGCAGGACTACCTGGCCACCCACCCCGAGGCCCGCGACGTGCGCGCAGCGCTGGCGCGACTGCTGGTGGGCGCGCGGCAGTTCGGTCCGGCGAGGCAGCATTTCGAGGCTCTCCTCAAGGGGGCCCCGGACGACAAGGAGTTGCTGCATGCGGCGGGTCTGCTCGCGCTCCAGGCGGGCGATGGCGGGGTGGCCGAGGCGCATTTCAAGCGCCTGCTGATCCTGGGTTTTGCCGAAGCCGACACGCTGCGCATGTATCTCGGCCAGATCGCCGAGGACGCCCGCCGGCCCGACGATGCGATTAGCTGGTACAAGGAGGTGACGCCGGGTGCCCGCTATCCGGCGGCTCAGGGCAGGGTGGCCCAGATCCTCGCCGCGCGCGGGCGCCTGGCCGAGGCCCGGGAGCTGCTGCAGGAGCGTGCCCGCGAGGCGGCGCCCGCCGAACGGGGCCAGTACATACTGGCCGAGGCCCAGCTGCTGCGGGATGCCGGTCGCAACGAGGAATCCTTTGAAGTGCTCGATACGGCCCTGCTCGCCAGCCCGGATAGCCCCGATTACCTGTATGAGTCGGCCCTGATGGCCGAGCGCCTGGGGCGGCCCGAGGTCATGGAGGGGCGCCTGCGCAAGCTGATTGCGCTCAAGCCCGATCACGCCCAGGCCTACAACGCCCTGGGCTACTCCCTGGCTGATGGCAACCGGCGTCTTGATGAGGCGGAGGTGCTGATCCGCAAGGCGCTCGAGCTGGCGCCCAACGACCCCTTCATCGTCGATAGCCTGGGCTGGCTCCTCTACCGCAAGGGAGACCTCGAGGGGGCTCTGACGCAGCTCCGTTCGGCCTATGAGACGCGCTCGGACCCGGAGATCGCCGCCCACCTGGGTGAGGTGCTGTGGATGCTCGGGCGCCGGGATGAGGCTGCCCGAACCTGGAAGGACGCGGCGCGGGAGCACCCTGGCAACGCCGCGCTGGGTGATGTCATCAAGAAGTTCAAGCCTTGAGGTCCCTGTTCCTGTTGTGGGCCGTCACGTTGACGGGCTGTGCGCTGCAGCCGGTCAGCGGTCCGCCCGCCGCCCTGCGTGCCGCCACCGAGCTGCCGTCCTTCCAGCTGGAAGGACGTTTGCAGGTCCGGGATGGGGAGCGCCAGGCGGCTGCCGGTGTCAGCTGGCAGCATGGCCCGGAGGGTGACGAATGGCTGCTGACGGGGCCGCTCGGGCAGGGGCTGGCGCGGATTGACGCGCAACCCGGTCGGGCCCGCATGACCCTGGCCGACGGCCGCCGCGTGGAGGCGCCGACCGCCGCCGAACTGGCCGAGGCGGTCCTGGGGGTGGCGGCGCCGTTTGCCGAGATGCCCCTGTGGGCCACCGCCAGGGTCCGGTCCGGGGCCGAAGTCCGTGAGGTGGACCCTGCGGGGCGCCCCCGCCTCGTCATCGATCGCGGCTGGACCATTGAATACACCGAATATGTGGGGGCGGCCGCCGACGACCTGCCCCGCAAGATCGACGTGCATCGCGGTGACACCCGCCTGCGGCTGATCGTCGACGCCTGGAACCCCTGAATCATGCTTCTCACCGACGCCTCCCTGCCGGAGCGGGCCTGCCTGCCGGCACCCGCCAAGATCAACCTCTTCCTCCATATCGTGGGGCGCCGCCCGGATGGTTACCATCTGCTGCAGACGGCGTTCCGCCTGATCGACTGGGGGGATGAGATCACCCTCGAGCGTCGCTCCGATGGCGTCATCCGGCGCAGCACGGATGTGCCCGGCGTGCCCCCCGAGTCGGACCTGGTGGTCCGCGCGGCTCGCGCCCTGCAGGCGGCGAGTGGCGCCACCTGGGGCGCTGACATCGGCGTTCTGAAGCGCATCCCGATGGGCGGCGGGCTGGGCGGTGGCAGCTCCGATGCGGCCACCGTGCTGATCGGGCTCAACCGTATGTGGGGCTGTGGCCTGTCCCGCGCCCGCCTGCAGGAGATCGGGCTCGGGCTGGGCGCCGACGTGCCTTTCTTCATCTTCGGAGAGACCGCTTTTGCCGAGGGTGTGGGGGAGGCGCTGCAGCCTTTGAGCGTGCCTCCGGCCTGGTATGTGATGGTGGCGCCGGATGCGTTTGTACCCACCGCTGAAATTTTTTCCGATCAGGAGTTGACACGCGATAGCGAAATCCTAATAATGCGGGCCTTCGCGATGCACACAACGCGAAACGACATGCAGGCAGTTGTTTGCAGACGGTTTCCGAAAGTGGCTGAGTCGCTGATCTGGTTGTCGCAGTACGGGGCAGCGAGAATGAGTGGTTCAGGAGCTTGCGTGTTTGCTCCCTTCGATTCGAAGGTGCAGGCGCAGCAGGTTGCAGCAGCCGCCCCGCAGGGCATGAAGGTCTGGGTAGCCGAAGGGCTCGACAGACACCCCCTGCAGGAATGGGTTGTGTAAGTTGCGAAACGATTTCTTGGGGAGTCGCCAAGTTGGTCAAGGCACCGGATTTTGATTCCGGCATTCGAAGGTTCGAATCCTTCTTCCCCAGCCAAATTCAGCGGGCAGGCCTAAAACCTGCCCGTTTTGTTTTAAGCTGTACTTCACTGCAGTAACGAGAGGTGATCATGGCTTCGGGCAGCCTGATGGTTTTCACCGGCAACGCCAATCCCAAACTGGCCGCGGATGTGGTTCGCCGCCTTGGGAAATCCCTGGGTTCCGCCACTGTCGGGCGGTTCTCGGATGGCGAGGTCAATGTCGAACTTCTCGAGAACGTGCGTGGCAAGGACGTCTTCGTCCTGCAGCCCACCTGCGTTCCCACCAACGATAACATCATGGAATTGCTGATCATGGTGGATGCGCTGAAGCGGGCTTCCGCTGGCCGCATCACCGCAGCGATTCCTTACTTCGGCTACGCCCGTCAGGACCGCCGTCCCCGTTCGGCCCGTGTGCCCATCACCGCCAAGGTGGTGGCCAACATGCTGCAGGCCGCCGGCGTCCAGCGCGTTCTCACGGTCGATCTGCACGCCGACCAGATCCAGGGTTTCTTCGACATCCCGGTGGATAACATCTACGCCGCCCCGGTGTTGCTGGCCGACCTGGAAAAGCAGAAGTACGAAGACCTGATGGTCGTGTCCCCCGACGTGGGTGGCGTGGTCCGGGCCCGTGCCTTTGCCAAGCGCCTCGAGTGCGATCTGGCCATCATCGACAAGCGTCGTCCCAAGGCCAACGTGTCCGAGGTGATGAACATCATCGGTGAAGTGCAAGGCCGTACCTGCGTGATCATGGACGACATCGTCGATACCGCCGGCACCCTCTGCAAAGCCGCTCAGGCCCTCAAGGAAAACGGCGCCAAGCGCGTGATGGCCTACTGTACCCACGCGGTGCTGTCCGGCCCGGCGATCAGCCGCCTCAATGAGTCCGACCTCGACGAGCTGGTCGTCACCGACACCATCCCGCTGTCCGACGAAGCCAAGGCCTGCAAGCGGATCCGTTCCGTCTCCATCGCCGAGCTGCTGGCCGACACGATCCTGCGGATCAGTAACGAAGAATCGGTCAGCTCGCTGTTCAGCGAGTAAAGCCAAGTGTTTTCGAGCCGGAGCCCTTGGGCTCCGGCTTTTTTCAGCCCTTCTGGTCGCGGAGGGGCTTTTTAACTGGAGCAGTAGAAATGACCATTCAATTCAATGCCAAAACGCGTGAAAAGCAGGGTTCGAGTGCGAGCCGCCGCCTGCGTCGCGCTGGCAGCGTGCCCGCCATCGTTTACGGCACCAGCGCCCCCGTGCAGGTCGAAGTTGACCACAACGAGATCTTCCACGCCCTGCGCAACGAAGCCTTCCACTCCTCCGTGCTGAGCATGATCCTGGACGGCACCGCCCAGTCCGTGATCCTCAAGGACACCCAGTGGCACCCGTACAAGCAGCAAGTGCTGCACATGGACTTCCAGCGCGTTGACGCCACCCACAAGATCCACGTGAAGGTGCCCCTGCACTTCGTGAACGCCGACATCGCCCCGGGCGTCAAGCTCGAAGGCGGCATGGTCTCCCACCCGCTGACCGAACTCGACCTGGAATGCCTGCCTGGCGACCTGCCCGAATTCGTTGAAGTGGACCTGAAGGACCTGAAGAGCGGCGCCTCCATCCACGTGTCCGCGCTGACCCTGCCGAAGGGCGTGAAGGCCCTGACCCACGGTGAGGACCCGGTTGTGGCCACCATCCTGGCTGTCCGCGGCAGCGACGACGCCGAAGAAACCGCAGCCTGATCGCCCCCACAGGGTTGTTGGAGCGCTGACGCATGAGCCAGCCTGCACCCAAGCTCATCGTCGGTCTCGGCAACCCGGGCGACGAGTACTCCGAAACCCGGCACAACGCCGGGTTTTGGTTTTGCGAGCGCCTCGCCCGTGACCTGGGCGTGTCGTTCAGCAAGGAAGCCCGCTTCCATGGCCTTGCTGCCAATGCCCGCACCGACGCGGTGTGGCTGCTGATGCCGCAGACCTTCATGAACCGCTCAGGCCAGTCCGTGGCCGCACTGGCGCGTTTCTATCGCATCACCCCGGCCGAGATCCTCGTCGTGCATGACGAGCTCGACATCCCTCCAGGGCAGCTCCGCCTCAAGTTTGGTGGCGGCATGGGGGGCCACAACGGCCTCAAGGACATCACCGCACACCTCGGTACCCAGGACTACTGGCGCCTGCGCATCGGCATCGGCCATCCGGGCGATCGCAACGAGGTGGTCAATTTCGTGCTCAAGCCGCCGCGGCGCGAAGAAGCGGTTCTCATCGACGAATCCATCGACCGCGCCCTGCTGGGCTGGCCCCTGATCGCCAAGGCCGACTGGAACGCTGCCACCCAGCGACTCAACGCACGCCCTGCCGCGCCCAAGTCCGGCGCCTGAACCGTCCCCAAAGCTTAAAGCCCTTCTGCCTCCTGCCGTTGACCACTGACAACGACAATAGGCCGGATCGCGGGGCGGACGGCCGCCTAGAGGATTGGATAATGCGCAAGCTTGCGGATACACCCATATGGCTTCGACTCACCGGCGCCATATGGTTGATGCTCGTCATCGCCTGGGGAGGCATGATCGCCTGGGAAACCCAGGTCAATCGTGAGACGGCCATCGATCAGGCCCAGGACTTTGCCCATAGCGTGCACGAAATGACCATGGCCGGCCTCACCGGCATGATGATCACGGGCACGGTGGGCCAGCGGGAGGTCTTTCTCGATCAGATCAAACAGCTGTCCATCATTCAGGATCTGGTGGTGATCCGGGGAGAGGCGGTCAGCAAGCAGTTCGGGCCGGGTAACCGCCCGCAGCCTGCCCTCGATGAGGACGAGAAGGCTGCGCTGGGCAGTGGCAAGGAAGTCATCCGGGTCGAGCGCGACGCGCAGCACGGTGAATACCTGCGGGTCGTGAAGCCGGCGCTGGCCTCGGAGAACTACCTCGGGAAGAACTGCATGGGCTGCCATCAGGTGACGGCGGGTACCCCGCTGGGCCTGGTCAGCATGAAGATCTCCCTCGACAAGGTGAATGCGGCGGTGGATGCCTTCATGTGGAAGAGCATTTTTGCGGCCCTGATCGTCTCCCTGCCGCTGATCCTGTTCGTCGTGATCTTCATCCGCCGCTTCGTGGTGACGCCTCTCGAGGCGATGAGCTCCAGCCTGGAGGAGATCGCCAAGGGTGAAGGGGACCTGACCCGGCGGCTTGCGGTTGCCGGGCGTGACGAGATCGGGCGTACCGCAGTCACCTTCAATGAAATGCTCGGCACCATCGCCCAGCTGGTGCGCCAGGTGTCCGAGTCGGCATCGCGGGTCACGGGATCGGCCCACCAGCTTTCCGCAAGCGCGGGACGCGTGGCGGAGGGCTCCCACAACCAGAATGCGCAGTCAGTCAATGCGGCGGCTTCGGTCGAGCAGATGGCGGCCAACATCGCCAGCGTGGCGACGGGCGCCGAGCGCGTGCATCAGCGCTCGCAGGAGAGCCTGAGGCGTGCCCACGAGGGGGGCAAGACGCTGGAGTCCCTGGTGGTCGAAGTGAGCCACGCCGAGGACGCCGTCAGGCAGATGGCCGATTCGGTGGAGCAGTTCGTGCAGTCCACCACGTCGATCACGGCCATGACCCAGGAGGTCCGGGACATCGCCGAGCAGACCAACCTGCTGGCCCTCAACGCAGCGATCGAGGCGGCGCGGGCGGGTGAGCAGGGGCGTGGCTTTGCGGTGGTGGCCGACGAGGTGCGGAAGCTGGCCGAAAAGTCGGCCCGTTCGGCTGGCGAGATCGACGCGGTGACCTCGACGCTGAGCAAGCAGTCGGTGGCGGTGCGTGAATCCATCCACCGTGGGCTGGAGCACCTCGCCTCAAGCCGCAGCGCGGTCGGGGTGGTGTCTGGCACCATCGCGGCGGCCAACGAGTCGGTGGTGGAGGTGGGGCAGGGCCTCGACGAGATTGCAGAGGCCACCGAGCAGCAGCGCACGGCCAGCGCGGCCCTTGCCAGCAGCATCGACAACATCGCCGCCATGGCCCGGGAGAACAACGACGCCGTCGAGGCCACCGCCAACGCCGCACGGGACATGGAAGCCCTGGCCAGCCAGCTACAGCAGACCGTCTCCCGTTTCAGGGTTTGACGCTGTTGGGGCCCGTGTAGGGGCCGGTGTGGGGGCCGGTGTAGGGGCGGCTTCAGCCGCCCGCAGGTGCTTGATCGGAGTCCGCGGGCGGCTGAAGCCGCCCCTACAGTTCGCGGATCCGGCCGGGATTTGAGATCTCGCACCGCGGATTTGAGATCCTGCTCCCCGGAACCGAGGTCTCGTGCTCCGGAATCGAGATCCAGCCCTCCGGATTTGAAATCTCAGACTGCAGATTTGAGATCTCATCCCCCATATTTGAAATCTCGCCCCCCGGAATTGAGATCCGCTGCTCCGGATCTCAATTCTCGCGCCGCGTTATTGAATAAATCACCACCGGTATTGAGTTAACGCGTCGGCGAACTGACTTGCGGCCGCGCGGTGCCCGATGCGGCGGCCGCTTTTCGCAGGCCGCCGGCGGGTGGGTAGAAGTTTTGCCTAGCGGATGCCGGCGCGGTGGATCAGGGCCTGGATTTCGCCGACGATGCCACGCCGGAAGGCCAGCACGCAGACGACGAAGATGACGCCCATGATCACGGTGACCCACGAGCCGACCTTGTCGGCCAGTTCGTTCTGCAACGTGATGATGGTGGCCGAGCCCACTGCGGGGCCGAGGATGGTGCCAAGCCCGCCGAGCAGGGTCATCAGGACGACTTCACCAGACGTGTGCCAATGCACGTCCGACAAGGAGGCCAGCTGGAAGATCAGGGTCTTGGTGGCACCCGCCAGGCCGGCCAGGGAGGCCGAGATGATGAAGGCGGTCAGCTTGAAGCGGTTCACGTCGTAGCCCAGCGAGATGGCGCGCGGCTCGTTCTCGCGGATGGCCTTGAGGATCTGCCCGAAGGGTGAGTGGATGGTCCGGTAGATGATGAAGAAGCCCACGCTGAAGACGGCATACACCAGGTAATACATGGCGATGTTGTCGGAGAGGTCCACCACCCCGAAGAGGTGGCCGCGGGGCACGCCCTGCAGGCCGTCCTCGCCGCCCGTTGCCTTCACCTGCAGCACGATGAAGTAGACCATCTGGGCAAGGGCCAGCGTGATCATCGCGAAATAGATGCCAGTGCGCCGGATGGCCAGGACGCCGAAGAGCCAGCCGAGCAGCCCGGCCGCGACGGTGCCGGCCAGGATGCCGACCTCTGGCGTGACGCCGACATCGCGGACCATCAGGCCGCAGACATAGCCGGCCGTGCCCAGGAAGGCCGCATGCCCGAAGGACAGCAGGCCGGCGAAGCCCAGCAGCAGGTTGAAGGCGCAGGCAAACAGGGCGAAGCAGAACAGCTTCATCAGGAAGGTCGGGTAGATCGCGAAGGGGGCGATCAGGCCGACGATGAAGAGCCCGGTGTACAGGACCTCGGGCTTGATCAGGGTGGTCGTTTGGCTCGGGGTGCTCATGGTATGCACATGCTCCTTGGGATCAGGCCTTGCCGAACAGCCCTGCGGGGCGGACCAGCAGAACGATGACCATGATGACGAAGACGACGACGGCGGAGGCCTCGGGGTAGAAGACCTTGGTCAGGCCCTCGACCAGTCCCAGGCCGATGCCGGTGACGATGGAGCCGAGGATGGAGCCCATGCCGCCGATCACCACCACCGCGAAGACCACGATGATCAGGTTGGAGCCCATCAGCGGATTGACCTGGAACACCGGAGCCGCGAGCACGCCGGCAAAGGCGGCCAGGGCCACGCCGTAGCCGTAGGTGAAGGTGATCAGCAACGGTACGTTGATGCCCAGGGCCTGCACGATCTGCGGGTTCTCGGTGCCGGCCCGCAGGTAGGCGCCGAGCTTGGTCTTCTCGATCATGAACCAGGTGCCGAAGCACACCGTCAGGGCGGCTACCACCACCCAGGCGCGGTAGATCGGCAGGAACATGAAGCCCAGGTGGATGCCGCCGGAGAGGGCTTCGGGCACTTCATAGGACTCGCCGGAGATGCCGAACTGGTCGCGGAAGATGCCTTCGATGATCAGCGCCAGGCCGAAGGTCAGCAGCAAGCCGTAGAGGTGGTCGAGCTTGTACAGCTTGCGCAGCATGGTCCGCTCGAGGATGACGCCGAACAGGCCGACCAGCAGCGGGGCGGCGATCAGGGCCACCCAGTAGTTGATCTCGAAGCGGGTGAGGGCCAGCCAGGCGATGAAGGCCCCCATCATGTACTGCGCCCCGTGGGCAAAGTTGATGATGTTGAGCAGGCCGAAAATGATGGCCAGGCCGAGGCTGAGGATTGCGTAGAAGGAGCCGTTGATCAGCCCCACCAGCAACTGGCTGCCCAGCAGGGCGGTTGGAACGCCGAGGATTTCCATGGGTCACTCCATGCCCGGCGCGCCGCAGGGGCGCGTCGGGGATCGTGGTTGCGTCAGGCGCGGTTTACTTCTTGACCAGGGGGCAGCGGGACTGGGACAGGGGCTGGAAGGCCTCGGCCGCCGGGATGACCTGGCGGACGTGGTAGTAGTCCCACGGATACTTGGACTCGGCGGGCTTCTTCACCTGCATCAGGTACATGTCGTGGACCATCCGGCCGTCTTCGCGGATCTGGCCGTTCTTGGCGAAGAAGTCGTTGATCGGGAGCTTCTTCATCTGGGTCATGACCTTCTTGGCGTCATCGCTGCCAGCCGCCTTGACGGCCTTCAGGTAGTGATACACCGAGGAGTACTGGCCGGCCTGGACCATGGTGGGCATCTTCTTCTGCACGCCGAAGAAGCGCTTCGACCAGGCCCGGGTCTCTTCATTCAGATCCCAGTAGAAGCCTTCGGTCAGGTACATGCCCTGGGTGCTCTTGAGGCCCAGGGAGTGGATGTCGGTGATGAACATCAGCAGGCCGGCCAGCGACTGGGTGGGGGTGATGCCGAATTCCGCCGCCTGCTTGATGGCATTGGTGGTGTCGGCGCCGGCATTGGCCAGGCCGATGACCTGGGCGCCGGAGGCCTGGGCCTTGAGCAGGAAGGATGAGAAGTCGGAGCCGGGGAAGGGGTGGCGCACCGAGCCCAGCACCTTGCCGCCGTTGGCAGTGACGACCGCCGAGGCGTCCTTTTCGAGGGCCTGGCCGAAGGCGTAGTCGGCGGTCAGGAAGAACCAGCTCTTGCCGCCCTGCTTGGTCACGGCCTTGGCCGTGCCGTTGGCCAGGGCATAGGTGTCGTAGGTGTAATGGACGGAGACGTCGTTGCACTGCTCATTGGTGATCGGGGTGGAACCGGGGCCGCTCATCAGCGCAATGCGCTCCTTCTCCTTGGCGATCTTCATCACCGCCAGGGCCACCGAGGTGGTGACCAGCTCGGTGGCGGTGTCCACGCCTTCACGCTCGAACCATTCGCGGGCCTTGTTGGAGGCGATGTCGGCCTTGTTCTGGTGGTCGGCGCTGACCATCTCGATCTTGAAGTCGGGTTTCTCCTTGGCGATGAAGTCCTCGATGGCCATCTTGGTGGCCAGCACGGCGCCGGAGCCGGCCAGGTCGGAATAGGTGCCCGACAGGTCGGTGAGTACCCCGATCTTCACCACGCCGCCAGAGATCTGGGCGTGGGCGCCGGCCGACAGGGTGGCCAGGGCGGCCGTGCAGGCGATGGAAACCGCTTTCTTGATGGTCATGTCTCTCTCCTTCTGGTTGTGGTGTGCGGATGTTCAGACGCCGAGTGTCTGGTGCAGCCAGTCCATGCGGCCGGGCAGCTCTTGCTGGCTGATGGTGGCGATGATCTCGCCGTGCTCGAGGACGTAATGGCGGTCGGCCAGGGGGGCGGCGAAGCGGAAGTTCTGCTCCACCAGGATGATCGTGAAGCCGCGCTTCTTGAGTTCGACGATGACCTCGCCGAGCTTCTTGACGATCACCGGCGCGAGGCCTTCGGTGATCTCGTCGAGCAGCAGCAGCTTGGCGCCGGTGCGCAGCACGCGAGCCATGGCGAGCATCTGCTGCTCGCCGCCGGACAGCTTGGTGCCGGGGCTGTTGCGACGCTCCTGCAGGTTGGGGAACATCCGGTAGATCTCGTCCACCGACATGCCGCCGCTGGCCACCTGGGGCGGCAGCATGAGGTTCTCCTCGGTGCTCAGGGACGCAAAGATGGCCCGCTCCTCGGGCACGTAGCCGATCCCGTGGCGGGCCATGCGGTGGGTAGGCTCGGCGATCACGTCCTTGCCATTCACCATGATGGAGCCGCTGCGGCGCCCCACCAGGCCGAGGATGGACTTGAGCGTGGTGGACCGGCCGGAGCCGTTGCGGCCCAGCAGGGTGATGCACTCGCCGCGCCCCACGTGCAGATCGATGCCGTGCAGGATGTGGGACTCACCATAGAAGGCGTGCAGATCGCTGATCCGCAGCATTTCGGGCTTGGGGTCGAAGGCGCTGGTCATGGCGGTCAGTGGTGGGCGTCGTTCATGTCGCTCGAGCCCACATAGGCCTCGAGCACCTGGGGATTCTTCGAGACTTCCTCGTAAGGGCCTTCGGCGAGGATGCTGCCGCGCTGCAGCACGGTGATCCGGTCGCACAGGTTGGCCACCACGGAAAGGTTGTGCTCCACCATCAGGATGGTCCGGTTGGCGGATACCTTGCGGATCAGCTCGACGACCCGGCTGATGTCCTCCTGGCCCATGCCCTGAGTGGGCTCGTCGAGCAGCATCATGGTCGGCTCGAGGGCCAGGGTGGTGGCGATCTCCAGCGCGCGCTTGCGGCCGTAGGGCATTTCGGCAGTGATGGTGTCGGCGAACTGGGTGAGGTCCACCGCCTCCAGCAGCTCCATGGCCCGGTCATTCAGGACGTTGAGGCTCTTCTCGGAACGCCAGAAGTGAAACTCGGTGCCCAGCTTGCGCTGCAGGCCGATCCGCACGTTCTCCATCACGCTCAGGTGCGGGAAGGTGGCGGAGATCTGGAAGGAGCGTACCAGCCCGCGGCGGGCGGTGGCGGCGGGCGCCTCCCGGGTGATGTCCTGGCCGTCGAAGATGATGCTGCCGCGGGTGGGCGGGAGGAACTTGGTGAGGAGGTTGAAGACCGTGGTCTTGCCCGCGCCGTTGGGGCCGATCAGGGCGTGGATGTGGCCGCGGCGGACTTTCAGATCCACATTGGAAACCGCGGCGAAGCCCTTGAATTCCTTGGTCAGCCCGGCGGTCTCGAGGATGAACTCGCTCATGGTGTGTCCCGGAAGTGGAGTTGGGGGTCAGCGTTTCGGGCGGTGCGGCCGAAGGCGTTCAAGCGGGTCAGGCGGGATCGGTGCGGCGCGGCGGCGGGATGCCGCGCGGTGATGGAGGGCGCCGAGGAGGAGGGCGGCCGACAGGACGGCAGCCAGGATGGGCAATGCGCTCATTGCAAGGTCTCCGATATTTTTTGTGAGTCACAGCATAGGGATGGACCTTGTCTACACCTTTGCCCGAATGTAACGAATGGTGCGCTGGTGTCGCCCGGCGGTCCTCCCCTGCATGCGCCGTTTGTGGCGTCATTAGGGCTTCTCCGGGGAACGGGGCCAATGGGGGAATACCCGAACTGTCGTATGCGTAAGTGCTGGCGGGCAGCGCGCGGTGAATCAGGATGGCAGCAGCGGGGGTTCCAGGCGCTAGAATGGAAGATTGGCAACAACCCATTCGTGAACACGGAGTTCCCAGAGATGCCCCAGTACCGCTCCCGTACCTCCACCGCCGGCCGCAACATGGCCGGCGCCCGCGCCCTGTGGCGCGCCACCGGCATGAAGGACGGCGACTTCGAAAAGCCGATCATCGCCGTGGTGAACAGCTTCACCCAGTTCGTGCCGGGCCATGTGCACCTCAAGGATCTGGGCCAGCTGGTCGCGCGGGAGATCGAGGCGGCCGGCGGCGTGGCCAAGGAATTCAACACCATCGCCATCGATGACGGCATCGCCATGGGCCACGGGGGCATGCTCTACAGTCTGCCCTCCCGCGACCTGATCGCCGACAGCGTGGAGTACATGGTCAATGCCCACACCGCCGATGCGATGGTGTGCATCTCCAACTGCGACAAGATCACCCCGGGCATGCTGATGGCCGCGATGCGCCTCAACATCCCGGTCATCTTCGTCTCGGGCGGCCCGATGGAGGCCGGCAAGGTCAAGTGGGAAGCCAAGGTGATCTCCCTCGACCTGGTCGATGCGATGGTCAAGGCGGCCGACAGCAGCTGTTCCGACGAGGAGGTGGATGCCATCGAGCGTTCCGCCTGTCCGACCTGCGGCTCCTGTTCCGGCATGTTCACCGCCAACTCCATGAACTGCCTGACCGAGGCCCTGGGTCTGTCCCTGCCGGGCAACGGCACGGTGGTGGCCACCCACGCCGACCGGGAGCGCCTGTTCAAGGAGGCCGGCCGCCGCATCGTGGATCTGGCCCGTCGTTACTACGAGAAGGACGACGAGTCGGTACTGCCGCGCGCCATCGCCAGCTTCAAGGCCTTCGAGAACGCCATCAGCCTCGACGTGGCCATGGGCGGCTCCACCAACACCGTGCTGCACCTGCTGGCTGCCGCCAAGGAGGCCGGTGTCGACTTCACCATGAAGGACATCGATCGCATCTCGCGCAAGGTGCCCTGCCTGTCCAAGGTGGCGCCGGCCGTTGCCGACGTGCATATCGAGGATGTGCACCGTGCCGGCGGCATCATGGCCATCCTTGGCGAGCTGAGCCGCGCCGGCCTGCTGCACACCGACCTGCCGACCGTTCACAGCAAGACCATGGCTGAGGCCCTGGCCACCTGGGACGTGATGCAGGCGCACGATGCCGGCGTGTTCAACTTCTACAAGGCCGCGCCGGGTGGTGTGCCGACCCAGGTCGCCTTCAGCCAGGATCGCCGCTGGAACGAGCTGGACATGGACCGCAGCAAGGGTGTGATCCGCGACAAGGCCCATGCCTTCAGCCAGGATGGGGGGCTGGCCGTGCTGTACGGCAACATCGCCGAAAAGGGCTGCATCGTGAAGACCGCTGGCGTGGATGAGTCCATCTGGACCTTCACCGGCCGGGCCCGCGTGTTCGAGAGCCAGGAGTCCGCGGTGGAGGGCATCCTCGCCGACCAGATCGTGGCTGGCGACGTGGTGGTGATCCGCTACGAAGGCCCGAAGGGCGGTCCGGGGATGCAGGAGATGCTCTACCCGACCAGCTACCTGAAGTCCAAGGGCCTGGGCAAGAGCTGTGCCCTGCTGACCGATGGCCGCTTCTCCGGCGGTACTTCGGGCCTGTCGATCGGCCATGCCTCGCCCGAGGCGGCCTGCGGCGGTGCCATCGGCCTGGTGGAGGAGGGGGACACCATCGAGATCGACATCCCCAACCGCCGCATCCACCTGGCCGTGGCCGATGCCGAGCTGGCCCGTCGCCGTGCCGCCCAAGATGCCCGCGGCTGGAAGCCGGCCAACCGGGTCCGCCACGTGTCTGCGGCCCTGCAGGCCTATGCGGCGCTGACCACCAGTGCCGACACCGGCGCGGTGCGTGATGTGACCCAGATCCAGCGCTGAGGCTTCCCGCTCGGTGCCATCGCCTGCCATCGGCTTGCGCCGGGCAGGCGATTTTTATTTGATGCGGGCCTGGTGTGACGGCGTGCCGCGACGGCACACGCATGCGCCGTTAGCATCGAAGCCTGTTTGTTTTCCAGGCCCCGCCGATGCACCACGCAGCCTTTGTCGCACCTCATGGCGCGCGCACCACCTGTCGCATCCGCCAGATGGCGGACCGTGAGGAGTGGGATGCCTTGTACGCATCCCTTCCGGCGCCGCATCTGACCCAATGCTGGGCGTATGGCGAGGCCAAGCGGGATGAAGGCTGGGGCGTGGATCGCCTGGCCTTTGAATCGGATGGGCGGGCCCTGGCTCTCTGTCAGGTGTTGGTCAAGCGCGTCCTCGGCCTGCCGGTGGCGGCCCGCATCAACCGCGGTCCGCAATTTCTGGTGCCGTCTGCAACTGTTGAGCGGCAGGGCGAGGTCTACACGGCCCTGCGGCGGCGCTGGCGTATCGGCCGGCGGGGTTTGTTGCTGCTCGCCCCGGGGCTTGAGGATGGGGAGGCGCAGCGCAGCCTGATGCAGCAGGCCGGGTTCAGGCCCCGGGGCGTGACCGGATGGTGTTCTGCCGTGCTGGATCTGCGGCGCGATGAGGCTGCCTTGCGGGCAGGCCTGGCCCCCAACTGGCGCAATCACCTGAAGGTGTCGGAGCGCGGCGGCCTGGTCTTCGACATGAGCACGAGCGAAGAGGCACGAGAGTGGATACTGGCCCGCCACGCCGGCCACATGGCGGAGAAGGGCTTCTCCGGCACCTCGGTAGGCTTCCTGCGTGCCCTGCAGCGGCATGCACCGGATGATTTCTTCGTCTGTCGCGCGCTGCTGGAGGGCGAGCCCGTTGCCGGCATGATCGTGGTGCGTTTTGCGCGCAGTGCCGAGTATTTCGTGGGCTGGTATGGCCCCGATGCCCGGCGCAGCAAGGCCGGCAACTTCCTGCTGTGGAATGCCGCCCAGGCGATGCGGGAGCGCGGTTGCGAGCGCTTCGATCTGGGGGGGTATTCGTCCTCGGACGGCTATGGGCGCTTCAAGCAGGACATGCGTGGCGCCGAATACCGCCTGCTGGAGGAGTGGCAGTGCTTCTGAGCAGCGCCGGGTTCAGGCCAGCTTCTTTTCCATGAACAAGGCCTGGCCCATGGCCGGGTCGAGCTGGTAACCCTGGAAGCCGAAGTCCAGGTAGGCCTGGCGGGCGCCCGTGTTGCCTTCGAGGACCTCCAGGGTCAGCTTGCAGCAGCCTCGCTCGCGGGCGACCTGTTCGGCATGGGCGAGCAGCGCGCGGGCGATGCCCTGGCGGCGGCAATCCTCCCGCACGATGATGTCATGAACGTTGAGCAGCGGCTGGCCGGCAAAGGTGGAGAAGCCCTCGACACAGTTGATCAGGCCGGCGGCCCGCCCGTCCAGGTAGGCGATGAAGCTCAGCACCGTGGGGCGCTGCCGGAGCTGCTCGGGGAGACGCTGGCGCAGCTCGGCAGACATGGCGGTGCCGTTGCCGGTCGGGCTGCGCATGTAGTGATCCAGCAGATCAAGAAAATCGCCGGTGCTGGTGGCATTGGCGAAGTCGGTGGGGCGGATGACGAGACGGTTCATGAGGTCACGCTCGCGGTCCTGGCCATGCGCTGAACGGCGGGTTGCGGCCCGCCGGCTGGCTCAATGGACCAAGGACAGCATGTAGATGAAGCCGGAGGTGATGAGGGTCAGGGTCAGCACCACGCCACCGCCGGCAACCAGGATCGGGGTGTAGCTGACGATCGCAAAGTGGCGTCCGCACTGCTTGCAGCGGAAATACTCGGTGAAGTTGATCCCCGCAAAGCGATGGGGATGCATGCGGGACTGGCGCACGTTCAGGCTCTTGCAGTGCACGCAATGGGGGGTGGAGCTGCGTAGCAGGGCGAAGCGGCGGGCCGGCCGACGTTTTTCGGTCGAGGGGGCCTGGGCAGGCGGCAGCTCGCTCTCGGGGGCGTCGGCGGCAATGTCGGTCTTGAGGTGTCGGTTGATGTTCCGGCGCCGGAGCAGGAAGAAGGCGAAGCCGCCCGCGATGAAGGCGATGAAGACCGCCAGCCCGAACTTGACGTAGGAGCCCACCACTTTCCAGATGGACTGGAAGCTGGGGAGGCCACCACCACTTGCCTCCGCGGACGCACCGGGCTTGGCGGTGGGGGCGGTGGCTGCGGCAGGCGCTGCTGCCGCCGCGCCGCCGCGCAGGGTCTTGAGTTTCTCGTGGCCGTTCCAGGCGGCCTCGGCGGGGGACATGCCGGCGCGGGTGAGCAGGACGGCGTCCTCGAACGCAAAGCCGGCCTCCCACCAGGCCAGCCGGTCGGCGGGCGTGAAGCCTTCACGTTTCCACTGGCTGGGGTCCGACTGGTCCAGGTCAGCCATCAGGCTGCGGTTGGTCTTGCTCGAATTCAGCCATTCCCGGGCCTCATCGGCGTCGAAGCCCTTGTCGGACCAGGTTCGCGCCACAAGGGGCGCAAATCCGGCCCGTTTCCAGTTGGCGGCATCGTTGGGCGAGAAGTTGTAGCTCTGCCATTCCCGTGCCTCGATGGGCGTCATCCCGGTGTTTTCCCAACGGGTTATCTTTGGCGGGCTGGGCAACGGGGCATCGGCGTCCGGGCTGGCTGCGGGCTTGGCGGCGGGCTCGGAGGGAGGCGTCTGTGCCAGCGCCGGTGCGCTGGAAAACAGGGCTGCGACGAGGAGGGGCAGGAGGCTCTTCATAGGATCAGCACGATAAGGTACTGGGCATCCAAAGTTGTAGGGGAAACTGGAAATCGTTGCGACAAAAGTCATAGGAGGACGCGTTGGCGCAGCGATCTGCAGCCTATCACCATTTTTCATATCTGGTCTGCATGGAAATGAGGCGCTTGTGCTCCGGGGAGAGGTCTTCGCATGCCTTTCGCCGAATTTGTTCCCTGAAAGGCGTATCTTTGTAGCCCGTCCAGGCGCTGGGTGCAGTGCCTCCGAGGAGATCTGGATGCATGAAATGTCGCTTGCCGAGTCGATCCGTGAGATTGTCGATGACGCCAGGAAGCAGAATCCCTTCGTGCGCGTCAGGACGATCGTGCTGGCACTTGGTGAGCTGGCTGCCGTCGAGCCCGACAGCTTGCGCTTCTGTTTTGAAGCCGTGATGACGGGGGGGCCGGCGGAAGGGGCCGAGCTGCGCATCGAGGAAGTGCCCGGGCAGGGTTATTGTCCGGCCTGTGCCAGCAGCGTGGCCCTGCATGCCCTCTACGATGCCTGCCCGGCCTGTGGAGCCTATGGGGTCGAGGTGACGGGCGGCAACCGGATGCAGGTGCTCGAACTGGAAGTTGAATAAGGGTGGTGGCAAGCATGTGTGGTGTATGTGGATGTGGCGCTGGTGAGGTCCGGATCGAAGAGGGGGAGGCGGATGTCTTGCGGCCGGGCGCCTATCGTCCGGTGACGGGACGCTCGGGCGCTGCATTCGTGCCTGGCCGGAAGGGGGGCCAGGAGGGAGAGCGGACGCGTCGCCTGCGGGTGGAGCGTGACATCCTGGCGACCAATGATGCCGAGGCCGGGGCCAACCGCCGCTGGCTGGCGGCGCGGCGCACTCTGGCCCTCAATCTGGTGTCCAGCCCGGGGGCGGGCAAGACGAGCCTGCTCGTGCGTACGGTCGAGGCGCTGCGCGGGCGCATGCCCCTGGCCGTGATCGAGGGCGACCAGCAGACCAGTTTCGATGCCGAGCGGATCCGCGCCACCGGCGTACCCGCGGTGCAGATCAACACCGGCAAGGGCTGTCACCTGGACGCCAGGATGGTGGGGCGGGTCCTGCCCGGCCTGCTGCCGGCCGAAGGGGCCGTGCTGTTCATCGAGAACGTCGGCAACCTGGTCTGCCCGGCGGCCTTCGATCTCGGGGAGGCGGCCAAGGTGGTGGTGCTCTCGGTCACCGAAGGCGATGACAAGCCGCTCAAGTACCCGGACATGTTTGCGGCAGCGGGCCTCATGTTGCTCAACAAGATCGATCTGCTGCCTTACGTGGATTTCGACGTCGAGCGCGCCATCGGGTTTGCCCGGCGGATCAATCCCCGGCTGGAGGTGCTGCAGGTGTCGGCACGGACCGGCGCCGGGCTGGATGCCTGGCTGGTGTGGCTGGAGGCGCGGGGGCGCGAGGCGGGACGGGCAGGGGGGCCGCTGGCGGCCGGACAGGAGGCGCCGCGTTCATGCTGCTGATCGTTGATCCTACCCGTGTGGCCCGCCGTCTGAGGGTCCGTGGCGTCGTGCAGGGAGTCGGTTTCCGGCCCTTCGTCTATCGCTTTGCCAACAAGCTGGGCCTGGTGGGATGGGTCCGCAACGATGGGGAGGGTGTGGAGATCGAGGTCCAGGGCAGCGAGGCCATCCTGGATGCGTTCACCCAGTGCCTGGTCACCGAGGCCCCGCCACTGGCGCGGGTGGATGTCATCGAGCCCGAGGTGATCCCACCGGATCTCGTGCACAAGGATTTCGTGATCCTGCCCAGCGTGGAGGGGGGCGTGGCCACCTCGATCGGACCGGACATCGCGGTCTGCCCTTCCTGTCTGTCGGAGCTCTTCGATGCCCGTGACAGGCGTTGGCGTTACCCCTTCATCAACTGCACCTACTGCGGGCCCCGCTACACGATCACCCGCAGCCTGCCCTACGACCGGGCCAGGACCAGCATGGCCGAGTTCGTCCAGTGTCCGGCCTGTGAGGCGGAATACCTTCATCCCGGCGACCGGCGTTTCCATGCGGAGCCCAATGCCTGCCCGGTCTGTGGCCCGCAGCTCGAATTGTATGAGCCGCACGGCGTGCGTGCGTTGGCACGCGATCCGGTCGCCGAGACCCTGCGCCGCCTGAGGCTGGGTGAGATCGTGGCGATCAAGGGGGTGGGCGGTTACCACCTGGCCTGTGATGCACTGAACCGCGATGCGGTGGCCCGTCTGCGGGCGCGCAAGGGGCGTCCCCACGAGCCCCTGGCCATCATGGTGCTCAATGCGGCCAGTGCCGCCCGTTGGGTACGTCTGTCCTCCGCCGAGGTGACGGCACTGGAGAGCCCCGAACGGCCCATCGTGCTGCTGGAGAAGCGGGACGGCTTTGACGACGCGCTGCCGGGGCTGGCGCCAGGGCTCGATGAGGCGGGCGTGATGCTGCCCTACACGCCTTTGCATGCCCTGCTGTTCCACGAGGCGGCCGAACGCCCGGAAGGCACGGACTGGCTGGCTGAGCCGCATCCCCTGACCCTGGTGATGACCAGCGCCAATCCGCATGGTGAGCCGCTGGTGCAGGGCAACGAGGAGGCTTTCGAGCGCCTCGCGGATATCGCCGATGTGCTGCTGATGCACGACCGGGACATCGTGGTCCGCTGCGACGACTCGGTGCTGCGCCTGCGCCCGGATCTTCCAGCCGGGCGGGTCGAAGGTGCCGTTGGCGGCAGCGTGCAGTTTCTGCGCCGGGCCCGGGGCTTCACGCCCCTGTCCCTGCCGCTGGGGCAGGCGGGGCCGCCGGTGCTGGCGCTGGGGGCACTGTTCAAGGCCAGCCTGTGCGTGACCCGCGGGCGCGAGGCCTTCCTTTCGCAGCACATCGGGTCCCTCGACAATCCGGCCTCCTGCCAGGCGCTCGACGAGGCCGCCGAACACCTGCTGGGTATCCTTGCGCAACGCCCGGAGGCGATCGCCCACGACGCCCACCCTGACTACTACTCGACCCGCCTGGCCCACGCCCTGGCGGAGCGCTTCGGTGTCGCCACCGTGCCTGTGCAGCATCACCATGCCCATGTCGCCGCCGTCTGCGCCGAGCACCAGCTCGACGAACCTGTGCTCGGTCTGGCGGTGGACGGGGTCGGCCTGGGCACCGATGGCATGCCGTGGGGCGGCGAGCTGCTGTGGATGGAAGGCGCGGGTTTCCGGCGCCTGGGACATCTCAGCCCACTGCCGATGCCGGGTGGCGACCGGGCTGCCCGGGAGCCCTGGCGGATGGCGGTCGGCGTGCTCCACGCCCTGGGGCGGAGCGATGAGGCGATCGAGCGTTTCGGTGCCCGGGACAACGTGGAGCAGATCCTCGGCATGCTCATGCGCGGAAGCCGCTGCCCGCCGACCACCAGCCTCGGGCGCTGGTTCGATGCTGCGGCGGGGCTCCTCGGGGTGTGCGAGACCATGACCTACGAAGGGCAGGCGCCGATGCTGCTGGAGTCCCTGGCCAGGCGGTTCGGCACCATCCTGCCGCTGCCGGGGGGGCATCACATCGATGTCCGGCCGGACAGCGGCCTGTCGGTGCTCAACCTCTATCCCCTGCTCAACCAGCTGGTGGGCGAGAACGATGCCGCCAAGGGCGCCGCCCACTTCCACGCCAACCTCCTGGAGGCCCTGGTGGAGTGGTTGGCGGAGGCGGCCCACGCCACCGGCGTGAGGACGCTGGTGCTCTCCGGGGGCTGCATGCACAACCGCCTGCTGGCGGTGGGCATGCGTCAACGCCTGGCAGGGCGGGGTTTCCGGGTGTTCGAGGCGCAGCATGTCCCGGCCGGGGACGGGGGCCTGTCCCTGGGGCAGGCCTGGGTGGCCCGGGCCCAGCTGATGCGGGGAGGGCTGTAAGCGTGTGTCTCGCCATTCCCGCCCGCGTGATCGAGTGCCTGCCCGACGACACGGGGGTGGTGGAGCTCGGTGGCGTCAGAAAGGTCGTGTCGCTGTCCCTGCTGGACGGCGTGGTGCCTGGGGATTACGTGATCGTGCATGTGGGGTTTGCGCTGACCCGGCTGGATCCGGAAGAGGCCGAGGAGACCCTGGCCCTGATGCGTGAGGCCGGGCTCGCGGGAGAGACCGGGCCGTGAAATACGTGGACGCCTTCCGTGATGGAGAGATTGCCCGGACCCTGGCCACGGCCCTCGCGCGTGAAGTGCGGCCGGATCGCACGTATGCCTTCATGGAGTTCTGTGGCGGCCATACCCACGCCATCTCCCGCTACGGCGTGGAAGATCTGCTGCCTCGCAACCTGCGGCTGATCCACGGGCCGGGGTGTCCGGTCTGCGTGCTGCCCACCGGCCGCATCGAGCAGGCCCTGCGCCTTGCCCTCGACCACCCGGTGACGCTCTGCGTGTATGGCGACACCTTGCGGGTACCGGCGGCGGGGGGCATGTCCCTGCTCAAGGCGCGGGCCATGGGGGCCGACGTGCGGATGATCTACTCCGCCACGGACGCGCTGGCCCTGGCGCGACGGGAGCCCGCGCGGCAGGTGGTCTTTTTTGCGATCGGTTTCGAGACCACCACCCCGCCTACCGCCCTGGTGGTCCGCGAGGCCGCCCGCCTGGGATTGGCCAATTTCAGCGTCCTGTGCTGCCATGTGCTGACCCCGCCGGCCATCCGCGCGATTGCCGAGGGCGGGCCGGATGGCGAGGTCGGGCAGATCGACGGTTTCATCGGTCCTGCCCACGTCAGCACGGTGATCGGGACCGGCCCCTATGCGCCCTTCGCCGCGCAGTTCCGCAAGCCGGTGGTGATTGCCGGCTTCGAGCCCCTCGATGTGATGCAGGCGATCCGCATGCTGGTGCGCCAGGTGAACGAGGGCCGGGCCGAGGTCGAGAACGAGTTCACCCGGGCGGTGACGGTGGAAGGCAACCTCAAGGCCCAGGCCCTGATGGCCGAGGTCTTCACCCTGCGTGACAGCTTCGAGTGGCGGGGGCTCGGTGTGCTGCCCCGCTCGGCCTTGCGTCTTGCCGATGCCTTCTCGGGATTCGACGCGGAACGCCGCTTCGGGCTTGAATACACCCCGCTGCCCGACCACAAGGCCTGCGAATGCGCCGCGGTGCTCAGAGGTGTCACGCGGGCCTGGGAGTGCCGCCTGTTTGGCACGGTGTGCACCCCGGAAACGCCGGTGGGCGCCTGCATGGTGTCGTCGGAGGGGGCCTGCGCAGCGTACTACGCCTATGGGCGTAACCGCGATTCTGGAGCAGATGTCCCATGATGGAGCGCTTGCATGCAAGTGCTTGTATCAAAAGCAAGCAGCGCGTCAAAATCTGAAAAATATTGTTGTTCTCCGGGGTAAATGTCGGGCTTTCGGCGCCGATATGCGGCCACATGGTCCGCACCGAGACCGGCAAGGAGACAAGAATGAAGCTCTTCAAGAATCTGGGACGCCCCTCCTCCCCGGGCGTCCTGACCCTGCAGTGCCGCTCGGCCGAAGTGGGGGCGCAACTGGCGGCAGCACGCTTCGCCCCCACCTTCGTCACGGGCTATGTGTCCCCCCACGTGGACATCGAGCCGGTGGCCCGGGCGGTGACGGCGCGCTTCCCCGGCGTGCCGGTGATGCTCTGCTCCACCGCGGGCGAACTGTGCAGCGGCGGCGATGCCCTTTACTGCCGGACCGGTGACAGCTGGGATCGGGTGGTGATCCAGTGTTTCGACGCGTCCCTGATCGCGCGGGCCCAAGTGGTGGCCATTCCCCTGGGCTGCGAGGATCTGCGCCGCGGCAAGCCGGAGATCGGGGTCCGGGAGCGGGTCGAGCGGATCGCCCGCCAGATCGGTTCGGCGCGGGTCGATTTCGAGATCGATCACCGGGACACCATCGCCCAGGTGCTCTTTGATGGCCTGTCGGCCTCCGAGTCCTTCTTCATGGAGGCCTTGTACGAGTCCGGGCGTTTCCCCTGCCTGTTTGTCGGGGGTTCGGCCGGCGGCAAGTTCGATTTCCGCAACACCTGGCTGCACGATGGCAGCCGCAAGCTGGAGAACCATGCCCTGGTGGCCTTCCTGAAGGTGGCCAAGGGGACCCGTTTCGGCGTGCTGAAGAGCCAGAACTTCGAGCCGGAAGGGGTGCGCTTCCCGGTCATCGGCGCTTCGCTGGAGAAGCGCTACGTGAGCGACGTGATCGCCGCGGACGGCCGCATCGTGCCCTTCGTGGAGGCCTTGTGTGCGCACTTCCGGTGCCGGCCGACCGAGCTCGAGAGCAAGCTGGCCGATCATTCCTTCGCGATCCAGGTGGGCAAGGAGATCTACGTTCGCTCGGTGGTGAATGTGGATGTGGAGGCCGGCCGGGTCAATTTCTACTGTGACATCTCGCCGGGCGAGGACCTGGTGCTGGTGCGTCGGACCGGCTTTGTCCAGAGCACCGCGCGGGACTTCCAGGCCTTCATGGCCGGCAAGCCGGGGGCGCCGGTAGCCGGCATCCTCAACGACTGCATCCTGCGTCGCCTCTACAACGACCGGGAACTGGCGGAGATCGGCAGGGCACTGCCCGGTACACAGCTGGCAGGTTTCTCGACCTTTGGCGAGATCCTGGGCCTCAACCTCAACCAGACCCTGACGGCGGTGTTCTTCTTCCGGGTCCCCGAGGGAGCCAGCTTCCGCGACGATTACGTGGATAACTTCGTGGCCCACTACGGCGAGTTCAAGGCCTTCTTCCTGCGCCGCCAGAGCGCCAAGCTGGCCGGGCTGTCGCGGGTCATCGTCAAGCAGATCGCCGACTACCAGGCCCAGGCCTTCGACAGCCGGCTGGATCCGGCCAGTTTCGACGGCAGCATCGCGCAGGTGGTGACCGGCCTCAACAGCCTCGGGCAGACACTCAGGGCGTCCCATGCTCTGCGCGACGACACCGCCCACCAGCTCGAGTCCTGCGCGGGTGACCTGTATGCGTCGGTCGGAGAGCTCACCGGCCATATCCAGGAGCAGGGGCAGGTGGTGCATTCGGCCAGCGAGACGGTGGGTGATCTGACCCGCCAGGCCGCCGACGCGGCCGGCAGTGCCCGCAAGCTGGCGGATGCCAGCGGGCGTATCCAGGGCGTGGTGGAAGTGATCCAGCAGATCGCCGACCAGACCAACCTGCTGGCTCTCAACGCCGCCATCGAGGCTGCGCGGGCGGGGGAGGCCGGACGTGGTTTTGCGGTGGTGGCCGATGAGGTGCGCAAGCTGGCCGAGAAATCCCGTGCCAGCGCAGGCGAGATCGGGGCCGACATCTCCACCCTGGCCGGTGAGATCGCCCGGGTGGCCGGCGAGATCGAGCGCCAGGCGGGTGGGGTCTCCAACCTGTCCGGCCTGCTCGCCAACATCGAGTCCTTCAGCGGCAAGACAGCCGGCACCGCGGATCATGCCAGAGGGGTGGCGGACATCCTCAAGCAGCTCACCGAGAGCCAGCTGGCCCACTCCTGACCTGTGCTCCAAGGAAGCCTCCGCTGGGCACGACGGAGGCTTCCTTGGCATCATGCGGGTCTTCTCCACTCCGGATCTCCCCATGAAGAGCGTCTATGTTCGTCCCCTGGATCTGCGCGGCGGCCACGTGGATCTGGCCTACGGCGGCGGTGGTCGCGCCATGCAGCAGCTCATCGGCGAACTCTTCCGGCAGGCCTTCGACAATCCGTGGCTGGCGCGGGGTGACGATGGCGCGGTGCTGCCCGAACTGGCGCCGGGGGAGCGGCTGGTGGTGTCTACCGATTCCCACGTGGTGTCACCCCTGTTCTTCCCGGGCGGCGACATCGGCAGCCTCAGCGTCCACGGAACAGTGAATGATGTGGCCATGATGGGGGGCCGGCCCCTCTATCTGAGCGCCGGCTTCATCCTCGAGGAAGGCTTCCCCCTGGCCGATCTGCAACGCATTGCCGAGAGCATGGGGCGGGCGGCGGCCGATGCGGGCGTGGCCATCGTCACCGGTGACACCAAGGTGGTGGAGCGGGGCAAGGGCGACGGCGTCTTCATCACCACCACCGGGGTGGGGGCGCTCCCTGCCGGCCGGGAGCTGTCGGGGGCCTTCGCAAGGCCCGGGGATGCCGTGCTGGTGTCGGGCAGCCTGGGTGAGCACGGCATGGCCATCATGGCCCAGCGGGAGGGCCTGGCCTTCGACGGGGACCTGCGCTCGGACTCGGCCGCCCTGCACGGGCTCGCCGCGGCAGCCCTTGCCGCGTCGCCGGGATTGCGCCTGATGCGCGACCCCACCCGTGGCGGGCTGGCGGCCACGCTCAACGAGATCGCCCGGCAATCCACGGTGGGCATCGTGCTGGAGGAGTCGGCCCTGCCGGTGTCCCCGGCGGTGGCCGCGGCCTGTGAGTTCCTTGGCCTGG
The DNA here is from genome assembly GCA_937967645.1 of uncultured Zoogloea sp. GTDB lineage: Bacteria > Pseudomonadota > Gammaproteobacteria > Burkholderiales > Rhodocyclaceae > Zoogloea. The sequence goes on from CALBTT010000189.1 coordinate 41,517, forward strand.
ACCCGCTCAACCTGGCGAGCGAAGGGCGCTTGCTGGCGGTCTGCCCCGGTGAGGAGGCCGCCCCCTTGCTGGCCGCGTTGCGTGCCCACCCGCTGGGGCGTCAGGCGGCCCTGATCGGCGAGGTGATCGCCGATCCGCGTTGTTTCGTGCAGATGCAGACCACCCTCGGTGGGCGGCGCATGGTGGACTGGCTGGCCGGCGAGCCGCTGCCCCGGATCTGCTGACGGCGCCGTTCAGCGGTCGCCGCGTCCGCCACGGTCTCCGCGATCACCTCGGTCGCCGCCACCTTCCATGCGGCCGCCGAAGCGGTTCTGGTTTTCGGGGGCGTGCATGCGCGGTGCCTCCTGGCCGGGCGGCGGACGGAAGCGGGAGGCGTTGTCTTCCGGCGGGCGGCGTTGCTCCATCGGCGGCGGGTCGCGACGGGGGGGCGGCTGGAAGCCACCACCCGGGGCCACGGGCGCCATGGCGGGTGGCGGAGCCGGCCGGTTGGGGGGCGCGGCGTCGTTGTTTCCATGGCGGTCACGTTCCCGCTCGATGCGCGGCGGCGGTGCGCGCCGCTCATCGCGGTGATCGTCCCGGCGCCAGTCGTCCCTGCGTCCATCCCAGCGATCGTCCCGGCGGTCGTCACGGCGTTCATCGCGACGCCAGTCGTCCGGGGGGCGGTGGGGCGGCGGGGCGACGTGCGCTGGAGGGGGTGAGGGACGCCAGTGGCGGTGCGTGTCGTACCAGGGGCGGTCGCGGTAGTAGCGGCCCCAGTAATCTCCGATCACGAAGCTGATCAGCGGAATGCCGAAGGACGGGCCGTACTCGATCACCGGCAGGGGCGGGCCATTCCATGAAAAGCTCAGCGCACCGCTCCAGGCCCAGCCGCGCAGGCCGTCCGGTGCGATGACGTCACACCACTGATAGCCCCGGAGGCAGCCTGCGACTTCGAGCCCGAGGCCGGGCGGGACGACCACGATCAGGGGGTAGTCCGGGCCTGGACCGGCGTGGATGCGCATGGGCTCGACGGTATAGGCCGGTCTTGCGGTGGCGATGGCGGGCAGCAGCAGTGCGGCGCCGGTCAGGCAGGTCAGCAGGGTCTTGGTGGGCATGTCAGCACCCCTTTTCTCTAGGTATCCATCCGGACAATACGCCCGATGTCGGGTAATGCAACGCACCGGGCGTCGGAAAGGGGCAGGTCCGACTGTAAGCGCAGGTTTCCGGCCCTGCGGAGAAGCCTGTGAGCGCCCCCTGAGCCGGTCAAGTTGCCGGGCGGGTCGCCGTAGATCATGCCAGTCCCCGGGATACAAGGAGCCTGTGATGAAAGTCGATTCCGCCAGTGTCACCCTCGCTGCGAGCCATCAGGCATCGACCCGGGTCGAGGTCAGCGAGCGTTTCAATGCCTGGGTGGGCGCCCGCCCGTCGAGCCGCGACGAGCAGGCGCCTTCCCGGGCGGTGGTCCTGTCCGATGCGGCCCGTCAGGCGCTTGATCTGGACAAGGCGCTGGCGACGGCGCCGACGGCTGATGGCGAAGACAAGCTGGATCCGAAGCTCGAGTTCCTGAAGGCACTCGTCGAGGCGCTGACCGGGCAGAAGATCGATCTGGTGTCGTCGTCCGATCTGGAGACGGCCGTGGTGCCTGGGGCGACTGTGGCCCGGGAGGGCGAGGCCTCGCCGGCTGCGGCCTTCGGCGTGGAGTATGACCGTACCGAGACCCGTAGCGAGAGCGAGGCGCTGCAGTTCGAGGCGGGTGGCACGATCCGGACCGCAGACGGGCAGGAGATCGGTTTCCGGCTCTCCCTCTCCATGTCGCGCACCGAGACGGAGACCCGCAGCTTCAGCTTCCGTGCCGGCAATGCGGTGAGCAAGGACCCGCTGGTCATCAACTTTGCGGGCAACGGGGCGAGCCTGAGCAGCCAGCGCTTTCGCTTTGACCTGATGGGGGACGGCCAGCAGGTGGATATGCCGGCCTTGGGGCAGGGCAGCGGCTTCCTGGTGCTGGACGCGCTGGAGTCGGGGCAGGTGAAGTCCGGGCGTCAGCTCTTCGGTCCGGCCAGCGGCGACGGCTTTGCCGATCTGGCCCGCTACGACAGTGACGCTAACGGCTGGATCGATGAAGCCGACCCTGTATTCGGACGGCTCGGCGTATGGACTCCGGATGCCCAGGGCGGTGGCGCCGTGAGCAGCCTGGCCGGGAGCGGGGTCGGCGCCCTCTACCTCGGGCGCGCGGCGGGAGACTTCTCTCTCAAGGAGGACGGCGCGGCGCTGGGCAAGGTCCGCAGCTCCGGCGTCTACCTCCGCGAGGACGGCAGCGCGGGGACCCTGCAGCAGGTGGATGTGGCTGTCTGAGCCGGGGCTCAGCCGGCGCGGCCCAGCTTGGCCAGGAAGGGCACGGGGATCGGTGCCGGCTTGCGGGCGGCGTAGTCGAAGAAGATGAGCCCGGTCTTGCCGCGCGCGACCTCGCGGCCGGTAGCCTTGTCGGTGGCCTGCCACATCAGGTCGAAGCCGTACTTGTTGAAATCATCCGGAGCGATGGCGAACACCAGGGTCTCGCCGTGAAAAGCCTCGGACTTGTACTGCAGGGCTGCGTCGGTGATCACGATGCCGACGCCTTCCACATCCAGCTCCTGGTAGCCGAGACTCTGGAAGAAGCGGATCCGCGCCTCGGACAGCAGGCCGATGAGGGCCGAGTTGTCCAGGTGCTGCGCCATGTTGATGTGGGTCAGGTAGATCGGGACGTCGGTGCGGAAGGAGAACTGTTCGGGAAGTTCGATGTGGATGCGCGCCATGGGGAGGTCCTGGATATCGGTTGCAGGCCCCGATTATCGCAGTGCAGCGGACCGCGTGGGTGTCGATTGCCGGCGCGGGGCGTGCGGTGCAGAATCTGGCGCATTGCCAATGCCGGAGCTACCCGTGGAGCGCTTTACCATTTCTCTTGATGAAGATCTGGCCCGGGCGTTCGATGCGCTGATCGCGGCCCGGGGCTATTCCAACCGTTCCGAGGCGGTGCGCGACATCCTCCGGGCCCAGATCGAAGCCAGCCGCCTGGCTCCCGAAGGCGGCGGCTCTCCGCACTGCATCGCCAACCTGTCGTACGTCTACAACCATCACGAGCGGGAGCTGGCGGAGCGGGTGACCCATGCGCAGCATGAACACCATGATCTCTGCGTGGCAACCCTGCATGCCCACCTCGATCACGACAATTGCATGGAGAGCGTGATCCTGCGGGGGGCCACGGCTGAAGTGAGGGCGTTCGCCGAGGCGCTGATCGCCAAGCCGGGGGTCCGCCACGGCGCCCTCAACCTGGTGACGGCCGACTTCCGCAGCCAGCCGCACCGGCATCCGCACGGGCAGGGTGAAGGGCTGCCTCACGGGCACTACCGGCCGCGCAGTTGATGGCCGCCGGAGACGCAGACAGGACTTGGCACGGTTGTTGTATGAACTAAAGTAGATTCTTCATATTCCCGAGCCGGGCCGACTTCATGCATGCGCTGCCTTCCGAACCCTTCACGCTTGCCCTGTTGGTCTTCATGCTGGGCGTCAAGCACGGCTTCGACGCCGATCACCTGGCCACCATCGATGGCCTGACCCGCTGCAATCTCCTGGCACGGCCGCGGCTGGCGCGCTTTTGCGGCACTTTGTTCTCCCTCGGCCACGGGGCGGTGGTGGTTGCGGTGGCGGTCGGCGTCAGTCTGCTGTCCCGTGAGTGGGTCGTGCCGGAGTGGCTGGAAACCTCCGGTGCCTGGATCTCCATCGGCTTCCTGGCCCTGTTGGGCGTGCTCAACATTGGTGCGGTCCTGGCAGCGGAACCGCACGATCTGGTGCATCCCGTGGGGCTCAAGGGGCGCTGGCTCGGGAGCCTGGCTCGGGTCGGTCATCCGGCCGGTGCCGCGCTGGTGGGCGCCCTGTTTGCCTTGTCCTTCGATACCGTCAGCCAGGCCGCCCTGTTTGCGATGGCCGGTGTGCAGGCCGGCGGCTGGCAGTCCGCGGCTCTGCTGGGGCTGGTTTTCATGGCGGGGATGCTGCTCGCCGACGGCCTCAATGGCCTCTGGATCGCCCGTCTGATCGCCCGCGCGGACGAAGTGGCCCGCCTGGCCTCGCGGATCATGGCCTTGGCCGTCGGCAGCATGAGCCTCCTTGTTGCGGCCTACGGTATGGCCCGGATCACCTTGCCGGCGGTGGAGGCCTGGGGCGAGGGCAAAGAACTGCTGCTGGGAGGTGGGGTGATCGCCTGTCTCCTGGTCAGCTTCCTGGCCGCATTGAGACTGGCCCGGACGCGGAGTGGCGCGGCGCGGATGGCGGTCTGATCATTCCGGCGGGGCGGCGGCGTCTGTTCTATGGCGGCCTCCGGGGTTGCCGGACATCGGATGCGTCATGTTTGGGACCACCTATCGAGGACAATTCGGTAGCATCCGCAACCTTGACCAATCTTAAGGTGGTTGGATGCGTCCCCGGGCAGAGTGCCTGGGGCGGTCACCCGAGTGCCGAGGCTGCGCTTCAGACCCCGCCCCCTGCGCGATACCGAGTCCGAGCTTGATGATCGAAATCCTTCCTGTCCGTGCCCGCTACCTGACCGGCAGTGTCTGCCCGTGATGGTGGATCGCAGCATCCTCTGGGCGCTGGCGGTGTCGGTGCTGGCCCATGGGGTGGCATTCGGCCTCTGGACGGACGCCGGGCCGGCTCCGGTTGATCCGCCGCAGTTGCTGGAGGCTCGACTCGTGGTTCCGGACCCGGTGCAGCCTGCGCCTGCGCATCCCCCCCAGGTCCGGCATCCGGTCGACACGCATGCCGCGCCGCGGCCCCATGCAGCCGCGCCGACGGAGTCCCATGCCCGGATCCCGGCAGCGGTCGCGAAGCCCGTGCAAAGCGCCAGTGAGGCGCCTTCCCGGCTGACCAGCGACGTGCCCCGGGAGGTGCCTGCTCCTGCCGTGCTCAGTGGCGGCGGAGCCGCCTTGCCCAGCGCCACGCCGGTGGTGACTGCTCCGGCAGCGCCCCCTGGAAGTGCCGGGCCGGTGTCGGCTTACGTGCCCCCCAGCTTTGGTGCAAGCTACCTGCACAACCCCAAGCCCGCGTATCCCATGATGGCGCGCCGGCGTGGCCTGCAGGGCTTGGTGCGCTTGGATGTGAAGGTGAATGCGGAGGGAATTCCGACCTCCGTCAAGGTCAAGGACAGTTCGGGGCATGAGTCCCTGGACGAGGCAGCCTTGACCGCGGTTTGGCACTGGCGCTTTGCCCCGGCCCGACGGGGGGGCGATGCGGTGGAGGGGAGCGTGGTGGTTCCCGTGCGATTCAACCTCGATGGTGAAAGCGCCGGCTGAGCCCGGGCTGCCGCTACCCGAGACTAAACCTGGAGGATCGAATGTCAGTCCATCTCTGGCTGGGTTTTCTGGCTACCACCCTCGTGGTGGCCCTGTCGCCCGGCCCGGGCGCCGTGCTCAGCATGAGCGTGGGCCTGCGCCATGGATACTGGCATGCGCTGCGCGGGATCCTCGGTCTGCAGACGGCCCTGGTGCTGCAGATGGCGCTGGTGTTCGCCGGGCTTGGAGCGCTCCTCGCCGCGTCGGAGAACGCCTTTATCGCCCTCAAGCTCGCAGGGGCTGCGTATCTGGTGTGGCTTGGCATCCAGAAGTGGTGTGCTCCGGCTGCACCTGACGGCGAGGCCTCACTCGAGGTTCCGTCTCCCCGGGGGTTCTACCGGCAGGGCATCCTCGTGAACCTGGGTAACCCCAAGGCGATCGTCTTCATTGCCGCGCTGGTCCCTCAGTTCATCGATGCCTCCGCGCCGCGCCTGCTCCAGTTCGTGGTGATGGTGGCGACCATGTGCAGCGTCGATATCCTGGTCATGTCGGGGTATGCCTTGCTGGCCAGCCGGTTCCGTCATGCGGCGGGCAGTGCCCGTGCCGTGCGCATGCAGAACCGGATCTTCGGCGGACTGTTCGTCAGTGCGGGTCTGTTCCTGGCGGGTACGTCACGTAGCTGAAGGGCGGAGCCTCAGGCTCCCTCGAGTTCGGCGAGCCGCGTGTCGTCGAATCCGAGCTCAGTGCCTGCCAGTTCGGCCCAGTCCACCCAGTCGGGTGTCACCCCGTCGCGCAGGCGGCGCCCCGTTGCCAGGAGGATGGCCAGCCGGCGGGGAGCGTCGGGAAGGCGGGCGGCCAGGCGCGGGTCATGGTGGGCGCGGATTGCGTCTACAACGTCTTGCGGAAGCTTCCAGTTGCGGGCTACCAGCGCCCCGGCCGCGGCGTGGTCCGAGCCGCTTAGCGCGTCCAGCGCGCGCACGCCGGCCTCGAGCGCACCGGCCTGGTTCCGGAGGGCTGCGGTCAGCTCGGGGCTGCGGCGCAGCAGGACCGCGATTCCCGCATCCTGCATCAGGGCGGCCAGATAGGCCAGGTCCGACAGGGCTCTGGCAGGGGACTGCCGGCAGGCCGCATAGGTGAAGGCGGCTGCATTGGCGCTGGCTGACCAGACGGTTTCGATCACTTCCGCGTCGAGTCCTGCACACTGGCTGCGCAGGGCGGTGCTGGCGGCGGTGGCGAGGGTACGGGTGCGCCCCAGCATGGTGATCGCCTCCTGGGCCGAGCGCGGGGCCGAGCGGGGCCGGAACACCGGTGAGTTGGCCACCCGCAGCAAGGCGCCGGTGATGGCAGGGTCCTGACTCACCGCCGCGGCGAGCTCCCTGGGGCCCGCATCTTCATTGGAGGCTGCGGCCTGGAGGCGGAGAAAGCCGGGCCCGGGAGCTGGAAGGACGACCCCGCTGGCGAGCACGGCTTCGATGAGTTGATCCTTGTCCAATCCGCTTCTCCCTGGGGGTGGTCTTGATTCCGACTGTCATTACAGCACAGGCGGCAAGGATATATTTTTAAATAGTGTTTGACAGAGGTTTGGTACGTGCCTATAATGCGCGCTTCTCGCTTGGAGGGGTTCCCGAGCGGTCAAAGGGATCAGACTGTAAATCTGACGGCACTGCCTTCGAAGGTTCGAATCCTTCCCCCTCCACCAACGGTTTTATGCTGTTGCTCCATGTTTGTGTTTAGGCATGAAGTGGTGATTGTGAGTCGTGCGTTGTAATGCGGGTGTAGCTCAATGGTAGAGCAGAAGCCTTCCAAGCTTATGACGAGGGTTCGATTCCCTTCACCCGCTCCAGGTTGAGTGTGTGGAAGCTCATGTAGCTCAGTGGCAGAGCACTCCCTTGGTAAGGGAGAGGTCGGCAGTTC
>CALBTT010000190.1 GCA_937967645.1 uncultured Zoogloea sp.
CAGCTGATCTACGACATGCCGATGAACGAAGTGGTCATGGACTTCTTCGACAAGCTCAAGTCCGTGTCCCGGGGCTATGCCTCCCTCGACTACGAATTCAAGGAACACCGCGCGGCCGACCTGGTCAAGCTCGACGTGCTGGTGTCCAGCGAGAAGGTCGATGCCCTGTCCATCATCGTGCACCGGGCCAACTCCCAGTATCGCGGCCGAGAACTGGTGGCCAAGCTGCGCGAGCTGATCCCGCGCCAGATGTTCGACGTGGCCATCCAGGCCGCCATCGGCTCCAACATCGTGGCCCGCGAGACCATCAAGGCCCTGCGCAAGAACGTGCTGGCCAAGTGCTACGGCGGCGACATCACGCGGAAGAAGAAGCTCCTCGAGAAGCAGAAGGAGGGCAAGAAGCGGATGAAGCAGGTCGGCAACGTCGAGATTCCGCAGGAGGCCTTCCTGGCCGTGCTGCGGGTGGATGAAGGTAAATAAGCCGGCGCCGCCGGCTCCAGGAGTGAGCGCGTGAATTTTGCTTTGATTCTTTTCGTCCTGCTGGTGGTCAGCGGCGTGTTGTGGGCGCTGGATCATTTCGTGGCCAGCAAGCGCCGCTCTGTCGGAGCCAAGTCGCCCTGGTGGGTGGAGTACGGCGCCAGCTTCTTCCCGGTGATCCTGGTGGTGTTCTGCCTGCGCTCCTTCGTCGTCGAGCCCTTCAAGATCCCGTCGGGCTCGATGATCCCGACCCTGCTGGTGGGCGATTTCATCCTGGTCAACAAGTGGACCTACGGCATCCGCCTGCCGGTGATCAACAAGAAGATCATCGAGGTGAACCAGCCCAAGCGTGGCGATGTGATGGTCTTCCGTTTTCCGGGTGATCCGTCTCTCGACTACATCAAGCGGGTGGTCGGCCTGCCCGGCGACAAGGTCGAGTACATCGACAAGAAGCTGACCATCAACGGTCAGCCCATGGCCCAGCAGGAGGCCGGCGACTACCTCCACGCCGATCGCCTCTACTACTCGAGCCGCTTCACCGAGAAGCTCGGCGAGGTGGAGCACCACATCATCACCGACAAGGATGCGCCTGCCTTCGTGTCTCAGGTGACGCCCTACGCCTTCCGCGAGAACTGCACCTATACTAGCCGGGGCGTTTCCTGCACGGTGCCGCAGGGGCACTACTTCATGATGGGTGACAACCGCGATGGCAGCTTTGACAGCCGGGGCTGGGGCTTCGTCCCGGAACAGAACATTGTTGGCAAGGCCTTCTTCATCTGGTTCAATTTCAGCGATCTCAAACGCATAGGCAGCTTCCATTGATCATGACACGTAAAAGTCAGGCCGGACTGAGCCTCATTGGAACCATGTTCGTCGGGGTGGTGCTGGCAGCCTCAGTGCTGCTGGGCCTCAAGCTGATCCCCGTGGCCAGCGAGTTCTTTGGCGTCAAGCGCGCCATCGCGGCGGTGGCCGCCGCCGCGGATCCCCAGACGGCTACCGTGCCCCAGCTGCGCATGGCCTTCTCGAAGCGTGCCCTGGTGGATGAGATCACCAGTGTCAGTGCCACCGACCTGGACATCACCAAGGAGAACGGCCAGATCGTCATCTCGGTGGAGTACAGCCGCAAGGTGCCCCTGTTCTCCGGGGTGAGCCTGTTGTTCGATCTGTCGGCGAGCACTGCCGGCAGCGCCGTCAAATGAAACTTGAAGGATTGCAGCGGGCCCTTGGCTATCAATTTGCCCGCCCGGAACTGCTGAAGCAGGCGCTGACCCACCGCAGCTTCGGGTCGCCCCACAACGAGCGCCTCGAGTTCCTCGGTGACAGCGTGCTCAATTGCGTCACCGCGATCGCGCTGTTCGACCGCTTCACCGATCTGCGCGAGGGTGACCTCTCCCGTCTGCGGGCCAACCTGGTGCGCCAGGAGGCCCTGCACCGGGTGGCCGACAGCCTGCATCTCGGCGATTACCTCAGCCTCGGTGAGGGCGAGCTGAAGAGCGGTGGCCACCGTCGTCCGTCCATCCTGGCCGATGCCCTCGAGGCGATCTTCGCCGCGGTGTATCTGGATGCGGGCTTCGAAGCGGCCCGCTCGGTGATCGACAGGCTGTACGCCCCTGCATTGGCCGAGCTCGATCCCGCACGCGCCCTGAAGGACCCCAAAACCGCCCTGCAGGAATGGCTGCAGGGGCGGCGTATGCCCTTGCCCCGCTACAGCCTGGCGGCGACCCGGGGTGAAGCCCATCAGCAGGAATTCGAGGTCGAGTGCGAGATCACCGGCCTTGGCCTCAAGACCCGCGGCAACGGCGTCAGCCGCCGTGCCGCCGAACAGCAGTCCGCCCAGCGGGCGCTGGAACTCCTTCCCAAGCAATGACCGAATCCAATACCCCTGGCGACCAGCCTGCCCGCACCGGCTTTGTGGCCATTGTCGGCCGCCCCAACGTCGGCAAGTCGACCCTGCTCAACCGCCTTATCGGCCAGAAGATCAGTATCGTCTCCCGCAAGGCCCAGACCACCCGGCACCGCGTCACCGGCGTGCTGACCGAGGGCCGGGCCCAGTTCATCTTCGTGGACACGCCGGGCTTCCAGACCCGCCACAAGAACGCCCTCAACCGGGCCATGAACCGCACCGTCACCCAGGTGCTGGCCGACGTGGATCTGGTGCTTTTCGTGATCGAGAGCGGCCGCTACGGCCCCGATGATGAACAGGTGGCCAAGCTGCTGCCCGAGGGTGCCAAGGTCATCCTGGTGATCAACAAGGTCGATCTGCTCGAGGACAAGGCCCGTCTGCTGCCCTTCCTGCAGAAGATGAGCGCCGTCTATCCGTTTGCCGAGATCGTTCCGGTGAGCGCCGAGAAAGGCCGCAACACCGACCAGCTGGTGAAGGCCGCCGAGCCCTACCTGCCGGAAGGCGAGTGGATCTTCGACGAGGACGACATCACCGATCGCAGCGAGCGCTTCCTGGCCGCCGAGTTCATCCGCGAGAAGCTGTTCCGCCAGCTGGGCGAGGAGCTGCCTTACGGCATGACCGTCGAGATCGAGAAGTTCGAGGCCGAGGCCGGCCTGCGCCGCATTCATGCGGCGGTGATCGTGGACAAGTCCGCCCACAAGGCCATGGTCATCGGCAAGGGCGGTGAGCGCCTCAAGCGGATCGGCACCGAAGCCCGTGTCGAGATGGAGAAACTGTTCGACTCCAAGGTCTTCCTGGAGGTGTGGGTCAAGGTCAAGAGTGGCTGGGCCGATGACGAGCGCGCCATCAAGAGCCTCGGCTACGAGTAAGCCCACGGAAAGAAACGCCCGGTGAGCGCCAGGCAGCGGGTCGACCAGCAGCCGGGCTTCGTGCTGCACAGCTATCCCTACCGGGAGACCAGCCTGATCGTCGAGGTCTTCAGCCGCGACCACGGTCGCGTCGGCCTGGTTGCCAAGGGCGCCCGGCGCCCCATGTCCCAGCTGCGGGGCGTGCTGATGGCCTTCCAGCCCCTCTTCATCGACTGGAGCGGTGGCGGTGAGATGAAGACCCTGGTGCGCGCCGAGTGGCAGGGCGGGCAACCCCTGCTGGGCGGCCAGGCGCTGCTCTGCGCCTACTACCTCAACGAATTGCTGATGCGCCTGCTGCCCCGCGAGGATGCCCATCCGGCCCTCTACCGGGCCTACGGAGAGGCCCTGCGGGCGCTCGCCGACGACGAGTCGCGGGAGCTCGTGCTGCGCCGCTTCGAACTGGCCATGCTGCAGGAGCTGGGTTACGGACTCGAGCTCGAGTCCGACTGCGACGGCCGCCCCGTCCGGCCCGACTCACGCTACGCCTATATAATCGAGCGCGGCGCGGTGCCGCTGGATGAATACGGGGTCGAGGACGACGGCTCTGTGGTGTCCGGCCAGACCCTGCTCGACATGGCCCGCGGCGAATTCCGCAACCCGGAATCCCTGGCCGGCAGCAAGGCCTTGATGCGCCGCCTGATCCAGCATTACCTCGGCGGGCAGGTGCTCCAGTCCCGCCGCGTCTTCACCGAATTGCTAGCCTATCCCGGAGAGAGCTCTTGATCGAACTCGGCGTTAACATCGACCACGTCGCCACCCTGCGCCAGGCCCGCCGCACCTGGGAGCCTGATCCCTGCTGGGCGGCCGTCGAGGCCCACCTCGGGGGCGCCGACGGCATCACCGTGCATCTGCGCGAAGACCGCCGCCACATCCAGGATGCGGATGTGCGCAAGCTGAGCGAGCTGACCCAGATCAAGCTCAACCTCGAGATGGCCGCCACCGACGAGATGGTCGGCATCGCCTGCGCGATCCGCCCGCAAATGGCGATGTTCGTGCCGGAGGGGCGCCACGAGGTGACCACCGAAGGCGGCCTCGACATCGTCTCCCAGGAAGCCCGCCTGAAGGATGCGGTGGCCCGTCTGGCCGAGCATGGCATCACCGTGAGTGTCTTCATCGACGCCGAGCTGGCCCAGGTGGAGGCCGCCGCGCGCATCGGCGCCCGGGTCTGCGAGATCCATACCGGCCCTTACGCCCATGTCTTCCACGACGCCGGGCGGGACGCCGAAAGCCCGGCGGTGCTGGCCGAGGTGGCCAAGATCCGCGCCGCCGGCGCGGCCATCCGTCAGCTGGGCATGCGCTTCAATGCCGGCCACGCCCTCAACTACTACAACGTCCAACCGATCGCCCGGCTGCCGGGCATCCGCGAACTGCACATCGGCCATTCCATCGTCAGCCGCTCCGTGTTCACAGGCCTGCGCGAGGCCGTGCGGGAGATGAAGCGCCTGATGCGCGAGGCCGCCGAGCAGGGCGACGTGGCGTGATCCACGGGGTCGGCACCGACATCGTGCGGGTCGCCCGCATGGAAGAGGCGCTGGCCCGCCACGGGGAGCGCTTCGCCTGGCGCATTCTGCACGACCAGGAGCGGGAAGCGTTCAGCGCGTCCCGCATGCCTGGCCGCTTCCTGGCCAAGCGCTTTGCCGCCAAGGAAGCCTTCGGCAAGGCCCTGGGCACCGGCGTGGCTGCGCCGGCCACCCTGCACGCGGTGCGCGTGGGCCACGATGCCCTGGGCAAACCCCTGTTCGAATACACCCCGGAGCTGGAGGCCTACCTCCGGGAGCGGGGCCTGGTCGCCCACCTGAGCCTGTCCGACGAAACCGACTACGTCGTCGCCTTTGCCGTCATCGAGAAGTCATGAAGCCATCCCACGCCCTGCCGGGCCCCGTCATGCTCGACGTGGCCGGCCACGAACTCAGCGCCGAGGAGCGGGAAGTCCTGCAGCATCCCCTGGTCGGCGGCGTCATCCTGTTCGCCCGCAACTATGCCGAGCCTGAGCAACTGCAGGCCCTGACCGCCGCGATTCGCGCGGTGCGGCCGGAGCTGATCATCTCGGTGGACCACGAAGGTGGCCGGGTGCAGCGCTTCCGCGAAGGCTTCACCCGCCTGCCCGCGATGCGGCGCCTGGGCGAGGCCTGGGCCCTCGATCCGGCCTTTGGCAAGTCCTGCGCGCGCCAGGCCGGGCTGGTGCTGGCAGCCGAGCTGCGGGCCCACGGGGTCGACCTCAGCTATGCGCCGGTGCTGGACCTGGACTACGGTGTCAGCAGCGTGATCGGTGACCGGGCCTTCCACAGGGAGCCGGCCGTAGCCACTGAACTGGCCCGGCAGGTCATCGCCGGCCTGCGTGCCGTCGGCCTGCGTGCCGTCGGCAAGCACTTTCCGGGGCATGGCGCGGTGGAGGCCGACTCCCACGTGGCGATCCCCGTGGATGGGCGCGACTTCGACGCCGTGTGGTCCGAGGACATCGTGCCCTTCCGCCTGCTTGCCGGCGAACTCGGCGGGGTGATGCCCGCCCACGTCATCTTTGAGCGCATCGACGCCCGGCCGGCGGGCTTCTCCCCGTTCTGGCTGCAGGACGTGCTGCGCAGCCGGCTGGGCTTCCAGGGGGTGATCTTCAGCGATGACCTGACCATGGAGGGCGCCAGCGTGGCGGGTGGCATCCGTGAGCGGGCCGCCGCCGCCCATGGGGCCGGGTGCGACATGGTGCTGGTGTGCAACCGCCCGGAGCTGGCCATCGAGCTGCTGGACCACTGGCGGCCCGAGGTAAGTGCCGACAGCCAGGCGCGTATCCACGCCCTGCGGCCGAAGCCGGGCAGCGCCCCGACCGATCCGCAGACCCTGGCCGGCTGGGTGACCTACACCGACGCCCGCGCCGCCATCCTGTCACTCGCCTGAGCCGGGTACGCCAGCGTGGCCTTCGACGCCAAAGCCTTCCTGCGCACCCTCACCGAGGAGCCCGGGGTCTACCGCATGATCGGCGCCGACGAGGCGGTGCTCTACGTCGGCAAGGCCAAGAACCTCAAGCGGCGGGTGTCCTCGTATTTCCAGCGCACCCAGCTGAGCCCCCGCATCGCCATCATGGTTGGGCAGGTGGAGCGGGTGGACATCACCGCCACCCGTTCCGAGGCCGAGGCCCTGATCCTCGAGAACAACCTCATCAAGAGCCTCGGGCCGAAGTACAACATCCTGTTCCGGGACGACAAGTCCTACCCCTACATCGCCCTGTCGGGTGGTGACTTTCCGCAGATCTACTACCACCGGGGCGGTTTCCGGAAGGGCGTGCGCTACTTCGGGCCTTTCCCCAACTCCTGGGCGGTGCGCGAGAGCCTGCACCTGATGCAGAAGATCTTCCGCCTGCGCACCTGCGAGGACACCACCTTCGCCAACCGCTCGCGGCCCTGCCTGCTGCATCAGATCCAGCGCTGCACCGGGCCTTGCGTGGGGCTGATCGACAAGGAGGCCTACGCCGCCGACGTGCAGCTGGCCAGCCTGTTCCTCAACGGCCGGCATGGTGACGTGGTGGACGACCTGTCGCGGCGCATGCAGGCCGCCTCCGATGCGCTGGCCTTCGAGAAGGCCGTGGTGTACCGCGACCAGATCCGCAATCTGCAGGCGGTGCTGCACAAGCAGTTCGTCGAGAGCGCCAAGGACGAGGACGTGGACGTGCTGGCGGCGGTGGAGCAGGGCGGCGCGGTGTGCGTCAATCTGGCCATGATCCGCGGCGGACGCCATCTGGGCGACCGGCCCCTGTTCCCCAGCAACGCCCAGGGCTGCGCGCCGCTGGATGCGCTGGTGGCTTTCGTCGAGCAGCACTATTTGGAGCAGCCCCTGCCCGGGAAGATCCTGGTCAACCTCGAGCCCGGCGTCGTCCGGGAAGCCCTGGAGGAGCTCGTCGAGGGCAAGGCGCCTGTGATGGCCGCCCGCTACGAGAACGAGCGGGCCTGGATGGGCATGGCCGAGAACAACGCCAGCCTGGCCCTGCTGGCCCGGGAGCAGACCGTGTCCCGCGGTGAGCAGCGCCTGGAAGCTCTGCGCGATGCCCTGGGCCTGGCCGATACACCGGGTCGCATCGAGTGCTTCGACATCTCCCACACCATGGGCGAGTCCACCGTGGCCTCCTGCGTGGTGTGGGACGGCAAGGCCATGAAGAAGTCCGAATACCGCCGCTACAACATCAGCGGCATCACCGAAGGCGATGACTACGCCGCCATGCGCCAGGCGCTGACGCGGCGCTACGAGAAGGTGGCGGCCGGGGAGGGGGTGCGCCCCGACCTGATCCTGATCGACGGCGGCAAGGGGCAGATGGGGGTGGCCAAGGAGGTGCTGGCCGAGCTCGGGCTGGACATCATGATGTTCGGCGTGGCCAAGGGCGAGAGCCGCAAGCCAGGCCTCGAGGAGTTGGTCTTCCCCGACGGGCGGGAGCCGGTGCACATGCGCCCCGATGCGCCGGCCCTGCACCTGATCCAGGAGATCCGCGACGAGGCCCACCGCTTCGCCATCACCGGCCACCGCGCGCGCCGCGCCAAAACCCGCAACACCTCGCGTCTGGAGGACATCGCCGGGGTAGGGCCGACCCGCCGGCGCAAGCTGCTGGCCGCCTTTGGTGGCATGGATGGCGTGAGGAAAGCCACGGTCGAGGACCTGTGCCGTGTGGAAGGCATCAACCGGCATCTCGCCGAACAGATATACAATGCGTTGCG
>CALBTT010000191.1 GCA_937967645.1 uncultured Zoogloea sp.
GATGGTGATTCGTGACTGGAGTTCAGACGTGTGCTCTTCCGATCTGGCCGCAGGTGGGCGATGGCGGGCGGCAGGGCGTCGCCCTCCACCCAGGCCAGCGCAGCTTCACGCAGGATCTGCAGCAGGGTTTCCGGGTCCAGGCCGGCGAGGGTCCAGTCCACGTAGCCACTGGCCAGATAGGTGTCCAGGCTGGCCTGGGCGTGGTGGGCCGGACTGCTGCCGGTGCTCCCGGTGGTGTGGGTGGAGCGGGGGGGCACCGGGGCGGAGGCGTCCGCATCACGCAGTTGCCGGGCCAGTCGGCGGAGGAGACCGAGGGGCAGGCGGGCTGCGCCTCCAGGCAGCGGGAGGCTGACCGGCGTGCTGTCGTCGTCCGCCTGGAGGCCGCCCAGGGCCTGCTCCAGCAGGCGCTGCTGCTCGGCGTGGGGCAGGCTCCGCAGCATGTCGAGATCCGCAGGCCCGGAGGGGCGTGCGGGTGGTCGCGATGCTTCCGGCGCTGCGGCCTGCGGGGGGGCGGCGATGTCCAGGCCGGTCAGGGCCTCGGCCACCGCATGCTCGATGGCGCGGACCAGATCATGGTGATCCGCATCGGAGGGCAGCTGCAGGTTCAGGGCCAGGCGGGGCAGGTGCACCACCCGGTCGGCCGGGACGTGGGCGGACAGGCTGTTCTCGAGCGCCGCCAGCACCTCGTCGGTGGACGCCCGCAGCAGACCGCGCAGGGCAAAGGCCGCAGGCGCCGTGGGGGCTCGCGCCTGCCAGTGCAGGCGGCGGATGCGGTGGGGCATCAGCATGCTCATCCCCGGGTCCGGGTGACGCTCTGGATGTTGCCGATCAGCACCGTCTGGGTATTGTCCAGATTGCCGGCGCGCAGGCCGTCGAGGCGGCTGCCGAGGGTCTTGGCGGCACCGGCGTCGGTGATGAAGACGGCGCTGTTGGCGAGCACCGCGGCGACGCCGGCGGCACTGCCGCTGGAGGTGTCCACCCTGGCCTTGACCACCTGTTCGGCGGCATCGGCGACCGAGGCACCCAGCTCGGCCTGGGCCCGGGCGAGCAGGGCCTGGGCGTCCTCGCGGCTCTCGGCCGGGAGGTCGCCGCGGGTGGTCAGTTCCACCAGGCTCTGCACCTTCTGACGCTTGATCTCCACGTCCCGCACCATCTCATCCACCAGCAGGTTGCCGGTGGCGACACTCTTGCCGGGTAGCACCACGCCGGCGCCGGTGGCCTCGCGGGTGCTGAAGACCCCCTTGACCAGGCCTTCGACGCTGGCGGCCTGGGTCTCCAGGCGGCTGCGCACGTCGGCCTGGACCGCCTTGAGGTCGGCCGCCAGCTCGGCGCGGGCGCTGTCGAAGCGGCTGGCCACGGCATTGCCCACCAGGCTGCCGACCAGACGGTCCACCGGGCGGATCGGGCGGATCGGGTCCAGTTCGAAGGGGGGCCGGCGCTGGGGTGGCCGGACCAGGGGAGGCTCTACCGGCTCCGGCTCGTCGGCTTCGGCGCAGGGGTAGGCCAGGGTGAAGTCGCCCACCACCTGCTCGCTGTCGTCGTAGACCAGCACCAGTGTGCCGCCACGCCACACGCCGCCCAGGTGGTCGAGGCCCGGGTGGTCGGTGGCGAAGCGGGCCAGCAGT
Organism: uncultured Zoogloea sp.; assembly: GCA_937967645.1. Lineage (GTDB taxonomy): Bacteria > Pseudomonadota > Gammaproteobacteria > Burkholderiales > Rhodocyclaceae > Zoogloea. Next base: position 1,626 of record CALBTT010000191.1, read on the forward strand.
AGCTTGTCGTCGTCCTTGTCGTCCTTGGCCTGGATCAGGTCGTCGAGCCAGTCCAGCCACAGGGGATGGGTGGTCTGGATGAGGCTGTCGAGGGGAGAGGCGAAGTCGCTGCGGGCCAGGGGGCCCAGGTTGCTGCGGGCGCCCCCGAGGGTGCCCAGGGCCTCGCCGATGCCGTTGCTCCAGCGGGTTTCGCTGCTGGTGCTGCGGTAGATGCTGTAGCGGCGGCTGTCGAGGGCTGGCTTGGCGCTCCCGGCCAGGGTGCCGATGGCACTGCGCGCCAGCCCGGCGATGTTGAGCACCGAGGCGCCGGAGTCGGTCTCGGCGGGCACCTCGTTCTGCTCCACCGCGCTGCGCAGCCGGCCAGTGAAGCGTTCGGCGTAGCGGTCGCTCTCCTCGAGGCGCAGGGACACGTCCTGGCGCAGCAGGTAGTGGAAGCGGTGCAGGTCGGTGTAGCGGATGTCGGGCCGGATGCGGATGCGGTCCTTGCGGTTGTGGGCCAGCACGGCATGCACCTGGAAGGGGAGGTTGTACTCGGCGATGAGCTTCTTCAGTTCGGCCGTGACCGCCTCCACCTTGCGCCCCAGGTGGCCCTCCACCCGGAAGAAGTCGTGGCTGCCGATGGCGCCGGCCAGCGGGGCCAGGGCGCGGGGGCTGCCGCCGTAGTCGGCGGCCCGGTAGCCCAGGTTGTGATGGGGCAGGCGCTTGTCGGTGAGGCGGCGGTTCCACACCGCGGCGGTGCTGGCGACGTAATACCAGGGGATGGCCCGGTCGCCCAGCGGAAGCTGCTCGCCGTGGCTGGGGGTGACCCGCAGCACGGAGTCTTCCGGCACCTGGTAGCGGTCGATCTGGGCGGCCAGCCGGCGCAGCAGGAAGCGGGCGTCGGCGCGGCGCTGGCGGGCGTCGGCGGCGCAGGCGGCGGGGTGGAAGCGGCTGCGCCCGATCGGGGCGTCGCTCTGGTCGCCAAGTCGGCCGAGGCCCAGGTGCTTGGGGAAGGTGCCGACGGAGGGGTTGCTGATCGAGTCGTCATCGAGCAGCGCGTCGCGCAGCTCGTTCCAGGTGGCCGCCAGGTCGCGCAGGAAGTCGGAGAAGACCTGCACGGCGTGGGGCGGGGTGCTCACCAGGCGGGCGAGGAGCTGGGCGTTCAGGTCGGGCATCGGGTCGCCCTGGAAAAGCTCCAGCAGCAGCTCGGGGAAAAGCTGGCTCAGGCTGGTGAAGCAGGCCTGCAGGCCGGCCACCGTGCGGTCGCTGCTCTCCTGGTAGCGGGCCGCCAGGGTTTCGGCGTTGGTCAGCCCGGCGTCGAGGCGGGGCCGGTAGGCGATGGCTTCGGGCAGGTCACGGGCCCGCGCGGCGACGCTGACGGGGCCGTCGGTGAGCAGCCCGGCCCAGCGCCGGTCGGCCAGCAGCACGCGCAGGCGCTGGCGCCGCTGCTGGCCCAGGTTGTCGCAGTCGGCGCCGGTGCACAGGTCGCGGTCGGTGTCGCTGGTCTCGGCGAGCAGCACCACGATGCCGCGCTCCAGGACGCCGGGGAGGCCGGCAAGAGGCTGGCCCGGCGGGGCGTCGTCGGTGGCCACGAGTTCGCCGAGGATCACCGAGCGGCCGGTGGTGGCGTCGAAGAAGGGCTCGTAGCGCGGCGCGGTGTCGTCGTAGGGGCGCAGCGCGGTGAGCACCAATGGCGTGTCGACCCGGATCAGGTCGCCGTCGCAGGTGATGCCCAGGCCCGGCGAGATGGTGACCAGACCGGCGTCGCCGCCGAGGACCAGGCCGGCGATCAGGCCGGTGCCGGTGAGGCTGACCCGGGACAGGCGGTCCTGCTGGTCGAGCCAGTCGGCCACGTCGTTGAGCTGGCCGTGGGTGAGCACCTGGTCCCGCTCGAAGACCGTGTAGTGGTCGGCAAGGGGCGGGGTGAGGCGGGTGAGGACCTTAGCCATTGTCCGTCTCCTGGAGGAGGTTCTGGTCAGGGGCGCTGCCGAGGGCGTGGCGGCCGAGCACGAAGGACGGCCGGGGGCTGTCTGCGGCGCAGTCGAAGAGGGTGCGGCGGGGGTACTGGTTCTTCATCTCGGTGAGGGCCTCCACCATGGCCTGCAGGATGGCGTGGCGGCCGGCCCGGTCGGGGCGCAGGGCGCCGGCGTGCAGGCGGATCCAGTCCCGGTAGGCGCCCTCGAAGCGGGCCATGTGGTCGGCGCCCACCCAGCACACCTTGGGCAGCAGGTGGGCCGGCACCTCCTGGCGGATGGTGTGTTCGACGAAGTCCCGGAAGTCCGGGTCCTGGAAGCGCCCGGCGTAGGCCGGCAGCACGATCTGCAGGCGCTGCGAGTAGGGGTCGTCATCGCCGCAGTCGGTGCAGGCCGGGTCGACGCAGATGGGCAGGAAGGGGTCGTCGTGGGCGGGGTCGGCGGGGTCCTCGGCGTAGGCCCAGCGGCCGTCCGCCTGTTGCTGCAGGGCGGGGCGCAGGAGCAGGTTCTCGATCACGTAGAGGCCTTCGCCGCTGTAGTGCTCGCGCAGGTAGGCCGCCAGCGCGGCGATCTCGGCGAGGGCCACGTCACGGTTGGCGAAGCCCTCGGCGCGGCGGGCCAGCAGGCGGCCGTCGGCGGCCTGCACGCTGAAGTAGAAGCGCCCGTCGCTGCCCTGGATGATCCGGTAGTGGCCGTCGTCGCTGCGCTGGCCGCGTTCGATGGCCTCGATCATGCGGGCCCGGGCGGCTTCCCGGGTGACGAAGTTGCCGGTGGAGGAGAGCAGGATCTTGTCGTCGCCGGCGCGCAGCACGCGGAAGCGGAATTCGTCGCCGGGGGTGGCGTCGATCTCGGCGTAGGTGTCGTAGGACACGGCGCCGAGGTTGCGCCGGCTGAAGTCGGCGATGCCGAGCAGGCGGGCCAGGCGGATTTCCAGCCCGCTCACGTTGAAGCTGTTCCACAGGGCTTCGGGGGCGTCGGCGGTCTGGTGGTAGGCGCCGGCCCGCTGGCCCACCACCTCGGGGGCGTCAGCCAGGAAGCGGCTCTTGTCGGCGATCACCCGGGCGTCGCTGTGGCCGAAGGCCGAGGCCATCGCTCCGGCGTAGTCGGAGAAGTCCTCGCCGAGGCGGGCCAGCAGGTGGTCCTGCAGGCGCTGCTGGCGCGCCACCGCCTCGGCGGGGGATTCCATCAGACCGGCGAGGAGGGCCGGGGTCACGTCGTCGGTGTAGATGCGGGCGTGCCCGGGGATGCTGTCCACCCGCTGGCCGACCAGCAGTTGCGGCGTCCTCGGTGGGGCGTTGAAGCGCCCATCGGTGGCGGCCAGGTCGGCGGGGGCCAGCGACAGGCGTTCGCGGGCCTGCCCGAGGAGGGCCAGGTCGTTGGCGATCTGCTGGTCGAAGAAGGTCAGCCAGGCCTTGAGCTGTAGCACCTGGGCCTGGCGCTGGGGGTCTGGGTTGCCGGCCAGGCCGCTCTCGCCCAGGCCGTAGAGGGGCGGGAAGTCGAGCTGCAGCGAGCGCCAGGTGGTGACTTCCCGGTGGCGTCCGGCGGGCAGTGGCAGGTCTTCGGTGTCGGGGGTTTCGAGGGCCAGGCGGGCGGCCTCCTGCAGTTCAGCGAGGCGGGTGGCGACGGGGGCCGGGAGGGCGTCGAGGTTCCAGCCGGCCACCGGCAGGCCACGCTTGCGGAACACCAGGCGGCCGGCGGCCGGACCGTCGTTGCCTAGGGCCAGGCGGGGCAGGTGGCCCGGGGTGACGGGCAGCTGCCAGGGGTTGGCGACGCGCTGGCCGAAACCGTCGCCGTCGAGGGGCGTCAGCAGCAGCTCGGGCAGGGCGCGCACGCCGGGGACGTCCATCAGCACGTTGATGAGGTCGGACAGGTGCAGTGCGTCGGGCAGGTCGCCGAGGGCCAGCTCGGTGTCGTCGATGAAGCCGTTGTCGGGCAGGGGGCCGTCGAAGATCTGGTCGGGGCTGCGCGGCTGGCCGTCCGGGCCCGGGCGGGCCAGCCGCTCGCCCAGGCGGTGGGCGGGGATCGGCGGGGCGATCCAGCGGGCCGCGGCGAACAGCAGTTGGGCTGCGGTCTCGGTGAGGTCCGCGGTGGGCTCCAGGTCCACCTCGGCGCACAGGGCGAAGGATTGGGTGGGCACGATGTCCACCGCCACGAAGTCCTCGCCCAGGTTGCGGCCGGCTTCCAGGGCGCTGCGCACGGCACGCAGCACTGGCGCCCGCTCGGCCTGGGTGTCGAGGCCGTCCATGCAGTCGATGAGCACCCGGTACAGCCCGCGCAGCCTGACCTCCCGGTAGCGGTCGTGATCGGGTGGGTGGCGGCTCAGGCGGCGCGCCAGCAGGTCGGCATAGAGGGGCGGCGGCGTCACCGGCTGGACCCAGGCGTTCTTGACCCCGGGCAGGTCGATCAGGCGCTTGCGCCAGTCGCGGGCGGTGAGGGGGCGCACGGGCAGCACCCGGCGCGCCTGCAGGAACTGCTGGGCCGGGCCGGGCAGGCTGCCGTCGGGGGGCGTCAGCAGGTCTTCGAGGGGCAGGTCGGCCCGGTAGCCCAGCTCGGCGAGGGCCCAGGTGGCGATCTCCAGGATCGTGATGCCCGGGTCGTGCAGGTTGTGGTCGGTCCAGGTCTGGCCGGCCAGCAGGCGCAGCTGCGCCAGGGCCTCGCCATAGAGGGCCGCCGCATCGCGGCCGGTGGGCTCGGCCTCGCGGGACAGGCTCAGGGGGCGGGTCGGGTCGGTCATGGGGCGACCTCGGCGATCAGGTGGTCGGCGGCGGACACGAGGATCGCGTCCGGCGCGTCGGGGGACAGTTCTGCACTGTCGGCCGCGCCGGGCTCGGCCAGGCTCAGGCGGAAGTCGGTGACGTAGTCCACCCAGGGCAGCTCCTCGACGAAGTTGACCAGGGCCGAGCGCCGCACCCGGCCGCCGAAGTCGAGGGCCTGGGTGGTGTCGAAGGCCCACGGTGAGAGGGCGCGCACCAGCGCATCGTTGATGGCCTGGCGGTAGAAGCTGAAGGCGTAACCCGGCCGCATGGCGACCTTGAAGTCGACCCGCAGCGGGCGGTAGGCCGGGTTGCTCACGTGCAGGCTGTCGGGCCCGAGGGCCATCGGGGCGCGTTCCAGCAGGTAGTCGCGGATGCGCGTGAGGGTGTCCAGGTCCACCCGCGGCTGCAGGGGATCGACGGCGTTGCGCTGGCGCAGGTCGGGCACCACCACCAGCAGGACGTGGCCGGGGGCGAGCCAGCTGCCCGGCCGGGCATGGGGGATGCACTTGACCCGCTCGACACCGGGAAAGGCCTCGAGGACGAGGCGCTCGTAATCCCAGCGGCTGACCGCGCGGTTGCGGTGGCGCAGGCGCTCGGCGGCCCGCCGGGTCAGGGCCATGGGGTCTTCCTGGGGGGCGCCGCCGAAGGATGCGTAGGGCTGGACGACCTCCTTGACCGCCGCGGGGGCGGCCTTGAAGCGGGTGATGCGGCCCGCCGGCAGCGGGGTGGCCAGGTGGCCGGGGCTGTTGCCCTGGTCGTCGAAGACCAGTTCGACGCCGTTGGTATGGAGGCCGATCAGCCGGCAGGCCGCGGCCGGGTCGCCGGCCACGGCGCGCAGCCAGATCAGGCCGGCTGGCAGGCGGCTGTGCTCGGTGCCGGCTTCGACGGGCAGGGTCAGGGCCAGCAGGCCGCTGGCGCGCAGGTGGCGGGTGCTGTCCAGGCTGATCCCGCGGCCGCTGGCCAGCGGGTACCAGGCGTTGTCGGCGAGCACCGACCAGCTCACCGGCAGGGCGTGGGCTGCCGGGTCGGCGCTGCCTTCGGCCACCTGGACGAGCAGGCTCAGCGGGTCGCCGGGGGCGCAGCCGGCGAGGCCGATGAACAGCTCGCCAGATCGGAAGAGCACACGTCTGAACTCCAGTCACGAATCACCATC
>CALBTT010000192.1 GCA_937967645.1 uncultured Zoogloea sp.
CACCGGCGGCGATCATGTTCTTCATCAGTTCGAAGGCGTTCAGCACGCCACCGAAGCCGGCTTCGGCGTCGGCCACGATCGGCAGGAAGTAGTCGACGAAGCCTTCGTCACCCGGGTTGATGCCACGGGACCACTGGATCTCGTCAGCACGCTTGAAGGTGTTGTTGATGCGGCGAACCATGGTCGGCACGGAGTCGTAGGCGTACAGCGACTGGTCCGGGTACATGGTTTCGGAGGTGTTGCCGTCGGCGGCGACCTGCCAGCCGGACAGATACACGGCTTCCAGGCCAGCCTTGGCTTGTTGCATGGCCTGACCGGCGGTGATCGCGCCGAAGGCGTTCACGTAGCCCTTCTTGGCGCCGCCGTTCACCTTGTCCCACAGGGTCTTGGCACCGCGCTGGGCCAGGGTGTATTCCGGCTGCAGGCTGCCGCGCAGACGCACGACGTCAGCGGCGGAGTAGCCGCGCTTGACACCCTTCCAGCGGGGGTTTTCGGCCCAGTCTTTTTCCAGAGCGGCGATTTGCTGTTCGCGAGTCAGAGACATACGAGATCCTTTAAAAACATTGTGGGGAGGGGAAAGCCTGGGGGCGGAAGCCTGTTGCTGCTTCTCGCTCGCGCCTGAGCCGTTTGACCGTGGTCCGAAGCGCATTTTGCGGCGGCTTTGGAGTTCGGGTCAGTGGTGAGAAGTATAGGGGCGATTTTGCATGGCAGCAACAGGTCTTATATAAGATATAAGAAATTATTTTTCTTTTTATATCAAGAGTTTGATGTTGTTTTTTTGTATTGTGAAACGACGTCAGCGATGGTGAAATGAAAAAACATTGCGCTGCGTCGTTTCGGGGCACTCAGAGCAGGGCTGAGTCGGAAAGGATCACCCCATCCTCGTCGGCGTACAGCCATTGCCCCGGCGTGAAGGTGACGCCGCCGAAGGTGACCGGGATGTCCAGGTCGCCGGCGCCTTTCTTGACGCTCTTCATGGGATGGGTGGCCAGGGCGAATACGCCGATGTCCATGCCGGCGATGGGGCCGGAGTCGCGGATGCAGCCGTACATGATCACGCCGGCCCAGCCGTTCTTCACGCCGAGGAGTGCCAGCTGATCGCCCAGCATGGCGCAGCGCAAGGAGCCGCCGGCGTCCACCACGAGCACCTTGCCTTCACCCGGGGTCTCCAGGGTTGAGCGGACGAGGGCGTTGTCCTCGAAGACCTTGAGGGTCCGGATCTGTCCGGCAAAGCGCTGCTTGCCGCCGAAGCTGCGGAACATCGGGGCGACGGCGCGGACCCTGCCCTCGTTGGCGTCGCAGAGATCGGTGGTCTGGAATTCCATGGTGATGCCTCCGTACGAAATGGGAGTTAAAAATGACAACGGGCGGCCAAGGGCCGCCCGTCGGGTGGTGATGCGGTGGTGAAAACTATACCGTAGCTTCCGCCATTTCCTCGAACACCAGCTTGACCTTGCCGTCGTCGTCCAGGTCGATGCTCACCGTGCCGCCGTTGGCCAGGCGGCCGAACAGCAGCTCGTCCGCCAGGGCGGAACGGATGGTGTCCTGGATCAGGCGGGCCATCGGGCGGGCGCCCATCAGCGGGTCGAAGCCCTTCTGGCCCAGCCAGTCCTTCAGCTTGTCGGTGAAGTGGGCTTCCACCTTCTTCTCATGCAGCTGTGCCTCCAGCTGCATCAGGAACTTCTCGACCACGCGGGTGATGATGTCGTGATCGAGCGCCTTGAAGGAGATGATGGCGTCCAGGCGGTTGCGGAACTCCGGCGAGAAGAGCCGCTTGATGTCGGCCATCTCGTCGCCCTGCTCGCGCCGTGCGGAGAAGCCGATCACGGCCTTCTGCATGCTTTCGGCGCCGGCGTTGGTGGTCATGATGATGATGGTGTTGCGGAAGTCCGCCTGGCGCCCGTTGTTGTCGGTCAGGGTGCCGTGGTCCATCACCTGCAGCAGGATATTGTAGATGTCCGGGTGGGCCTTCTCGATCTCGTCCAGCAGCAGCACGCAGTGTGGCTTCTTGGTGACCTGCTCGGTCAGCAGGCCGCCCTGATCGAAGCCCACATAGCCCGGCGGGGCACCGATCAGGCGCGAGACGGCGTGCCGCTCCATGTATTCGGACATGTCGAAGCGCACCAGCTCGATGCCCAGGGTGTAGGCGAGCTGGCGGGCGACCTCGGTCTTGCCGACGCCGGTGGGGCCGCTGAACAGGAAGGCGCCGATCGGCTTGGCCGGGTTGCCCAGGCCGGAGCGGGACATCTTGATCGCCTTGCCGAGGGCTTCGATGGCCGCGTCCTGGCCGAAGACCACGTTGCGCAGGTCGCGCTCGAGGGTCTTGAGGGCGGCCCGGTCGTCGTTCGAGACGCTGCGCGGCGGGATGCGGGCGATCTTGGCCACGATCTCCTCGATCTCCCCCTTGCCGATCAGCTTCTTCTGGCGGGACTTGGGCAGGATGCGCTGGGCGGCGCCGGCCTCGTCGATCACGTCGATGGCCTTGTCGGGCAGGTGGCGGTCATTGATGTAGCGCGCCGACAGCTCGGCAGCGCTGGACAGGGCCGAGGCGGAGTACTTGATGCCGTGATGCTGCTCGAAGCGGGACTTGAGCCCCTTGAGGATCTCGACCGTCTCGGAGACGGAGGGCTCGACCACGTCCACCTTCTGGAAGCGGCGGGAGAGGGCGTGATCCTTCTCGAAGATCTGCCGGAACTCGGTGTAGGTGGTGGCGCCGATGCACTTCATCTGGCCGGAGGAGAGCGCCGGCTTGAGCAGGTTGGACGCATCGAGGGTGCCGCCTGAGGCCGCGCCCGCCCCGATCAGGGTGTGGATCTCGTCGATGAACAGGACCGCGTTGGGGTGGTCGGCCAACTGCTTGAGCACCGCCTTGAGGCGCTGCTCGAAGTCGCCCCGGTACTTGGTGCCGGCGAGCAGGGCGCCCATGTCGAGGGCGTACACCTGGGCGTCGGCGAGGATGTCCGGCACGCGGCCTTCGACGATGCGTCGCGCCAGGCCCTCGGCGATGGCGGTCTTGCCCACGCCGGCTTCACCGACCAGCAGCGGATTGTTCTTGCGGCGGCGGCAGAGGGTCTGGATGACGCGCTCGACCTCCTTGTCGCGGCCGATCAACGGATCGATCTTGCCCAGCAGGGCCTGCTGGTTCAGGTTCTGGGTGTAGTTGTCGAGGGCGCCGCCCGCGGAGGCGCCTTCCTGCTCCTGCTCGCCCTGTTCGGATTCGCTGGCCGGGCGTGTGGCAGGATTTGCACCCTGTTGCGGCGTCTTGGTGATGCCGTGGGAGATGAAATTCACCACGTCCAGGCGGGAGATGTTCTGCCGCTGGAGGAAATAGACAGCATGCGAGTCTTTTTCGCCGAAGATCGCGACCAGCACGTTGGCGCCGGTGACTTCCTTCTTGCCCGATGACTGGACGTGCAGGATGGCGCGCTGGATCACCCTCTGGAAGCCGAGGGTGGGCTGGGTGTCGATGTCTTCGGTGCCTTCCACCTTCGGGGTGTGCTCATTGACGAAGGCGGTGAGTTCCTTGCGCAGCTCATCGGTCTTGGCCGCGCAGGCACGCAGGACTTCTGCTGCGGATGGGTTGTCGAGGAGCGCAAGCAGGAGGTGCTCCACGGTGATGAACTCATGACGTTTCTGCCGGGCCTCGACAAACGCCATGTGCAGACTGACTTCAAGCTCTTGCGCGATCATTTCAGTTTTCCTCCATGACACACGCCAGCGGGTGTTGATGCTGGCGAGCGTATGCGATGACCTGCTCGACTTTGGTGGCGGCAACATCCCGGGGGAAGACCCCGCAAACACCAACGCCCTCTCTGTGGACTTTGAGCATGATCCGCGTGGCTTGTTCGCGGTCCTTGCCAAAGTATTTCTGTATCACTGCCACCACGAAATCCATGGGGGTGAAATCGTCGTTAAGGAGCATGACCTTGAACATGGGGGGCGGCTTGATCCGCGTGACCGTTGCTTCAAGGACAGACTCGTCCTGCTTTTTGATGACCATGCGACCCATTCTAAACAACCTCGATGATTGTGCAAGAGTGTCCTGGCACGCTCGCCGGGGCGAATTTTGCAATTGGCGCACCGCCCAAGATTGGTGCGCCGCACGCGCGAATTAAGTCACGCCAAAACAGACGCTTTGTGTCTAAAAGCCGCCAAAACTCACATAAGAAGCCTGTTTTGATGCTGTGATGCAACATTTGTGCCGAATCACAAATGCGTTGACGCGCTTTGGCAAGTCACGTAAAAGCAGAACTGTGTTCGCGCCGAGGTTGAAGCGAAGGTTCTTGTGCAGCGTGTTCAAAGCAATGCCCTCGAAGGTCCCCGCTTTTCCTGACCCGACCGCATGCCGGACGTCCGGATCGTGTTACTGAAATCAAGAAGGAATTAGCAATATGGCAACTGGTACTGTTAAGTGGTTCAACGACGCCAAGGGCTTCGGCTTCATTACGCCGGACGATGGCAGCGAAGACCTGTTTGCGCACTTCTCCGCCATCACCATGGCCGGTTTCAAGTCGCTGAAGGAGGGGGAGAAGGTTCAGTTCGAGGTCACGCAAGGCCCGAAGGGCAAGCAAGCGTCCAACATCCAGCGCGCTTGATCCTTCCGGTTTGTCGGGCCTGTGGGCCCTGACGCCGTGATTTCAGACCGCCGACCTGCGTGAGCAGCTCGGCGGTTTCGCTTTTTGGGGCAGAGGTGGGGCGGGGCGACGCGTGAGGGCTTGGTGTGCAGCCCTGGCAGTCGAGTTGGCGGGGATGGGGTTTGTAGGGGGGGCTTCCGATGTCGGGCGAGCAGAGATCGCGGACAGCAAAGATGTGGGCAACAAAGATGCGGGCAACAAAAAACCCGCTCATGGCGGGTTTTTTGTATGCAACAAGCGGTAATCGCGTGCCGGAAGCAATTACTTGAGTTTCACTTCCTTGTACGGCACGTGCTTGCGAGCAACGGGGTCGTACTTGTTGAACTCAAGCTTGGTCGGAGTCGTGCGCTTGTTCTTCGAGGTGGTGTAGAAGTGCCCGGTGCCAGCAGTGGACTCGAGCTTGATCTTTTCGCGGCCGCCTTTTGCCATTTTGGTTTATCTCCAGCGGTGTAAAGGCTTAGACCTTTTCGCCGCGAGCGCGCAGCTCAGCGACGATGGTGTCGATGCCTTTTTTGTCAATGGTGCGCAGGGCAGCGTTGGATACGCGCAGGCGCACCCAGCGGTTCTCGGCCTCGCTCCAGAACTTGCGATTTTGCAGGTTCGGCAGGAAGCGGCGCTTGGTCTTGTTGTTGGCGTGGGAGACGTTGTTCCCCACCATCGGTGCTTTTCCGGTCACTTGGCAAACGCGAGCCATTTGTTGCTCCAAACTGGTTTTGATTCGATAAGACTCTCGATTATAAAGGAACGAAGTTCAGCGAATCAATACCTTTGTGCGTTTCGGTCCACGAACCCTCGTACTCCTCTTAGAGAAGGCCGCGTTCCGCGAAGGAAAAAGGGGGGGAGTTGCCAGCCACGATGAAGTGATCCAGGACGCGGACATCGATCAGTGCGAGGGCCTGAGAGAGGCTGCGCGTCAGGGCCTGGTCGGCGTGGCTTGGCTCACCGACGCCGGACGGGTGGTTGTGGGCCAGGATGACCGCCGCGGCGTTGTGGCGGAGCACCAGCTTGACGACTTCCCGTGGGTAAACGGAGGTCTGGGCCAGTGTTCCGCGAAAAAGCTCCTCGCTGGCCATGACGCGGTTCTGGGCGTCCAGCAGCAGGATCATGAATACCTCGTGGGGGAGCTGTCCCAGCCGCAGGCGCAGCCAGTTGCGTACGGTGCCCGGCGAGTCGAAGACGTCGCGCTGCGCCATCTCCTCGCCGAGGGCCCGGCGGGAGAGTTCGAGCACGGCCTGCAACTGAGCGTACTTGGCGGGCCCCATGCCGGGGACCGCCGAGAAGGCATCGGCGCTGGCGTTGCAGAGTGCGGTGAGCCCCCCGAAATGGGAGATCAGGTCGCGCGCCAGGTCGACGGCGCTCTTTCCACGTATGCCGACCCTGAGGAACAGGGCCAGGAGCTCGGCGTCGGAGAGGGCCGCGGCGCCGCGCGCCAGCAGGCGTTCGCGGGGGCGTTCGTCGGCGGGCCAGTCGGTGATTGCCATGGCGTGTACAATCCGGGCATCTGAAGTTCTCGAATAATACCATTGGCATGATTGAGCTCAAGGGCAGAAAACTGGTGCTGGGCGTGACCGGCGGTGTGGCGGCCTACAAGGCGGCGGAACTCGTGCGCCTGCTCGGCAAGGCCGGGGCCGACGTGCATGTGGTGCTGACCGAGGGGGGCGCCCGTTTCGTGACGGCGGTGACCTTCCAGGCCTTGTCCGGCAATCCCGTCTGGACGGACCTGTGGGACCCGCGCATGCCCAACAACATGGCGCACATCGACCTGACCCGGGACGCCGACGCGATCCTGATTGCGCCCGGCAGCGCCGATGTGATGGCCAAGCTGGTGCATGGTCTGGCCGATGATCTGCTGACCACCCTGTGCCTGGCCCGGGATTGTCCCCTGCTGGTGGCGCCCGCCATGAACCGGCAGATGTGGGAGCATCCGGCGACCCGGCGCAATGTTGACCAGCTTCAGGCTGATGGCGTGACGCTGCTTGGGCCGGCGGCGGGTGAGCAGGCGTGTGGTGAGGTCGGGCTGGGGCGCATGCTCGAGCCAGAGGCTTTGTGCGAGGCGGTGATCGCCTTCTTCCAGCCCAAGCTGCTGGCGGGTCGGCGCATCGTCATGACCGCCGGGCCGACCTTCGAGCCCATCGATCCGGTGCGCGGCATCACCAATTCCAGCTCCGGCAAGATGGCCTACGGCCTGGCCCGGGCCTGCGTGCAGGCCGGCGCGGAGGTGACGCTGGTGAGCGGTCCGGTGGCGCTGCCGGTGCCCGATGGGGCGAGGCGGGTCAGCGTGCGCAGCGCGCTGGAGATGCGGGAGGCGGTGTTTGCCGCGCTTCCCGGTGCGGATGTCTTCATCGGAGTGGCTGCGGTGGCGGATTACCGACCTGCTGCAGCGGCCGAGCACAAGATCAAGAAGTCCGGGGCTGAGCTGGCGATCACCCTGACCCCCAACCCGGACATCCTGGCCGAGGTCGCGGCCTTGCCCGAGCCGCCTTTCTGCGTGGGTTTTGCCGCGGAGAGCCGCAATCTCGACGAGTACGCCGAAGGCAAGCGCAAGGCCAAGAAGCTGCCCATGGTTGTGGGCAATCTGGTTCAGGATGGTCTGGGGGGCGACGACAACGAGGTGGTGCTGTATGACGAGGCGGGCCGCCATCCGCTGCCCAAGGCGCCCAAGCCGGAGGTGGCGCGGGCCATCGTGGCCCACCTGGCGGCGCTTCTGCCCGAATCCTGATCAATCCCTTTTTGCCCGGACAGACCATCATGCATCGAATCGACATCAAGATCCTCGACGAACGCCTCAAGAGCCAGCCGCCCGCCTATGCCACCGGCGGTTCCGCGGGGCTCGACCTGCGCGCCTGCCTGGACGCGCCGATCGATCTGGCGCCGGGCCAGACCACGCTGGTGCCGACCGGCCTGGCCATCCACCTGGCGGATCCCGGGCTGGCGGCGATGATCCTGCCGCGCTCGGGCCTGGGTCACAAGCACGGCATCGTGCTCGGCAATCTGGTCGGCCTGATCGACTCGGACTACCAGGGGCAGATCTTCGTGTCCGTGTGGAACCGGGGGCATGAGCATTTCATGATCCAGCCCATGGAGCGCATCGCCCAGCTGGTGGTGGTGCCGGTGCTGCAGGTGGCCTTCAATGTGGTGGCCGACTTCTCGGAAAGTGAACGGGGTGCCGGCGGTTTCGGCAGCACCGGCAAGCACTGATGCGTCACGCGGGGATACCTGCCGGGGTGCATGTCCTGCTCGAGCGGGACGGCAGGGTGCTGCTCATGCGCCGCGCCGGCACCGGATTCTTCGACGGCCTCTACAGCCTGCCTGGCGGGCATGTGGAGGAAGGCGAGTCGCTGCGCGCCACCGCCATCCGCGAGATGGCCGAGGAGCTGGGCATAGCAGTCGAAGCGGCGGATCTGAGTGTGGTGGGGGTGGTGCATCGCCGCTCCGATACCAACCGGATCGACTTCTTTCTCGCTGCACGGCACTGGCAGGGAGCCCCCAGGATTGCGGAGCCCGACAAGTGCGATGCGCTGGAGTGGTTTTCCCGTAGCGCCTTGCCGGCGGCCATCGTGCCCTACATCCGCGATGCCCTGGGTGCCGGGCCGGGCCCCTGGATCCAGGAGTCCGGCTGGGCCTGATGCGCTGGCCGCCCTCCGCGAGGAGGGAGGCCTGTCAAAGGTTTCAGTCGGGTACGCTGACGGCGCCGTTGCTGTAGCTGATCACCTTGCCTGCAGCAGGACTGCCGGCGATGGCGGGAAGGTTGCTCGCGCTGATGGCTGGCGCCGATCCCGGCGTGCCACCCCGCGGCGTGGTGTGGATCACCTGGGAGTCGGGCAGGGCGGTGCCGTTCTTCAGGTGGGCGTACATCAGGTCCAGGGCCCGGTTGAAATACACGTGCAGCGGCACCAGGTTGCTGTCGTAGCCCGGCAGGGCGGCGTTGTCGATGAAGGCGTCAAAGTGCTGGGCGTTGGTCACCTCGTAGTAACGCAGCTTGCTGTTGTTGCCGTCGGCCTTGCGGCTGGCCCCGAAGTAGGCGCGGGAGGCCTGGTTGACCGGGATCAGGGTGTCTGAGCGCCCGGACACGATGATCGCAGGCTTGCCACCCAGGGCGCCGGTCGCCTGCACTTCCGCGATCCCCTTCCTGACCCGTTCGGACTGGGCCGCCAGGGTGCCGGTGAGGGCTGCCCCGCTGACCGGGTCGGTGCCGGTGACCAGCGAGCGGGCGCACAGGGCGCCGTCGAGGGCCGCATCAGCCAGGCCGGTGGACGGTGAAACGGCCAGGACGTCCCGCTTGGCGCCGCCGCTGGCGTCGTTGTAGACCAGGTTGATCCCCGCCGTCGGCGGCACGCCGTTGCCGCTGGCAAAGATGCCCGCCTGCACGGCCGCACTGGTGGCGGTCACGTTGCCGAGCGTGGCGCCCGCTGTAGCCACGGTGGTGGCGAAGCTGAAGCCGCAGACGTTGTCGGTGACACTGAAGCGTCCCAGGGTGTTCAGGTAGGTGACCACGATCGAGGGCGTCGCCAGGGCATGGTGCGAGGCGTGGTAGAGGTCATGCTCGGCCGCCCAGCCGTAGCTGTGCAGCTTCTGCAAGGCCTCGTCGGCCTGGGCTTGCAGGGTGGCACCGCTGAGCAGGCCCTTGGCTTTCAGCGCCGTGCAGCGGTTGCTGGCATAGAAGGCGATCAGGCCGGCACCTGGCGAGCCGGTGGCGGCGCCGGCAAGCGCCGCACAAGGCTGATACAGGTTGGCATAGGTGAAGTAGTCGAGCAGCGGCTTGCCGATGGTCGGGACGCTGACGCTGCCCTGCTTGATGGACAGGCCGCTGACATCCTTGGGCTGGATCTGCGGCTCGCTGACCGCCACGCCATCGATCAGCCCCCAGCGGTCCTGCTCGGCGGCGAGCAGTGCTGCGCCGGCACCGTTGGAGGCCGAGGAGGCGATCACCAGGGTGTTGGCGGGCCGGAGCGTCCGGACCTTCTTGCCCGCGCCATTCGAGGTGCCGTATTTCTCGTTGAGCACGTAGAAGGCGAAGGTCACGGCGTCCAGGGTGCTGTGGCCCCAGTCCTTCTCCGGATTCTGCTGGGAGTGGGCGTGCTTGTAGGCGATCCGGTTGGGGAAGGCCAGGTTGAAGGCGTCGAGCTGGCTCTTGCTCAGGTCGGCGGCGAAGTGGGCGCGCTTGCCGGCGGCGCTGGCGCTGCTTACCGTGCCATCGATCAGGGTGACGGTATCCCGGGCCAGGTCGTGCATGCCGTTGCCGCTGCCCTTGTCGGAGTAGGCGACCGCGCAGCCGTGCTTGAGCCCCCATTCCCCGGCGGTGCCGATGGCGCCATAGACGCCACGGGAGCCGGAGGACGTCGCGGTGACGATGCAGGGCTTGGCCGGGTCGAAGCTGTCGGGGACCTGGACCATCAGGGTGGTCAGGCGCTTGCCGCTGTCGTCGCCGGAGAAGGCGATGGTTTCAGTACCGGCGACCTTGCCTTCACCCAGGGTGTCGCCGCCGTTCACGTCGATGTTGGGGCCGTACAGGCTGCCGTAGCCGCCCGTGGCCTTGTTGGCGTCCACCAGGGCGCGGTAGTTGTTGTAGATCGCGTTGCGGCGCAGTTCGGCGGCGCTGGGGGAAGCGGGGTTGGCGTAGGCCGGGGCGGCCGCAGCGCCGAGACCGGTCTTGCCGAGGCCGGCGGTGAGCAGGTCGTCGCTTGTGCCGTCGTAGGTTCGGGTGCTGAGCGAGTCAGCCTGGATACGGTCGGGCAGGCGGTTATAGGTGCCGAAGCCGCCGCCGGAGGGCTGGAGGTCGATCAGGCCGAGCAGGCGGTCCGTCTCGTCGCCCTCGGAGGCGGCTGTTGCGGGGGTGAATACGGCGCTGCGGAGGCTGGCGGGGCGCTTGCCGAGTTCGGCTTGGTAGGCGTCGAGCAGCTTGCTGTCTGCATCGGCGATGGCTGCCGCGGTGACCTGGGCGAAGTTGCCGGAGGCGAAGGCGCCCTTGAGGGCGTTGTCGTTGGCCAGCCCCAGGGCCAGCATGGCAATGCTGTTGGTGGCGTTGTTGATGTTGATCCGCTGGTTGATGTCGGCCTCGGTGGCGATGGCGTGCCAAGTGCCCTTGCTGCCGGTGATCTGGAACATGAGCGGGTAGTTCAGGCCGGAGACATTCATGGTGTAGTTGCCGCTGGCATCGGTCTGGGCCGTACGGGTCTGGCCCAGCCGGTCCTTGACGGTGATCGTCCCGTTGGCGATGGCCTGGCCTTCCGCTGCAATGCCTGACAGCTGGGCATTACCACCTCCGCCGCCGCCTCCGCAGGCAGCTACCAGCAGGGCGCTGCTGATGGCCAGGGCGAGTGAATTCCGTCTGACGCGGTTGTTCATGTGTCTCCTCCTTTATTGATTATGGAAGCGCCCGGAACCGGGGCTCCACAACCATGTTGATGCCAAACGGCTTGCTTCGACACTGGGGTTTACGGCACTCGGGTTTACCTGCATGGAAACGAAAAACCGCCGGATGACCGGCGGTTGGTTCGTATGGGGGCGCATGTTTTCGGGGGCGGCTTCAGCCTGATTCGGGGGCGCCAGCAAAGACGTGGCAGAAGCGCAGCTCCTGGGGGTAGGGGTAGAAGTCCTCCACGTGCCCCTGACGGATCTTGTCCTGGGCGTCCTGCCAGAACCGGGGGTCGAGCAGGTTGCGGTGGTGCTTGAGGAAGGCCTTGCGGATCTTGGGCTGGCCGAGCAGGAAGGTGGCGAACTCCTCCGGGAAGATGTCGAGCGGTGCGGCGGAATACCAGGGCTCGCCGGACATCTCCATCTCCTCGTTGGGCGCGGGGGGGATCTTGCGGAAGTTGCAGTCGGTCATGTACTCGATCTCGTCGTAGTCGTAGA
>CALBTT010000193.1 GCA_937967645.1 uncultured Zoogloea sp.
TCTGCTGGTCGGCCGGCAGGGGCATCGCCCGCGCAGTCTCGATGACCCGCTCCACATCGATGGGCGAGACCTCCTTGTCCTTGATGGCCACCATCCCGTTGGAGTTGAAGCTGCGGATATGGCTGCCCGCGATGCCGGTATAGACGTCGCGGATCTTGCAGTCGGCCATCAGCTCCACTTCCTGGATCACCCGGGAGATGGCATCCACGGTGGCCTCGATATTGACCACCACGCCCTTCTTCAGGCCCGAGGACGGCTGGGTGCCGAGCCCCACCACGTCCATGCGGCCGTCCGGCTTGAGCTCGGCCACCACACAGGTGATCTTGGAGGTGCCGATGTCGAGGCCGACGATCAGTTCCTTGTACTCTTTGCTCATCGCTTCCCTTTGCTATCTTGCTTGCCTGCCGGCGCAGCGGACGGCACCGGCCGGAGGGCGAAACCACTGGGGTAGCGGAGGTCCACCACCGCTACGTTCATGTTCAGTTGGGCCTTGGCCCTGGGGTAATGGGCCACGAAGCGCGACAAGCGCTCGTCGATGGGCGCCTTGGCCTGGTCGTGGCCGAGCTCGATGGTCAGGCCGTCTTCCATCTTGAGCTGCCAGGCCTCGCGGGCCGACAGGGAGACACCGACCAGCTGCTTGCCCAGAGGCCCGAGCTTGTGCGTGAAATCGTCGAACTTGGCCAGCAGGACTCCGGAGGAGCCTTCCGGACCGCTGAAGATCGGCATCCTGGCATTGCTCGCCGCAGTGAAGATCTCGCCGTAGCGATTGACCAGGCGCATGTCACCAGTCTCACCGACACGCCAGTAGGCCGACGCCACGTGTTCCTCCAGGCGCACCTCGATGGCGCCCGGCCAACGCCGCCGGACATCGGCCCGGCGCACCCAGGGGAGCTTCTCGAAGGCGCTCCGCACGTCGTCCAGATCGATCGTGAAGAAATTGCCTCGCATCGACGAGCGCGCGGCGTATTCGAGCTGGGCCGTGGTGACCTGAGCCAGCGGCGTGGTCACCACCACCTCCTTCAGCGGATACACCGGCAGGTGGGAGATGGCCGCCACCGCGGCATAGCCCAGGCCCGCCGCGCCGAAGACCATCAGCGCATCGGAAATCAGGTTGAGGAGCTGGGGACGATCCCACAGCCCGTTACCGCCTCCATCACGTACCGGGCGCGCCGGGCGCGACCGCTTGCCGGTGGAGGATTTCCCCGCACCGGCCGGCACATTGGAGGTGGCGCGCAAGTCAGCCAAGGCGCGCTCCAGCAAGGATTTCCAGGCACAGGGCCTCGAAGGACAGACCCGCCACCCGTGCCGACATGGGCACCAGGGAGTGATTGGTCATGCCCGGAGCGGTATTGATCTCCAGCAGGGTGAAGCTGCCGTCGTCCCGCAGGATCAGGTCGGCACGCCCCCAACCCCGACACCCCAGCACCTTCGCGCTGCGCACGATGGCGGCCTGGATCTCCTGCTCCAGGGCCTCGGGCAGGCCGCTCGGACAGAAGTACTGGGTGTCGTCGGTGAAGTACTTGTTCTGGTAGTCGTAGTTGCCCCCCGGGGCGACGATGCGCACCAGCGGCAGGGCCCGGTCACCCAGGAAGGGCGCGGTGAGCTCCTGGCCGGTGACGAACTCTTCGGCCAGCACCAGCGAATCGAACTTCGCAGCAAGCTCCCAGGCGGCCTTCAGCTGACAGGCCTCGGTGACCTTGGTGGCCCCCATGCTGGAGCCCTCATGCACCGGCTTGACGAAGATCGGCAAGCCCAGTTCGGCCGCGACGGCATCCCAGTCGGTGTCGGCCTCCAGGATCGCGAAACGCGGAGTCGGCAAGCCGCTGGACAGCCACACCAGCTTGGTCCGCCACTTGTCCATGGCGATCGCCGAAGCCATCACCCCGCTGCCGGTGTATGGAATGCCCATCAGTTCGAGGGCGCCCTGCACCGTGCCATCTTCACCGCCCCGACCATGCAGGGCGATGAAGGCCCGGTCGTAGCCCTGTTCCTTGAGGATGTGCAGATCGGTTTCGGCCGGGTCGAAGGCGTGGGCGTCCACGCCCGCCCCTTGCAGCGCAGCCAGCACGGCGCCTCCCGACATCAGGGAGATCTCACGCTCGGCGGAGGATCCGCCCATCAGCACCGCCACTTTTCCAAATTGACTGCTCGACACCTTAAACCTCGCCACTCACCAGTTTGCCCGGCACACCGCCGATACTGCCGGCACCCATGGTGATCACCACGTCGCCATCCTGCGCCGCGGACAGGATCGCCCCCGGCATGTCATCGATGCTCTCCACGAACACCGGCTCGATCTTGCCCGCCACCCGCAGGGCCCGCGCCAGGGAACGTCCGTCGGCGGCCACGATGGGGGCCTCGCCAGCGGCGTACACCTCGCCCAGCAGCAGGGCATCGACGGTCGACAAGACCTTCACGAAATCCTCGAAACAGTCCCGGGTGCGGGTATAGCGATGGGGCTGGAAGGCCAGCACCAGGCGCTTGCTCGGGAAGGCGCCGCGCGCCGCGGCGATGGTGGCGGCCATCTCGACCGGGTGATGACCGTAGTCGTCGATGACGGTCGCCGTCCCACCCTGGGGCAAAGCCACTTCGCCATAGCGCTGGAAGCGCCGGCCGACACCCTTGAACTCGGCCAGGGCCTTGATGATGGCCTCGTCCGACACGCCCACCTCGGTGGCCACCGCGATCGCCGCCAGGGCGTTCAGCACGTTGTGGCGGCCGGGCAGGTTGAGCACCACGGGGATCCGGCTGGTGGTGCCATTGACCCTCACCACGTCGAAGCTCATGGTCCCGTCGGCGGCGTGGATGTTCTCGGCCCGCACGTTGGCCGATTCGGAGAAGCCGTAGCGCACGATCTGCTTCGACACCAGCGGCATGATCGAACGCACGTGCTTGTCGTCGTCGCACAGCACGGCCACGCCGTAGAAAGGCAGGTGCTGCAGGAAGTCGACGAAGGATTGCTTGAGCCGCGCAAAGTCGTGGCCGTAGGTTTCCATGTGGTCGGCATCGATGTTGGTGACCACCGAGATGACCGGCGTCAGCAACAGGAAGGAGGCGTCGGACTCGTCGGCCTCGGCCACCAGGAAATCCCCCTTGCCCAGGCGTGCATTGGCCCCCGCGGCATTGAGCTTGCCGCCGATGACGAAGGTCGGGTCGAGCCCGCCCTCGGCCAGGATGCTGGCCACCAGTGAGGTGGTGGTGGTCTTGCCATGGGTGCCGGCGATGGCGATGCCCTGCTTCAGGCGCATCAGTTCGGCCAGCATCTGGGCGCGCGGCACCACCGGGATGTGGCGCGCCCGGGCGGCGATGACCTCCGGGTTGTCGCCCTTCACGGCGGTGGACGTGACCACCGCGTCGGCGTCGGCCACGTTCTCGGCGGCATGCCCCTGGATCACCCGTGCCCCCAGCGACTTCAGGCGCCGGGTGGCGACGTTGTCGCCCAGGTCGGAGCCACTGACCTCGTAGCCGAGGTTCAGCAACACCTCGGCGATGCCGCTCATGCCGGCACCGCCGATGCCGACGAAGTGGATGGATTTGACCTTGTGCTTCACGTTCTGTCCTTTAAGCGGCGAGGCCTGCGCACACATCCGCGACCCGCGCGGTGGCGTCGGGGCGGGCACACTGACGGGCCTTCCCGGCCATGTCCAGCAGGCGCTCGCGATTCATGTCCTGCAGCAGCGCAGCGAGACGCTGCGGCGAGAGTTCGGTTTGCGGCAACAGCACCGCCGCGCCCGCATCGGCGAGGAAGCGGGCGTTGCCGGTCTGGTGGTCATCCACCGCGTGGGGGAAGGGCACCAGCACGCTGGCCACGCCGACGGCGGCCAGTTCGGCCACGGTCAGCGCACCGGAGCGACAGATCACCAGATCCGCATCGGCGTAGCGCGCCGCCATGTCGTCGATGAAGGGCTGCAGTTCGCCCTCGACCCCGGCCGCCGCATAGGACGCCCTGAGGGCATCGATCTGGCGCGTGCCGGCCTGGTGCGTCACGAGGGGCCGCTGCCCGGCGGGCAGCAGGGCCAGGGCCTTGGGCATGGCGTCGTTGAGAGCAGCGGCGCCAAGGCTGCCGCCCACCACCAGCACCTTGAGCGGGCCGCTGCGGCCGGCGAAACGCTGGGCCGGCGGCACCACCGCGGTGATCTCGGCACGCACCGGATTGCCGGCCCACTCGCCCTTCTTGAGTACATCAGGGAAGCCGGTGACGACCTTGTCGGCCACGCCGGCCAACACCCGGTTGGCCAGCCCGGCCACCGAGTTCTGCTCATGGACCACCACAGGCGTCCCCACCAGGGCAGCCATCATGCCGCCGGGGAAGGTGACGTAGCCGCCCATCCCCAGCACCACGTCGGGCTTGACCCGGCGGATCTGGGCCAGGGCCTGGGCGAAGCCGCGCAGCAGGTTGAAGGGCAGCAGCAGCTTGCGCAGCAGACCCTTGCCGCGCAGGGCGGTGAAGCGCACCCAGGCCATGTCATAACCGCTGGCGGGCACGATGCGCGCCTCCATACCGTCCGGGTTGCCCATCCACACGACCTTCCAGCCGCGCGCGCGCAGGGCGTCGGCCACCGCCAGGCCGGGGTAGATGTGTCCGCCGGTACCGCCGGCCATGACCATCAGGGTCGGCATCACGCGTTCCCTCCCCGCATGATCTGCCGGTTCTCCCAGTCGATGCGGAGCAGGATCGCGATGGCGACGCAGTTGGCCAGAATGCCGGAGCCGCCAAAGCTCATCATCGGCAGGGTCAGCCCCTTGGTCGGCAGCAGGCCCATGTTCACGCCCATGTTGATGAAGGACTGCACCCCCATCCAGATGCCGATGCCCTGGGCCACCAGCGCCGCGTAGGTCCGGTCCAGGGTCACGCACTGCTTGCCGATGGCAAAGGTGCGCTGGATCAGGATGGCGAACAGCACCACCACGGTGAACACGCCAGCAAAGCCCAACTCCTCGGCAATCACCGCGAGCAGGAAGTCGGTGTGGGCCTCGGGCAGGTAGAAGAGCTTCTCGATGCTGCCGCCCAGCCCCACCCCGAACCACTCGCCCCGCCCGAAGGCGATCAGCGCATGCGACAGCTGGTAACCCTTGCCGTAGGCGTCCTGCCACGGATCCATGAACCCGAGGATGCGCTGGCGGCGGTATTCGGAGAAGGTGATCAGCAACACGAAGCCCACCGCGGCGACGATCGCCAGCAGCACGAACAGGCGCACGTTGATGCCACCGAGGAAGAGCACGCCGAAGGCGATGGCGGTGATCACCACGAAGGCGCCGAAGTCAGGCTCCTTGAGCAGCAGGAAACCGACGAACAGGATCACCCCCGCCATCGGCAGGAAGCCCTGCTTGAAGCTGCCCATCAGGGGCAGCTTGCGAGTCGTGTAGTCGGCCGCATAGAGCGCGGCAAACAGCTTCATCAACTCCGAGGGCTGCAGGTTGACCACGCCCAGAGGCAGCCAGCGGCGCGCGCCATTCACGTCGCGCCCGATGCCCGGGATCAGCACGATCAGCAACAGCACCACCCCGGCGATGAACAGCCAGGGAGCCATCTCCTGCCAGGCGCGCATGGGGATCTGGAAGACCACCACGCCGGCAATCACCCCGATGGCCAGGAAGACCGCGTGGCGGACCAGGAAATAGGCAGGCTGATGGCCGAACATGCGGCTGCCCTCGGCGGTGGCGATCGATGCCGAGAAGACCATCACCAGCCCCATCAGCAGCAGCGCCGCGGCCGACCAGATGAGCGCCGGGTCGAGCTCCCGGGCCGGGCCGGCCGGGCGCAGCAGACGATCGACGGCGCGCCCGCTCTCGGGTGAGCCGATATCGCCGCCATGGCGATTGATGAAACCGGACACGAGGCCGGTGAGGCTGGCTGCGAGCTTCATTCCGGGCTGACTCCAGGCAGGCGCTGCACGGCGTCGATGAAGACCTGGGCGCGGTGGGCGTAGTTGCGGAACATGTCGAGGCTGGCGCAAGCCGGGGACAGCAGCACCACGTCACCGGCCTCGGCCCGGGCGTTGGCCTCGCGCACCGCGGTATCCATATCGGCGGCATGCACGAGGGGGATGCCGCAGCCGGCGACGGCAGCCTCGATCGTCGCCGCGTCACGGCCGATCAACACCACCGCGCGGGCATAGCGGGCAAAAGCCTCCCTGAGGGGCGAGAAGTCCTGCCCCTTGCCGTCGCCGCCGGCGATCAGCACCACCTTGCAGCGCAGCCCCTCCAGGGCGGCCACGGTGGCACCGACGTTGGTGCCCTTGGAGTCGTCGTAATAGGTCACGCCGTCATCGCGCCGGGCGACCTTCTCGACCCGGTGGGGCAAGCCGCGGAAAGCCTGCAGCGCGTCGAGCAAAGCGGCCCTCGGCAGACCGGCAGCCTCACACAGCGCCAGGGCTGCCAGGGCATTGGCGACGTTGTGGCTGCCCGCCAGGCGCATCGCCGAGCGGGGCATGAGCTTCTCATCGCCCTTCGCCAGCCAGTCAGCACCGTCCACGTCGATCACCCCGTAGGCATCGGCGTCGGCGGGTGCATCCACGCCGAAGCTCAGCACCCGACGGCCCGGCAGCGCCATGGCAGCGACCCGTGCATCCTCACGGTTGAGGACCTGGACGCCATCGCCCTGGAAGACGGCAGCCTTGGTGGCGGCATAGTCGTCGAGCCCGGCATAGCGGTCCAGGTGGTCGTCGGTCACGTTGAGCACCGTGGCGGCGACCGCGTTGAGCGCGGGGGCAGTTTCAAGCTGGAAGCTGGAGAGTTCGAGCACCCAGTAGCGGGGCAGCGGCTGCTCCGCGTCGAGGCGGGCCATCAGCACATCGAGCGCGGCCGGGCTGATGTTGCCGGCCACCACGCCGTCCTCCCCGGCAGCCTTGACCATCTCGCCGGCCAGGGTGGTGGTGGTGGTCTTGCCGTTGGTCCCGGTGATCGCGATGATCCGGCTGCTGTCACGCACACCGGAAAGCACCAGGGCCTCGACCAGCAGGTCCATCTCGCCGACCACGGGGATACCGCGCGCGCGCGCAGTCGCCACCAGGGGCTGACGCGGGTCCAGGCCGGGGCTGATGGCAATACGCTCCACGCCAGCGAGCAGGCTGTCGGCAAAGGGCCCGGTCACCAATTCGGCAGCCGGGGCCTCGGCCTTCAGACGCTCGCAGCCCGGCGGCACAGGGCGGGAATCGGCGACACGCAGGGCTACCCCCTGGCGGGCCAGCCAGCGGGCCATCGCCAGGCCGGATTCGCCGAGGCCGAGAACGAGAGTGAGCCGGTGGGCAGCCATGTCCGCTTACCGCAGCTTGAGGGAAGACAGGCCGAACAGCACGAGCATGATCGTGATGATCCAGAAGCGCACCACCACCTGGGTCTCCTTCCAGCCACCCAGTTCGTAATGGTGGTGGAGAGGCGCCATGCGGAAGATGCGCTTGCCGCCGGTGTATTTGAAGTACAGGACCTGCACCATCACCGACATGGCCTCGGCCACGAAAAGGCCGCCCATGATGAACAGTACGATCTCCTGACGGACGATCACCGCGATGGTACCCATCGCAGCGCCGAGGGCCAGCGCCCCCACGTCACCCATGAAGACCTCGGCCGGATAGGCGTTGAACCAGAGGAAGCCCAGCCCCGCCCCGGCGATCGCGCCGCAGATCACCGCCAGCTCGCCGGCACCGGGGATGTAAGGCACCCCGAGATACTTGGAGAAGCCCATGTGGCCCGCCACGTAGGCAAAGATCGCCAACGCCGCGCTGACCATCACGGTCGGCATGATGGCGAGGCCATCCAGCCCGTCGGTGAGGTTCACCGAGTGGCTGGTGCCGTTGATCACGAAATAGGTGAGGATGATGAAACCGAGCACGCCGAGGGGATAGCTCACCGCCTTGAAGAAAGGCACGATCAGCTCGAGCTGGGCCGGCACCGAGGCGGTCAGCCCCAGGAAACAGGCCGCCGCCAGGGCGATGGCCGAGGTCCAGAAGTACTTCCAGCGGCTGGCCAGCCCCTTCGGGTCGCGGTACACCACCTTGCGCCAGTCATCCACCCAGCCCACGGCACCGAAGCCGAGGGTCACCAGCAGCACCACCCACACGTACTTGTTGCCCAGGTCACCCCAAAGCAGCGTGGTGAGCGCAATGCAGATGAGGATCAGCGCCCCGCCCATGGTCGGCGTACCGGCCTTGGTCAGGTGGGACTTGGGGCCGTCATCGCGCACCGCCTGGCCGATCTTCTTGGCGGCCAGCCAGCGGATCACCGGCGGGCCGAAGACCAGCGACAGGACCAGCGCGGTGCCCGCGGCAAGCATCGTGCGCAGCGTGATGTAGCCGAACACGTTGAAAAAGCGCGCATCCTTGCCGAGCCACAGAGCCAGTTCAAGCAGCATCACATGCTCCCCGAAGCGTTACGGAAGACACTGCAGCCACGTCGGCACTACGAAACATCATCAAACCTTCTCCGCGATGGCGTCGACGACCCGTTCCATCTTCATGAAACGCGAGCCCTTGACGAGCACCACCGTATCTTCATTGAGCTCCGCCTTCACCGCGGCGACCAGGTCGTCCAGCTTGGTGAAGTGGTGCCCGCCTTCTCCGAAGTTGCGCGCGGCAACCTCGCTCATCTCACCCAGCCCGAACAGGAAATCGATGCCCTCGCTCTTGGCGTAGCCGCCGATCTCGTCGTGGTACTGGAAACTCTGTTCGCCGATCTCACCCATGTCGCCGACCACCAGGATCTTGCGGCCCGGCGTGGCACCCAGCACCGCGATGCCGGCACGCATGGAGTCGGGATTGGCGTTGTAGCAGTCGTCGATCACCGTGGCCCCGTTGAGGCCCTTGCGCAGGAAGAGCCGGCCCGGCGTGCCGGAGTACCCGCCCAGACCGGTGGCCACCGCGTCGAGGGAGACACCCGCGGCCAGGCAGGCCGCCGCCGCCGCCAGCGCATTGCGGACGTTGTGCTGTCCAGGCACCTGCAGACGGAACTGGGCCTTGCCGCGCGGGGACTCCAGCATCACGTCGCTGACGAAACCGTGGGCATTGCAGGTGGCCCGCACATCGGCGCCCGCGCCGAGCCCGAAGGTCAGCGTGCGCCGCCCTCCATTGATCGACTTCCAGTAGCCAGCGAAGGGATCATCGGCATTGATCACAGCCACGCCGTCGGACGACAGCCCTTCGTAGATGGCCCCCTTCTCGCGGGCGACTTCATTGACGCTGCCCATGCCCTGCAGGTGGGCCCGCTGGGCGTTGTTGACCAGCGCCACGGTGGGCCGCGCCAGGTGGGTCAGGTAGCCGATCTCGCCCGGGTGGTTCATGCCCATCTCGATGACGGCGGCCCGGTGATTCCCGGACAGGCGCAGCAGCATCAGGGGCAGGCCGATGTCGTTGTTGAGGTTGCCACGGGTGGCCAGCACGCACAGGTCGGGGTCGAAGCCATCGAGCCGGGCCTGGGCCCGCAGGATCGCCGCGCACATCTCCTTGACGCTGGTCTTGCCGTTGCTGCCGGTGATGCCGATCAGCGGCAGGTCGAAGCGGCCACGCCAGGCGGCAGCCAGACGGCCCAGACCGTAACGGGTGTCTTCGACCACCAGCAGGGGCAGCGGGACCGGATGGGTCGCGGCCCAGGCCCGGTCGACCATCGCGGCGGCGGCGCCCTGAGCGGCTACGCTCTCGACGAAATCATGGCCGTCGAAGCGCTCGCCGCGCAGGGCGACGAACAACTGGTCGGACTGCACCGCCCGGGAGTCGGTGCTGACCGAGAGAAAGGACACGGAACCGCCCACGGCGGTACCGCCGGTGGCCAGCGCGGCTTCCTGCAGATCCATCATGACAGGTCTCCCTGGGCTTCATTCCAGGCTTCGAGGGCGGCGCGGGTCTGCTCCACGTCCGAGAAGGGGTGACGCACCCCATTGATCTCCTGATAGGGCTCATGGCCCTTGCCCGCAACCACGACCACGTCGTCCGCAGCGGCGGTGAGCACCGCACGGCGGATCGCCTCGGCGCGGTCGGGGATGCTCTCCGCCGTCGGTCCGGCCGCAACGGCGATGTCGCGGATGATGGCGATCGGATCCTCCCCCCGCGGATTGTCACTGGTCAGCAGGATCTTGTCGGCCAGGCGCCGGACCACCTCGCCCATCAGCGGCCGCTTGCCCGGGTCCCGGTCGCCACCGCAACCGAACACGCACACCAGGCGGCCGTTGCGGGCCTTGACCGTGGCCCGGATCGCCGTGAGGACCTGCTCCAGGGCATCGGGGGAGTGGGCGTAGTCCACCACCACCAGGGGCTCACCAATCCCGCCAATGGTCTGCATGCGGCCCTGAGGCGGGGTCAGGTCCTCCGCCACGTCCGCCGCGTCCTCGAGGGAGAAGCCAGAGGCCATCAGGGTGCCAATCACCGCCAGCAGATTGGAGACATTGAACTGGCCCACCAGATGGGGCGCCAGGTCGGCCGAATCGTTGCCACAGCGGGCGGTGAAGCGGATACCCGCAGCCGTCGTGGTGAGCCGGTCGGCCAGCAGCACGCGGTTGACCGGCGCGGCATCCGCATTGCTAGGGATCAGGGTGTAGCCGATCACCTCCATGCCCCGCCCTGCGAGACGCCGCGCCTGCTCCATGCCGAAGCGGTCGTCGAGGTTGAGGACGACCGAGCGCAGGCCGGACATGTTGAACAGGCGGGCCTTGGCCGCGCCGTAGTTCTCCATGCTGCCGTGGTAATCCAGGTGATCGCGGGTCAGGTTGGTATGCACGGCGACATCAAAGTGCAGGCCGTTGAGGCGCCCCTGATCGAGACCGATGGAAGATACTTCCATGGCCACGGCTTCGGCGCCCGCCTCGCGGAAATCCGCCAGCGTGCGATGCACCGTCAGGCTGTCGGGCGTCGTGTTGAGGCTGGCCGCCAAGGAGCCGGGGAAGCCGATACCGAGCGTGCCGATCACACCGCACTTGCGCCCGAGGGTCGCGAAGGCCCGCGCCAGCCACTGGGTCACCGAGGTCTTGCCATTGGTCCCGGTCACCCCGACGGTCCACAGGGTTTCCGAAGGACGTCCGTAAACCTCATGGGCCAGGTAGCCCGACAACGCCGCAAGCCCCTCGACCGGCAGGTTGGGCACCGGCAGCGAGGCATCCCAGACATGGCCGTCACGCTCCCAGAGGACGGCCGCAGCGCCGGCGTGCACCGCATCGGCGATGAAACGGCGGCCATCGGCACGCAGGCCGGGGAAGGCCAGGAAGACATCCCCCGCGAGCACCTGGCGCGAGTCGGCGCACAGCCGCCGCGGCTCGACACCCTCGGCGGCCAGCGCTTCGAGCAGGCGGCGCAGCTTCTGCTGGGTCACATCAGCCATCACATGGACTCCCGCACGACAGGGGCTGCAGTCACCCCCTGGCGCGCCACCTGGAGAGGTTTGAGGGGCGCATCCGGCGCCACGCCCAGGGTGCGCAGGGCGCCACCGGTGACCTGCGCAAAGATCGGGGCAGCTACGTCACCCCCGTAGTGTTTGCCATTGCTGGGCTCGTCGATCATCACGGCCACCACCAGGCGGGGATCGGAGATCGGCGCGATCCCGACGAAGGACGCCACGTATTTGTGGGCATAACGACCGCCGACCAGCTTCATGGCCGTACCGGTCTTGCCACCGACCCGGTAACCCGGCACGTTGGCCTGCGGCGCGGTGCCACCCTGCTGGACGACCAGTTCGAGCATCTGGCGGACCTCCCGCGCCGTCTGCGGCGAGAACACCCGCGTGCCATGCACCGGCGGCGCATCCAGGCGCGACAGGGACAGCGGCACGATGTCTCCGTCGCGGGCGAACACCTGGTAGGCGTTGGCCATCTGCATCAGGTTGACCGACATACCGTGGCCGTAAGACATGGTGGCCTGCTCGATGGGCCGCCAGGCCTTGGCCGGACGCAGACGCCCCCCGACCTCACCGGGGAAGCCCAGCTTCAGGGGAGACCCGAAGCCCAGATCATCGAGCATCTTCCACATGGTTTCCGGAGGGAAGCTGAGCGCCATCTTGGCCGCACCGATGTTGGACGACTTCTGGATCACCTGGGCCACTGACAGGGCACCGTGGGGGTGGGCGTCGGAGATCGTGGCCGATCCGATGGTCATGCGCCCCGGGGCGCAATTGATGATCGTGTTGGCGGTGACCTTGCCGTTCTCGAGGGCCATCGCGGCCGTGAACGGCTTCATGGTGGAGCCGGGCTCGAAGGTATCGGTCAGGGCCCGGTTACGCAGCTGATCGCCGGTCAGCTTGACCCGGTTGTTGGGGTTGTAGCTGGGCGCATTGGCGAGGGCCAGGATCTCGCCCGTCTTGGCGTCCAGCACCACCACCCCGCCGGCCTTGGCCTTGTGGTCGGCCATGGCCTGCTTCAAGGCCGCATGGGCCAGGTACTGGATCTTGTTGTCCAGGGACAGCGCCACCTCACGGCCATCCTGGGGAGGACGGATCGACTGCACGTCCTCGACCACATTGCCGCGGCGGTCCTTCACCACCCGGCGCGAACCGGGCTTGCCGGCAAGCTGCGGCTCGAAGGCCAGCTCGATGCCTTCCTGCCCCTTGTCATCCACGCCGGTAAAGCCCAGCACGTGGGCCATGACGTCACCGCCCGGATAGAAGCGGCGGAACTCCCGCTGGTCGTGCACGCCCGGCAGTTTGAGGGCGGCGACGCGGTCGGCCAGCTCCGGGGAAACCTGGCGCTTGATGTAGACGAAGTCCTTGTCGGTGGCCAGCTTCTGGTTGAGCTCGCCGACCTCCATCTCGAGCAGCGCCGCCAGCTGGCGGGTCTGGGCAGGCGTCAGCCGGGCATCCTCGGGGATCGCCCAGATCGACTTCACCGGCGAGGAGACCGCCAGCACGTCCCCCTGACGGTCAGTGATCTTGCCGCGGGTGGCAGGCACCGCCAGCACCCGCGCGTAGCGGGACTCGCCCTTCGCCTGCAGGAATTGATCGTTGACGCCCTGAAGGTAGGCCGCGCGACCGACGAGGGCCATGGAGCCGCCCAGCAGGCACAGCAGCACGAAGCGCGGCCGCCAGGCTGGAAGCTCCGAGCGCAACAGGGGATTGTGGTTGAAGGTGACGCCCTTCTTGGCCTTGGTCATGGCCGCTCCTCGATGGCGATGATCTGCCCGGACTGAGGGGGACGCATCGCAAGCTTTTCACGGGCCAGCTTCTCGATGCGGGCATGGGCGGCCCAGGTGCTCTGCTCGAGCTGGAGCTGCCCCCATTCGACTTCCAGCTGGTGGGAGCGCTGCTGCTCCCGCTCCACCGCCGCATACAACTTGCGTGCCTGGTGCTGGGACGCCACCACGCCGAGGCTGCTCGCCACCACCAGCATCACCAGGAATCCCGTGATCCGCGCCATGTCAGCACCACCCACCAGCCGGGGAGGGCCTGCACGCCCTGCGGGGGCCACACATACGATTCGCCTGGAAATTCTTCATGATCAGGAATCCGCACGCTCGGCGATCCGCATCACCGCACTGCGCGAACGCGGATTGGCCGCCACCTCGGCATCCGAGGGGTAGACCGGCTTGCCCACCAGGGCCAGCTTGGGACGCGGCAGATCGGCCGCCCGCACTGGCAGGCGTGCGGGAAGCTGGGGCGGCCGCGACTCGTCGCGCATGAAGCGCTTGACGATGCGGTCTTCGAGGGAATGAAAGCTGATCACGACGAGGCGGCCACCTGCTGCCAGCGCTGCTACCACCTGGGGCAGGATTAGCGACAGCTCCTCAAGCTCTTGATTGACGCAAATCCGTAGAGCCTGGAAGGTGCGCGTCGCAGGGTGCTGACCCGGCTCGCGTGTGCGGACCGCTTTTTCCACGAGCGCGGCAAGCTGTCCAGTGGTCGCAACATGCCCCCCTGCCCGAGCAGCAACAACCGCCTTTGCAATCTCATAAGCAAACCGTTCTTCACCGTATTCCCTCAGCACCCGGGTTATATCTGCGACCGACGCTTCCGCCAGCCACTCCGCCGCGGTCACCCCGCGGGTCGTATCCATTCGCATGTCCAGCGGCGCATCGAACCTGAAGCTCATGCCCCGCTCCGCTTCATCCAGCTGAGGAGAAGACACCCCCAGATCCAGCAGAACCCCGTCGACCTTGTCGATACCGCGTTCCGCCAGCGCCCCGGCGAAGTCCGAGAACGGCGCATGCACCAGTTCGAAGCGCGGATCCAGCACCGCCTGCCCGGCCGCCACCGCCACCGGATCGCGATCAAAAGCGATCAGGCGCCCGGCAGGCCCCAGCCGGTTCAGGATCGCGCGGCTGTGACCGCCACGCCCGAAGGTGCCGTCTACGTAGACACCGTCCGCCTTGATGGACAGGGCCTCGACTGCTTCTTCCAGCAGCACCGTGATATGCGCGGGAGCGTTCACAGCGGCAGATTTTCCCAGCCAGCCGGCATCAGCTCGGCACCCAACGCAAAGATCTGCTCCTGCTGCCGCTGCCAGCCGGCATCCGACCACAACTCGAAATGATCGCCCTGCCCGACCAGGTGAACCTGTTTCTCGAGCTGGGCGAAATTGCGCAGCTCGGGAGCGATCAGTACGCGCCCAGCCGAATCGAGCTCTTCATCACGGGCAAAGCCGACGAGCAGGCGCTTGAGCAGCGCGGAGTGCTGATCGAGGCTGGAACCGGCCAGCACCTTGTTGCGGATGGGCTCCCAGGCGGGCGCGGGGTAAATCAGCAGGCAGCGATGGGGATGCGCAGTGAGGACGAGCTGGTTCTCGGCGAGCTTGACGAGCGCGTCCCGATGCCGCGCCGGTATCGCCAGGCGACCCTTCGCATCGAGAGTGAGCGCTGCTGCGCCTTGAAACATGATTCCCCCACTTCTTCACCCGGACCAGTCAGAAAAATTCACTTTTTCCCACTTTGGTCCACTTCGCCCCACTTTAGAGCAAAAGAAATAGGTGGTCAAGCTGACCCGGACGTAAATTTCTTTTGGACACAAGCACTTAGGAAGGCAACACAGCCAACGGGGGAAATCCGCTTATAAATCAATGGCCATACAAAGATTGCAAAAGTGCTGCGTGAATCGCAGCCGGTCGAGCCAGGGCGAAGCGCCTGCGGACCATCCGCGGAAGGAGGCGGGAGAAACCGATGCCGCAGCGCAACATCCGGTATCAAAAACGGTGCGCTGTGGAAAAAAGTGGGAGATGAGGGGCGGAGAAAGGGAAGTCCGCCGATAAGCCGGGTTCTGTCGAGCGGACTGATCGTGAGACCAGCCCACCGGGCAATCATTCCTCTGGTCGACGCGTTGCCGCGCCGCTCTAGCAGCCTACCCGGGGACTCCGCGAGCAGCGTCAGCGTCCCCCTATTTGGCCTTGCCCCGGATGGGGTTTACCGTGCCGTCCGTGTCACCACGTACGCGGTGGGCTCTTACCCCACCGTTTCACCCTTGCCTGTGCTCCGAAGAGCCATCGGCGGTCTGCTCTCTGTTGCACTTTCCGTCGCTTTCACCGTGAGGCTATGGCGCCCGGCCGTTAGCCGGCATCCTGCTCTGCGGGGCCCGGACTTTCCTCGATGCCTTGCGGCACCGCGATTGCCTGGCGAACTTCCCGCCGCGATTATAGCGGCGCAACCTCGTCACGTCCCGAGGTTTACTCTGCCTCGCGCAGTTCCGCGGCCTGATTCAGCACTTCGGTGATGATGCAATCGAGGCGGGACCGTGCCGTCGGGTCGCTGGCGCCTCCCCAGGCCGTGATCGACTCGCCGATCGACAACCCGACATCGACCTCACCGCAACCGCCCTCCCCCGCCAATCCGGGCAGCCGACCTGCAACCCGGCGCCCCAGGCGCCCGCCACCGGCAAAGACCACCACGACATCATCCGTCCGATGATCCACGCCCAGGCTGCGCACCCCCAGCGCGCGCAAGGCGGGGCCGTGCACCGCCTCGACATGGGCGGCAATCACGGGATTGCTGCGCCCCTGCACGGGCTCAGGCTGATCGAACTGGATATAGAGAACCACCCCCACGGCCGCAAGGATGAGAACCCCCAGAGAGACGACGAGCTTGCTTACATCCATGAGACTCCGGCTTTAATCGAGGAAACAGACTACATTGTCCTTGAGGCGGCACCGGCCGCCCATCGAATAGCACACAGGATTGGCGGAACAGAGACGTAAGAAGATGTGTCCAGCCCGCCCTCGCGTTGCATCTGCTTACCTCTGTAAAGGCTGGGCTGTCACTGCACGGAGCCTGCAAGTGCTGCAATGAGCCATCACCTGCCCGATCCCCCACAACGATCATGACCACATCCCTCATGCGCAAAGGCCTGCTGCTGACACTGCTCGCCACAACAACCCTGGCCACCATCCCGGCCCAGGCCCACGGCCCGCGCGGGGGGTACGGCCATTACCCAGGCCCGGCCTATCGCTCACACGGGCATTATGGGCCCAGCCCATGGTGGTGGGTCGCCGGGGCCGGCCTGCTGCTCTACCCCCAGGTGGTGGCACCACGCCCACAGGTGATCGTTCAGAACCCGCCGGTCGAGCCCATCATCGTCCAGCCGCAGCCCACCGCACAGAACTGGTATTACTGCGACAGCGCCCAGGCCTACTATCCCTATGTGCAAAGCTGTCCCGAGGGCTGGCGTGCCGTCCCGGCCACCGCTGCGGCGGCGGCCCAACCCGCACCAGCCCCCGCACCTGCGCCAGCGCCAGCCCCATCCAGCGGCAACTGGTATTACTGCGACAGCGCTCAAGCCTACTACCCCTATGTGAAGGAATGCCCCGGCGGATGGCGCGCCACCCCGGCAACCCCGCCCACCCCCGGAGCCCCCCAATGAAAGCCGCCACCTGCCTGATCCCGCTGGCCCTCCTCGCAGGCTGCGCCAGCCTCCCGGCGGGCCCGCGAGTCGCCGTCATGCCGACGCCGGGCAAGCCCTTCGAAGTGTTCGTCGCCGAAGAGCGCCTGTGCCGCGACTACGCGGCCAGTACCCTGGGCACCGACCGCAACGAGTTGGCCAGCCGCAACGTGGTCGAGGGCGCCATCGCCGGAACGGCAATCGGCGCCACGGCCGGCGCCCTGGGCGGCGGCCAGAACGGAAGAGCACACGTCTGGACTCCAGTCCAGAATCACCAACTCGTATGCCGCCTTCCGCTGGCAAAAAACAACTCCTCCCATCCACATA
>CALBTT010000194.1 GCA_937967645.1 uncultured Zoogloea sp.
ACCGTCCGTTACACCCTCACCGTGCGCAACACCGGTCAGGTTGCGGCCAATGGCACCGTGGTCAGCGATCCGCTGCCGACCGGCGTGGCCTCGATGAGCTGGACCTGCAGCGCCGGTGGCGCAAGCTGCCCGGCAGCCAGCGGCAGCGGTGCCCTCAGCCAGACCATTGCATCGCTGCCCACCGGCGGCGTCGTCACCTACACCATCACCGCCACCCTCAGCGCCTCGGCAGTGGTCGGCAGCACCATCACCAACACCGCCAGTGCCGCGCCCCCGGGCGGTGGCACCTGCGCGCCGGGAGGTAGCGCCGGCCCTTGTACGGCCACGGTCGGAACCACCGTGTCCGGGGCCGTGCAGGCCAGCGATGACGGCGGCGTGGTGCCGGCGGGTGTCAGCAGCACCGCCGTATCGAACGTGCTCGCCAACGACTCCAACCTGGGCAGCAGCAACCCGTCGATCTCCACCATGACACTCACCCAGCTCAGCACCAGCAACCCGGACATCGTCCTCAACACGGGTACCGGTGCCGTGACCGTGAGCGCCTCGGTTCCGCCGGGTTCCTACACCCTCAACTACCGGGTCTGCGACCGCTCGCCGACGCCGATCTGCGCCACCGCCACGGTACGCATCACCGTGACGGCGGCCGGCGCGGGCGGGCCCGGCGGTGTGGCGGGCATTCCGACCCTCGGCGAATGGGGCGTCATCCTGCTGAGCAGCCTGCTGCTCGGCTTCGGCATGCGTGCCCGCCGCCAGCGCGGACACTGAACGCCTCGCAATGAATGAGAAACGCCGCCGCAAGGGCGGCGTTTCTCATTCGGCAGGGCTGACGCAAAAAGGGCCTGCACGCAGCAGGCCCCTCGGACGGCATCCGGTCCCGCCGGGCGGATCAGAAATGATGGATGTAGCGTAGTTGCAGGCGCGAACCTTCCGGCCGGTTCTTCACATCCTGCTCGAAATAGGTGTTGAACACCAGGTGATCGTCCTGGGAGAAGCTGTACATCGCGCCAGGCCCGATCGCCCAGACCTTCTCCTTGCGTCCCGCCACGGCATGGCCGTCCACCTTGGTGTCGGTGAACTGGTTCAACCAGTAGCCGGCCAGCCCCAGGCGCAGCTGCGGCGTCACCGCATACTCCGTGGCGAAGTTGGCATGCACCGCCTGGCCGGCCTGGATGCTGGACACATCGCCGAAGGCCAGCGACGGCGAGTGGTTCTTGAAGTTGTACAGGTAGTGGGCCCGCAGCGACGCGCTCCACTTGGGCGAGAACCACCAGGTGGCGGCCCAGTAGGGGTTGAAGGACCAGTTGTTGTTGCCCGGGTTCACCGCCTTGCCTTCACTGTAGCGGCCGGTGGGCATGTTCACCTGCAGCTCGATGCGATGCACGAACTTCGGCCCTTCGGCCCCCATCACCGGGTCGAACTGGATGAAGGGTCCGACCAGCAGGTCGCCCACTCCGCTCTGGCCCTTGAGGGCCGCATTGCCCAGGCCGTCATCCACGCTCATGCGGGTCACCACCGGCAGGACCGCGTTGAGGCCCAGGCTGGCATTGCCCCAGCGCAGGCCGGACAGGTAGCTGAGCTGGGTCACCGCCACCTGATAGCTCAGGTCGGTCTTGGGCAGGCCGAGGGTGTTGCCCTTGTCGTCCTTCAGGCTGTCGGAACGGTAGTCGAGGAAGTACTGCTGGATGTAGAGCCCCGGACCGGCGGGCAGACCGCCGTCCAGGAAGCTGGTGAGGCCCAGGTTCACCACAGGCAGGTCGTAGGCCTGGGCGCTGCCCATGCCCGCAGCCAGGCACAGGCCGGTGACGGCGCAGATGGCGCATGTCTTCTTCATGTCGGATTCTCTCGATGGGTTGGAAATCACGGCGCGCGGGCGCGCTCAGGCCTGCAGGTCCGGATGGGGCATGGCGACCCGGTAGCTGCCCGCATGGAACAGCAGGGGGGCGCCCCCTTCCTGACCGAACTGCTCGATCTCGCCGATGAAGATCAGGTGATCGCCACCGTCGTACTGCTGGCGGTTGCGGCACACCAGGGTGGCCACCGCCCCCTCCAGCAGGGGCACGCCGGCCGGGCCTTCACGGTGCGCAAGGCCGGCGAACTTGTCCTCCGCCGGCCGCGCGAAGCGGTTCGACAGGGCGTGCTGATCGCGCCCCAGCACATGGATGGCGAAGTGACTGGCGGCCAGGAAGTCCGGCAGGCTGGGGGCACTGCGGGCCAGGCTCCACAGGATCAGCGGCGGCTCCAGGGACACCGATGAGAAGGAGTTGGCGGTCATCCCCACCTTGCGGCCATCGGCCGCGCGGGTGGTGATGATGGTGACGCCGGTGGCGTACTGGCCGAGCAGATTGCGCAGGGTCCGCGCGTCGCACTCGCGGGCATCGGTCAGCACGGCGGGGAGCTTTTCGGGTGCATTCATGGCGGCAGGCTCCATGGCACTCAGGCGGCCAGCGGCAGGGTGCGCTCGATCAGCTTCTCGCACTGCTCCGCGTCGAACCACCAGGGCACGAAACGGCGCGGATCGTCGAAGCCGTTGGCGATCAGGTGGGCCAGCTCGGGAGACTGGGCGGCCGTGGCGAGCGCCTTGAGCAGGTGGGCCGGCGGCGGCAGCAGCATGCTGTTGGTCCAGGCCACCACGTGCTGGGCGTAGCTCCAGAAGCGCTCGAAGGTGGCGTTCATCCAGTCGGGGCTGAAGGCCTGGTCGCCACGGGCCAGGATGGCATCCATGTAGATGCGGCTGCACTTGGTGGCATTGTTGGAGCCCTGGCCGGTGATCGGATCGTTCACCGCCACCGCATCGCCCATGCCGAACACGTGACGGCCCGAGGGCAGGGTCAGCACCGGCTTGCGGATGGTCGGCGCGAAGCGGCCGGACAGGAAGCCCTTGTCGTCGCTGAGGGCGATGTTGCGGCAGCGCTCCGCCTCCCAGGGCAGGTAGCGCTGGACGATCTCCAGGCTGCGCTCCAGGTGCTGCTCCGGCGAGGTGACCCCCTGCCAGCAGTCCATCGGGCCGCCGGGGATGCCTTCGAACACCATGATCTCGCAGGGACCGCTGAGGGTCAGGGCCGGGAACACGAAGTACTCGCCGACGCCCGGAATCAGGTTGAAGGCGACCCGCGAGTAGGGCTCGACCGGGGTCATGCCGGTCACGTAGGTCAGGGCCAGGGCGCGCTGGGGCTGGGCAAAGCGACTCCGTTCGGCGTCACGGGTGAAGAGATTGACGATCTCTCCCTTGCCGGCGGCCAGCAGCACCAGGTCGTGACTGGCGGTCAGCTGCTCCAGCTCGGCCACGCCCACGTCCTGCAGGCGCACTTCGCCGCCACGGCGCTCCACCTCTTCGAGCCAGCGGGGGAACTTGACCCGCTGATCCACCGACTGGGCCACCTTCTCGAGGCGGGCACTCCAGGAGAACAGCTTCTGTCCCGGCAGCTCCGGGTGCGGCACGGTGAGGCCGATGCCCTCCACCGGCGGACACGCGTCTTCCCAGAAATTGAGGCCCAGCTCCCGCTCGATCTCGAGCGCGGCATCGAACATGCACTGGCTGGAAGTGACCTTGCCGGCGCGGATCTCTTCGCCGCTGCGGTTGGTGGTGACGGTGACGTGATAACCCTTGGCGAGCAGACCGAGGGCGAGTTGCAGACCGGACTGGCCGGCTCCGACGATGGCGATGCGACGCATGATGAACCTCCTTGGGGATGGATGGGGTGCAGCTCCCCCTCCGGCACGGCAGGCCGGATAGGGGTATGACGGGGTTGTGGTCAGGCCTGGGCCGGCTTACTCGGCCAGGCGTGGTATCGCGGGCTGGTTGCCCTCGGGCCCCATGGCCGAATAGCCGCCATCGACGGCGTAATCGGCGCCGGTGACGAAGCTGGCCTCGGGCGAGCACAGGAAGACCACCACATTGGCCACCTCGGCCGGGTCGCCCAGGCGCCCCAGCAGGTGGAAGTCGGCGGCCACCCTGTCGGCCTTGGCCCGGTCGCCGCCGCTCACCTCGGCGATGACCCGCGACCAGGTCCAGCCAGGCGACACGGCATTGACGCGGATGCCGTCCGGCGCCAGGTCCATCGCCATGCTGCGGGTCAGCTGGCGCATGGCGGCCTTCGACACCGGGTAGATCCAGCGTCCGGTCTGGGCCACGCCGGCGGAGATGGAAGTGAAGTTCACCACCGCGCCACGCCGCGCCTTGAGGTCTTCATGCACGGCCTGGGTCAGGGCCACCGCCGACACCAGGTTGATGTCCAGGGCCCGCAGCCAGTCGGCGCGGGGCGATGCGAAGCCGTCGTCGGTGTAGGTACAGGCCAGGTTGATCAGCAGATCCACCCCACCGAAGTGCTGGCGCACGGCGGCCACCGCCTTGGCCAGGGCTGCGTCGTCGGTGAGGTCCACCGCCTGGAAGAAGCCGGCACTGCCCAGCGAGTCGGCCACCCCGGCACCGGCCGGATCGATGTCGAGGATCGCCACCCGGGCACCGGCCTCGACCAGCCCACGGGCCACCGCGGCGCCGATCAGGGTGGCGCCACCGCTGACGATGGCGATCTTGTCCTGAAGTTTCTTCATCAATGGCTCCTCAGACGATCGGCTTGCCTTCGCTGGTCGGCCAGCTCGGCATCAGGGTGTTGGAGGGCAGACTTTCGTCGAGCAGCTTGCGGGCGGTTTCCACGCCGGCCACCGGCAGGCCGGTCGGGTCGAGCAGGCCGATCTGCACCAGCACGCTGGCCTGGTCCCAGTAGATGTGCTCGTGGTAGAGCTTGGGCCCGCGGAACTTGACCACCCCCAGCATGGGGATCTCCACGTACTTGCCGGTCGGCGCCACGCCGGGCAGCAGCCAGTCGATCTCCTGGTCATGGGTGAAGCTCATGATGAATTCATCCACCACCTGGGACGCCCCCACCGTGCGGGAGATCGGCGTGAGGCGCATGTCGGCCGGGTTGTTGTGGACGAAGTGGTAGCGGTAGAAGCGGCTCAGGTCCTTGCTGCCCACCCCACCGGTCATGGTCGGGATGTGGTTCACATAGGGCTGCTCCACCATGGTGGCCATGGTGGCAGGCACATCGCGGGTGTCGAACTCGTGGCGGATGTGCTCCTCCCACAGGGCCGACAGGTTGTAGTCGGGGCCCAGCACCCGGCGCAGGGTGGCGATGCTGCGCTCGTGGGCGAGCAGCGCGGAGGGCTTGTCGAAGTGGGCGCCGGCCGGGCGGGCGAAGGCATGGCCGACACCGGGGTACACGTAGGCCTCGGTGCGCGGCAGGCGGGCCAGGGCCTGCACGATGGCCTCGCGGGCCGGCGGCGGGCAGAAATCGTCCAGCTCGGGGATGTGCAGGACCAGCCGGCCGCGCAGGCCTTCAAGCTCGCCGAGGGCGTTTTCGATGCCCACCCCGTAATAGGCCACCGCACAGGCCACTTCGGGCAGGCGGCAGGCGGCCAGGTAGGCCAGCTTGCCCCCCAGACAGTAGCCCACTACGCCCAGCGCGTCGCCGCTGCATTCGGGCAGGCTGCGCAGATGGGTCAGGCTGGCCTGGATGTCCTCCACCCCCAGGTTCTCGTTGAAGTCCTTGTACAGGGCGAAGGCGCGGGCAAAGTCGGCCTGCTCGTAACCCAGCTCCACGCCCGGCTCCTGACGCCAGAAGAGGTCCGGCACCAGCACGGTGTAGCCCTCTTCCGCCAGGTGGTCAGCCACCTCGCGCATGGCCGCATTGACGCCGAAGATCTCCTGGCACAGGACGATGCCGGGCCCCTTGCCGTCGACGGACACCGCCAGGTAGGCGGCAAAGCTGCCGTCCTTCGACGGCACCTGAATGTAACGACCTTTCATGATTTTCTCCTTTGGGGTGGATGTGGGGCAGCTTTGGGGTGATGTCGCGCAACCTATTCTGTGCAGGCCTGCCGGCGCCCTCTATCCGGTCACTGCAGGCCTTGTCCGACCCGCGCAGAAAGCTGCGGCGCCCCGCTCACAGGTGGTAGAAGTCGAGCACCGAGTTGATGGTGTCGTTGAGCAGCAGCACATGCTTGCGGGTGATCCTCCAGTCGTCCCCCTGTCGGCGCAGGTGGTAGGTGACATGCCCGAACAGCTGCTCGGCCTTGCCCAGCCGGTAGTAGAGGGTGTTCCAGTTGGCCTTCACCTCGACCTGGCCGTCGTCCAGCGGACTGATCCGCACATTGCCGGTCTCGTGCAGGGTCCGCGGCATGGGCGTCGAGGCGGCCGACTTGCCGGTGCGGATGCGGTACACCCGGTCTTCCAGGCCGGAGCGGTTGGCGTAGTAGATCAGCGACATGCCACGCTTCGGATCGGTGGTGTAGGTGTGCTCGGTGTCCCACTGGGGCACGTGGTACTCGGAGTTCTCGTCAAACAGGTCCAGGTAGGCGTCCCAGTCCTGGGCGTCGCACAGGGCGGCCTTGCGGAACAGGAACTGCTCGATCTCGTACTGCAGCTGCGGGTTCATGCCCGGTCCTCCTTATGTTCCTGTGCCCTATCTGCCTGCGCCTTGCGCTCGAGACCCGCCAGCAGGAAGCGCTGCCAGTGGGCGTGCTGGTTCACGTAAAGGCCTTCGTGGGTGAACTCGGTGCCGGTCAGCACCGGCCGGATGCCCAGGGCCTCGGTATTGGGGGTGGGCCCTTCCGCCCACTTGCCATGCCCGCGGGAGATGTCGCTCCAGCGCTCGAGACGGGCCTGGAAGCCACGCTGGGCCTCGCGGAACTCCACCAGGTCGTCCGGCGTACCCATGCCCGACACGTTGAAGAAGTCCTCGAACTGGCGGATGCGGCTTTCCCGGTCCTTGTCCGATTCGCCCTTCACGCCGATGCACTGGCTGATCACCTCGGTCTTGTTCCAGGCCACCGGCCGCACGATGCGGATCTGGGAGCTGATCTGGTCCATGAAGAACAGGCTGGGATAGATGTTCAGGTTGCGCAGCCGGTGCATCATCCACTCGGCCTTCTGCTGGCCGTGCTCGGCCACCAGGCGCGGCATCACGGTGGCGTAGCCGGGCCGCACGCGGGGGTTGGGCATGTCGCTGAAGAGCACGCTGTGGCCGTTGCGGAAGGAGAACCAGCCGTCGTCGGTCTCCGCGTCGCCGGCGCCGAGCTTGCTGTAGTCCAGAGTGTCGCTGGCGGCGCCCTTCTCCGCATTGACCTGCTGGCGGTGCTGCACGGTGGCCACGTAGTTGTAATGCACGGTGCTCACGTGATAGCCGTCCAGGCCGTTCTCGTTCTGCAGTTTCCAGTTGCCGTCGAAGGTGTAGCTGGAGCGGCCGGGCAGCACTTCCAGCTCGCCGGTGGGCGACTGGGCGACCATCATGTCGAAGAAGATGCGGGCGTCGCCGAGGAAGTCCGTGAGGCTGTCCTGCGCCTCGGTGTCGAGGCTGATGAAGACGAAGCCCTTGTAGCTCTCGATGCGGGCCTTCTTCAGGCCACGGCTGGCCTTGTCGAAATCCTCGGGGTACTCGGAGGGGGCCTTGACCTTCACCAGGCGGCCGTCGGTCTTGTAGGTCCAGGCATGGAAGGGGCAGGTGAAGGAAGCCTGGCGGCCCTTGCACACACGGGTCAGGGTGGCGCCCCGGTGGGCACAGGCGTTGATCAGGGCGTGCAGATGCCCCTCGCTGTCGCGGCTGATGATCATCGGCTGACGGCCGGCGTTCATGGTGATGTAGTCGTTGGGGCCCGGGATCTCGCT
Organism: uncultured Zoogloea sp.; assembly: GCA_937967645.1. GTDB lineage: Bacteria > Pseudomonadota > Gammaproteobacteria > Burkholderiales > Rhodocyclaceae > Zoogloea. The sequence goes on from CALBTT010000194.1 coordinate 7,664, forward strand.
CTCGTGGCAGGCATAGATCCAGTTCTTCTCGAAGATCAGCTCCATCTCGAGATCGAACAGCTCCGGCTCGGTGAACATGTCCCGGGCGATCCGGTAGATACCTTCGGCCGGCCGGAAGTCCAGGCAACCGGAAACGTATTCGCGCCAGTCCGCAATACTTTTCGCGTTCATTGAGTTGTCCTTGTGGGTTGGGGGTGCGGAGCCATTGAACTCCGCCGCCACCTCCCCTCACTAGCCAGAAACTCTGCGAACGCGATCCAGTTTTTTACACATTGGCCGGACACTGCAGCCGAACCCGCAGGACGTTGCACTCTGCGGCTAGAAAGCCCTCCGGCGGGCTCCCAGAATGGACGGCAAGACGTCCCCGAGGAGATTCCGCATGCCCCCCAGCCAGCCCGAACTGCACGCCGTTCATGACGGGGTCGACGACGCACGCAGCTGGATGTCCCGCATCTGCGGCCCCCACCAGCTCGAATCGCGGCGTACCGGCAAGCTCCACTTCGTGCATGAGGCCGTCCGCCTCCCCGGCCTGTCCACCGTGCTCGGGCAGATCCGCTACGGCACCGACGTGACCATCGGCGTCGAGCGCAGCGTCCAGCTCGATGCCTACAGCCTGAGCCTGCCCCTGGAGGGCTACCAGGTGCTGCGCAGCCGCGGGGAACGGCGGGAGTCCAACCCGGGCATCGGCCTGGTGGTGTCCCCCTTCGCCGACCAGGAACTGGACATGGCCGGCGCCTGCCGCAAGCTGCAGGTGGCGATCCGCCGTGACTCGGTCAGGCAGGTGCTGGAGAGCCTGCTGCACCGCCCGGCCACGGAAGCGCTCCTGTTTGATCCGCAGATGGACCTGCGGCAGGGCGCCGTGGCCGCCTGGTGGCGCATGGCCCAGCGCCTGTTCGACGACTGGAGCACCCTCGGGCCGCTCTACCTGCTTCCCGATCTGGCGCGGGACATGGAACTGCTGCTGATCAAGGCCCTGCTCCTCGCCCAGCCGAACAACTACTCGGCGGAACTGCGCGACGAGGCGACGCCCCACAGCCCGGAGTATGTGCGGCGGGCCTATCGCTTCATTGTGGACAACGCGCGGCAGGACCTGCGCCTGGAGGACATCGAGGGGGTGGCCGGGGTGTCACGCCAGAAGCTCTACGACACCTTCCGCAGCCATACGGGCTTCACGCCGATGGCCTTCCTGAAGCACTGCCGCCTGGAGGGCGCCCGCGCCACCCTGCTGAAGGCCCCGCCCGGGGCAAGCGTGTCGAGCGTGGCCCTGGACTGGGGTTTCAATCACTTCGGCCGGTTCGCCAGCGAATACCGGGCGCGCTACGGCGAATCGCCCTCCGAAACCCTCGGCCGGCGACACTGAGCGAAGTGGAGCGGACCCGGGCCGCGTGGCGGCCCGCCGCCGGGATCAGTTGGGACGGTAACGCAGGGTCGCCGAGGGGGATTCGCCGAAGCGGCGCTTGTACTCCTGGGCAAAGCGCCCCAGGTGGCTGAAGCCCCAGCGGAAGGCCACGTCGGTGACGGAGGCGTGTTCGCGGCTGGTCAGCTCCTGGCGGACCTTGTCGAGGCGGAGGTTGCGCAGGTAGGTCATGGGGCTGGCGCCCCGGAAATTGCGGAACCCGGAAAACAGCGTGCGCACGCTGACCCCGGCGTGCTCCGCCAGCATCTCGATGCTCAGGGGCTCGTTGAGATGGGCCCGGATGTACTCCTCGGCCCGCTTCACGTAATACGGCGACGCCCCCTTGTCGGTATTGCCCGCCAGCAGGTCGCTGACCGTGCTGGGCACCCCGTAGAGCAGCGCATTGATCAGGGTGGACTCGAACTGCTTGAGCACCAACGGCTGGTGGATGGGATGGTCGTCCCGCCCGATGGCATCCACCAGCAGACCCAGCAGCTGGGCGAAGTAGGCCCCGCCGCTGCGGGTCAGGTCGAGTTCCGGGCAGAACTCGGGGGCCCGGTCGCAGGCCTCGCCCAGGTGCTGGCGGCAATGGAAGAGCACGTCGTCCCGGTCGATGCGAAGCACGATCTGCGGCGAATCCGGCTGCCAGCGCATGCTCAGCGGCAGCCCCGGCGAGATCAGCGAGGCCAGGCCGGGCGCCGACTCGAAACGGTGTCCCCCGCAGTGGATCGCCGCGGCGCCACGGACCGGCATCTGGACCAGGTAGAAGTTCTCCAGCCGGCCCGGGTCGATGCTCACCTCGGTGCCGTACTCGAGGCGGCTCAGGGACAGGCGGCCACGTCGCACATGATGCATGCTGGCGCTGACGCTCTCCCCCTCACGCACCGGCTTGAGGTCGTGGGGCTTGAAGACCTTGCCCACCTCCTCCCGGACGCCCTCGGTGCCGTTCAGCAAAAAGAGCTGGTTTTCCGGTGCGAACAGCGCCATCTCGCCGAAACGGCTGCTTCCCGGCAACGCGGGTTGATCCAGTTGCATCGTGTCCTCCTGCACAATTCCAAGGCATTACGCACCGAAATGTTCACGAAGGACTGCAGTATCCGGACAGCCATTGCCGTATCCGGATGATTCGTGTGCATTTCGGCCATTCAAGACGGATTCATTCCTGCATGCCGTGCTTCAGCAATTAGCAGGCCAAATCGATTGGGCCCGGATGACGGCGTCCGCCCCGCCAGGCGGGGACGGCCGATTCCGGGGCCTCGTTGTATTGACTTGAATGGTGTCTCCTGCCGGAACCACCGCGGGCGATTCGGAAAATGGCTCCGATCGGCTGCGAAACGGATGGCCCGGCGGCTGCAATGTAGCGATGAAACCCTGGCGCTAGCAAGAACAAAAAAGCGGGCCTGGATTGCTCCTGCCTGCCACCAACGCGGGCCGGAGCCGGGAAAATCCCGCCTGGGTATCCCCTCCGCAGCGACCGGCCCCAGGCATGAAGGCGCTCCGACCCTACTTCCTTCATGGTTGAAAGCCTGGCGCCCGACGACCAGACTTGGATGAGACGTTTCCGGAGCCTCCCGTGAGCCACTCACCCCCGGTCCGCCCCCCTGCCCCCGCAAGCTCCACGCCTGACGCCATCGCGCCGGTGCGCACCGTGCGCATTGCCGATCCCCGCTTCGACGAGATCCTCGCCAACGCCAACGACGCCATCATCTCGATCGACGAGTCCCAGGCGATCACCCTGTTCAACCGGGGCGCCCAGCGCATCTTCGGCTACAACGAGGAGGAGATCCTCGGACAGCCCCTGAACCGTCTGATCCCGGAGCGCTTCGTGGCCCGCCACGGCGGTCAGGTGCGGGATTTTGCCGCCGCTCCCGAGGCCTCGCGCATGATGGCCCAGCGCGGCGAGATCTACGGCCGGCGCCGGGACGGCAGCGAGTTCCCGGCAGAGGCCTCGATCTCCAAGTTCCGCGACCGGGACGGCCTGGTGTTCACCGTGATCCTGCGCGACGTGACCGAGAGGCGTGCCGCTGAACACCTGCTGCGCGAAGCCCACGACGAGCTCGAGAACCGGGTGCGCGAGCGCACCGCCGAGCTCGAGGAGCGCAACGCCCAGCTACAGCTCGAGATCCAGGAGCGGCGTCGGGCCGAGACCCGCCTGGCCGAACAGGCCCGCGAACTGGCCCGCTCCAACGCCGACCTGGAGCAGTTCGCCTCGGTGGCCTCCCACGACCTGCAGGAGCCCCTGCGCATGGTCGCCAGCTATACCCAGCTGCTCAGCAAGCGCTACCGGGCCCGCCTCGACAGCGACGCGGACGAGTTCATGGGCTTCATCGTCGATGGCGCCCTGCGCATGCAGCGCCTCATCAACGACCTGCTGGCCTTCTCCCGGGTGGGCAGCCGCGGCAAGGGCTTCCAGCCGGTGCCCCTGGAGGACGTGATGACGCGGGTGCAGGCCAACCTGCGCGCGGCCATCGAGGAGAGCGGCGCCGACATCTGCCACGGCCCGCTGCCGGTGGTGTACGCCGACGCCACCCAGATCGAACTGCTGCTGCAGAACCTGGTGGGCAACGCCATCAAGTTCCGTGGCGACGCCCGCCCGCAGGTCCGGGTTTACGCGGAACGCCAGGCCGATGCCTGGCAGATCGCCGTCAGCGACCAGGGCATCGGCATCGATGTCCGCTACGCCGAGCGCATCTTCGTGATCTTCCAGCGCCTGCACACGGCCGCCGAGTATCCGGGCACCGGCATCGGCCTGGCCATCTGCAAGAAGATCGTCGAACGTCACGGCGGCCAGATCGGCGTCGTTTCGACGCCCGGCCACGGCGCCACCTTCAGCTTCACCTTGCCCGATCATGAGGAGACTCTCCATGCCGGACCGTCTGCGGCCCATTAGCATCCTCCTCGTCGAGGACAACCCGGGCGATGTCCGCCTCACCATCGAGGCCTTCAAGGACAACCGGGTGGACAGCCCCTTCGACGTGGCTCGGGACGGGGTCGAGGCCCTGGCCTACCTGCGCGGCGAGGGCATCCATGCCGGCAAGCCCCTGCCCGACCTGATCCTGCTCGACCTCAACCTGCCGCGCATGGACGGCCGCGAGGTGCTGGCCGCAATCAAGGCCGACCCGGACCTGATGCACATTCCGGTGGTGGTGCTGACCACCTCGCGGGCCGAGCAGGACGTGCAGAAGGCCTACCTGCTGCAGGCGGCCTGCTTCATCACCAAGCCGGTGGATTTCGACCGCTTCATCGAGACGGTGAAGGTCATCGACGCCTTCTGGATGCGCACCGTCACCCTGCCCTGCGGAGCCCGCTGATGGACGCGATGATGTCCAATGTGCTGCTCGTCGAGGACAACCCCGGCGATGCCCGCCTGATCCAGGAGATGCTCGCCGATGCCAACGGCGACCACTTCCGGCTGTGGCGCGCCGACCGCCTCTCGGACGGGCTGGACATGCTCTCCAGCGGCGACATCGGGGTGGTGCTGCTCGACCTGTCCCTGCCCGACAGCCTGGGCATGGAGACCTTCTGCACCATGTTTGCCCATGCCCCCCAGGTGCCCATCATCGTGCTCACCGGCACCGACGACGAGGTGATGGCCCTGCATGCGGTGAAGACCGGCGCCCAGGACTACCTGATCAAGGGCGAGGTGAACAGCAACCTGCTGCTGCGCGCCATGCGCTACGCCATGGAGCGCAAGGAGGCCGAGCGGGCCCTGCGCGAGAGCGAGGAGCGCTACGCCCTGGCCGCCGCCGGCGCCAACGACGGACTGTGGGACTGGAACCTGCAGACCGGCCTGGCCTATTTCTCGCCACGCTGGAAGTCGATGCTGGGCCTGAGCGGCGACGAGATCGGTAGCGGCCCGGAGGACTGGCTGTCGCGCATCCACCCGGACGACATCGACGCCTTCCGCGCGGAGCTGCACCATCACCAGCAAGCCGCCGCCCCGCCGCTGCACACCGAATACCGCATCCGCACCCGTGACGGCAGCTGGCGCTGGATGCTCTGCCGGGGCATGGCGGTGCACGACAAGGACGGCCAGCCGCTGCGCATGGCCGGCTCCCAGACCGACATCCACGCCCGCAAACAGGCCGAGGAGCGCCTGCTGCAGGACGCCTTGCGGGACGGGCTCACCGGCCTGTCCAACCGCAACCTGATCACCCACCGCCTGCACCAGGCCATCGAGCGCCAGCAGCGCCAGCCGGAGCGCTGCTTTGCGGTCCTGTTCCTCGACCTGGACCGCTTCAAGAACGTCAACGACAGCCTCGGCCACACCACCGGCGACCGCCTGCTGATCGAGTGCGGGCGCCGCCTCGGCCTGTGCTGCCGGCCCAACGACACCCTGGCCCGGCTGGGCGGCGACGAGTTCGTGCTGTTGCTGGAAGACATCGACGACGCCACCGACGCGATCCGCGTGGCCGACCGGATCCAGCGCCAGTTCGCCACGCCCTTCGTGATCGATGCCTACGAGCTGTTCATGAACTGCAGCATCGGCATCGCCCTGTCCGGCCCCGGCTACCGCCACCCGGACGAGCTGCTGCGCGACGCCGACACCGCCATGTACCGCGCCAAGGCCGATGGCAAGGCCTGCTACGCCCTGTTCGATGCCGACATGCACCACCGGGCGGTCGCCGCCCTCGACATGGAGAGCAATCTCCGCCGGGCCATCGACCGGCGTGACTTCGTGCTCTACTACCAACCCGTGATCGCCCTCGACAGCGGCCACATCGCCGGCTTCGAAGCCCTGATCCGCTGGCCCCGGGGCGAGCACGGCATCGTCTCGCCCGCCGAGTTCATCCCCCTCGCCGAGGAGACCGGGCTGATCCTGGCGATCGGCCGCTGGGCCATCCGCGAGGCCTGCCGCCAGCTGCGGGAATGGCAGGCCCAGGCACCTCATCTGATGGAACTCACGATGGGCGTCAACCTGTCAGCCCGCCAGTTCTCCGAGGAGGGCCTGGTGGACCAGGTGGCCGATGCCCTGGCCGACACCGGCCTGCCCGCCGCCTGCCTCAAGCTGGAGATCACCGAGAGCGTGCTGATGGTCAACGCCCAGCTGGCCCTGGCCAAGCTGAGCCGGCTGCGGGCCATGGGCATCCGCGTCAGCATCGACGATTTCGGCACCGGCTATTCCTCCCTCAGCTACCTGCAACGCTTCCCGATCGACAGCCTGAAGATCGACCAGTCCTTCATCCACGGACTGGAAGCCACCCGGGAGGGCGCCGAGATCGTCCGCGCCATCCTCAACCTGGGCCAGGCCCTACGCCTGGAAGTCATCGCCGAAGGCACGGAATCGCCGGCCCAGGTCGATGCCCTGCGCGCCATGGGCTGCCCCTATGCCCAGGGCTACCATTTCTCGCGGCCCCTGCCGGCGGACGTCGCCGCCACCTTGCTCATCCCGCAGCGCCAGACCTGAATCGAACCTGCGGGCGTTCTTGTCACGGGTCAATGCGGCCCCCCGCGGCGCACACGGAGAATCGGCGCCAAACATCTCGAGGGCTCTTGCCAGCCCCGCGCACTCCCCCCAAACCGCACTGCCGCAGGTACCCCCATGAACACCCTCCTCGCCCCCGCCGTCTGCGTGCTGAACCGCCTGACCTTCCGCGGCAAGTTCACCCTGATCAGCCTGTTCCTGGTGCTGGCCCTGGGCGGCCTCGGCAGCGCCCTGGGCCTCAAACTGTGGAACGAGGTCAGCACCACCCGCGACGAGCTGGCCGGGCTCAAGGTGCTGGTACCCACACTCCACGCGCTTCACGATATCCAGCAACACCGCGGCCTGATGGTCGGCGTCCTGTCCGGCCGCAGCGACCTGCAAACCAGGGCCGACGGGGTCGCGCGGCAGGCGCAGGCTTCGCTCGAGCAGGCCGACGCGCGGATGCGCAATGCGCCGGTCCTGCAGCCCGTCCTTCCCGCCGCAGAAAACATCCGCAAGGAATGGTCCAAGCTGGTCAGTGAAGGCCGCCAGATGGACGCCACCGCCAATCGCCTGGCCCACAGAAAGCTCATCGAGCAGGTGCTCGACCACGCGGATACGCTGCTCACCACCTCGGGCCTGCTGCTCGACATGGAGGCTGACAGCTTCTTCATGATCGACGCGACCCTGGCCAACCTGCCCGACGTGATCGAGCGCATCGGCCGCATGCGCGCGATCGGCAACCACCTGCTGAGCACCAGGACCACCTCCGAACAGGACAGGGAGGAGCTCACTGCCCTGCTGGTGACCAGCGAATCGCGTTACCGCTACGTGATCCACAAGCTGCTCAAGGCCAGCGCAAGCCATCCCGACATCCAGGCCAGCGTCACCCAGCTGGAGAAGGAGACCGGACCGCAGATCGCCTGGCTCAACCAGACCATCCGCAGCGACATCCTGGCCGGTCGCTACGAGACCACACCCGACGAATGGGTGGCCCGCACCACGGCCACCATTGATGCCCTCTACCGCAACGCCTTCGATCACTTCCTGCCCGAACTGGAGACGCTGCTGGCTGAGCGCGAGGCACGCCTGCTGCGCAGCTTCAGCGTCTCCCTCGCGGCGGCAACCGGCATCTCGCTGCTCGTCATCTACCTGCTGACGGCGGTGGCAGCCGCCATCAGCGGTGCCGTGGCCACCCTCGCCCGCAGCGCCGAACAGATCGCCGATGGCCAGCTGACGGTCAAGGTCGAGCTGGACACCCGCGACGAGCTGCAGCGTGTCGCCGGCGCCTTCAACCGCATGAGCACCTCCATCGCAAGCCTGCTGCGCGGCGCACGGCAGACCGCCGACCAGGTGTCAGCGGCCGCCGACGAGCTGGCCGGCGCCTCCCACGAAGTGGCCCACGGCTCTGCCCGGCAGAGCGATGCCGCCACCGCCATGGCCGCCGCCGTCGAGGAGATGACCGTCGGCATCAACCACATCTCCAGCAACGCCCGCGACGCCCAGTCCGAGGCCGGCGAGGCCGGACGCCTGTCCAGCGAAGGCAGCGAGGTCGTCCGCCAGACCCTCACCGACATCAACAGCATCTCCGAGGTGGTACGCCGCTCCGCCGACATCGTGCGCAAGCTGGGGGCCCACTCCTCGCAGATCTCGGCCATCGTCGGCACCATCAAGGAGATCGCCGACCAGACCAACCTGCTGGCCCTCAATGCCGCCATCGAGGCCGCCCGCGCCGGCGAACAGGGGCGCGGCTTTGCCGTGGTGGCCGACGAGGTGCGCAAGCTGGCCGAGCGCACCGCCCAATCCACCCGCGAGATCGCCGACATGATCGGCGGCATCCAGGACGGCGCCCGGGACGCGGTGCTGGCCATGGAGGAAGGCGTGACCCGGGTCGGCGAGGGGGTCGAGCGGGCCGGCCGCGCCGGCGACGCCATCAGCCAGATCCGCGACGGGGCCGGCCGCACGGTGGACTCCATCAACGAGATCAGCGACGCCCTGCGGGAGCAGAGCGCCGCCAGCACCGAGATCGCCCAGCGGGTCGAGGGCATCGCCCAGATGGCCGAGCAGAACAGCGCCCACTCCCAGGCCACCGCCCGTACCGCCGGCCAGCTGAAGGACCTGGCCGCCCACCTGGAGCAGGACATCGGCCGCTTCCGGCTGGATTGAACTGAGCGGCTACGCCAGGGAGGCGCCACCGGGCTATCCTTGCGCGCTCCGTGACCCAAGCCGCCCAGCATGACCGCCCCCGCCCAGCGTTTCACATCCCCGCTCCGCATCCCCGCCACCTACATGCGGGGTGGCACCAGCAAAGGCGTGTTCTTCCGCCTGCAGGACCTGCCGGAACCCTGTCGCCAGCCCGGCAACGCACGGGACCGCCTCCTGCTGCGGGTGATCGGCAGCCCCGACCCCTACGGCAAGCAGATCGACGGGATGGGCGGCGCCACCTCCAGCACCAGCAAGGTCGTCATCGTGGCCCCCAGCGAACGGCCGGACCACGACGTGGACTACCTGTTCGGCCAGGTGGCCATCGACGCGCCCTTCGTGGACTGGTCCGGCAACTGCGGCAACCTGTCCGCCGCGGTCGGTGCCTTCGCCATCAGCGCCGGGCTGGTGGCCCCGGAGCGGCTCCCCCGCGACGGCCTGTGCACGGTCCGCATCTGGCAGGCCAACATCGCCCGGACCATCATCGCCCACGTCCCGGTCCGTGACGGCGAGGTCCAAGAGACAGGCGACTTCCAACTGGACGGCGTGGCCTTTCCGGCCGCCGAGGTGGAGCTGGAGTTCCTCGACCCTGCCGCCGGCGACGCCGAAGATGAAGGGGGCGCCCTGTTCCCCACCGGCAACCTGCTCGACGAACTGGACGTGCCCGGCGTCGGGCGCCTCCAGGCGACCCTGATCAACGCCGGCATCCCGGTGATCTTCCTGGACGCGGCGGCCCTCGGCTACACCGGCACCGAACTGCAGGACGCCATCAACGGCGACACCGCCGCCCTGGCCCGCTTCGAGACGATCCGCGCCCACGGCGCCCTGCGCATGGGCCTGATCGCCAGCCTGGACGAAGCCGCCCGGCGCCAGCACAGTCCCAAGATTGCCTTCGTCGCGCCTCCCGCCACCTACCTAGCCTCCAACGGCCGGACGGTGGCCGCAGACGAAGTAGACCTGCTGGTCCGCGCCCTCTCGATGGGCAAGCTGCACCACGCCATGATGGGCACTGCCGCGGTGGCCATCGGCGCGGCAGCGGCCATCCCCGGCACCTTGGTGAACCGCGCCGCCGGCGGCGGCGAACGCCGCAGCGTGCGCTTCGGTCATCCCTCGGGCACCCTCCGCGTGGGCGCCGAAGCCCGCTACGACGGGGATGCCTGGCAGGTCACCCGGGCCCTCATGAGCCGCAGCGCCCGCAGCCTGATGGAAGGCTGGATACGCGTCCCCGGCGACTGCATCTGAGCCCGAAGGCGGACCATACCACTACCCATAGACCCCAATCACCAACCACCCACTATATACGGGAAAATTCTTGACAACCCGTTGGGGCCCCTCCTACACTCCGTCCCGTCATTGGTTCCCCGCAAGGGGATGAAAAGGGAAGCTGGTGCGAGGCAACACGCCTCAAGGCCAGCACTGCCCCCGCAACTGTGATCGGCGAGTTTCGTGCCCCCACTGCCACTGGATGCGCTCCGGGAAGGCTGGCACGACACATGGACCCGAGAGTCAGGAGACCTGCCATGGCCCATTCCTTCATTGCTTTTGGGGCGGGGTGTCCCTGAAACGAGGGGCCGTCCTGTCGCCATCTCCCGTCCGCCCCTCATCCGGGTCCGCCGGGGTGCCGTCGGGCAGCCACCCGACCCGGGTCCTCGATTCTCCGCCCCCCAGACCGGAGAACCGCCTTGCTCGCCACCGCCCAGCCCCCCCATACCAGTCAGCCCGCCAGCCTCGACCCGACCCTTGCCGCGCTGCAGGTGATCCGCCGCAACGGCGCGGTGGTCGCCTTCAACGCGGACAAGATCGCCGTGGCCATGAGCAAGGCCTTCCTGGCCGTCGAGGGCAGCGGCAGCGCCGGCTCGTCCCGCGTGCGCGAGATCGTCGGCCGCCTCACCGACACCGTGCTGCGGGCCCTGACCCGGCGCCTGCCCGACGGCGGTACGGTGTCCATCGAGGATATCCAGGACCAGGTGGAACTGGCCCTGATGCGCTCCGGCGAACACGACGTGGCCCGCGCCTACGTGCTCTACCGCGAACGCCGCGCTGCCGAGCGGGCCACCGCGTCGGCCGAGGCCCGCGAGCACGCGGTGCTGCACGTGGTGGACGGTGGGCGGCGCGTCCCCCTCGACAACGCCGCCCTGCTGCGCACCTGCGAGGCCGCCTGCAGCGGGCTGGGCGACGCCGTGTCGGCCCGCAGCGTGCTCGACCACGCCCTAAAGAACCTCTACGACGACGTGCCCCTCGCCGATGTGGAGCAGGCCCTGATCCTCGCCGCGCGCAGCCTGATCGAACGGGAGCCGGCCTACAACCAGGTCACTGCCCGCCTGCTGCTGGCCAGCCTCGGCCGGGAGGTGCTGGGCCGCAGCGTCGGCCTGGAGCAACTTGCCGACACCTACACCGACTACCTGCCCGACTTCATCCGCCTGGGCATCGGCGCTGAACTCCTCGACCCACGCCTGGCCGAGTTCGACCTCCCGCGGCTCGCCGCCGCGCTGCGCCCCGAGCGCGACCTGCAGTTCGGCTACCTGGGTCTGCAGACCCTCTACGACCGCTACTTCCTGCACGTGGATGGGCGCCGCATCGAACTGCCGCAGGTCTTCTTCATGCGCGTGGCGATGGGCCTGGCCCTCGGCGAGATCGACCGAGAGGCCCGCGCCATCGAGTTCTACGACCTGATCTCGCGCTTCGACTTCATGTGCTCCACGCCGACCCTGTTCAACAGCGGCACGCGCCACCCGCAGCTCTCGTCGTGCTACCTCACCACCGTCTCGGACGACCTGGAGGGGATCTACCAGGCGGTCAAGGAAAACGCCCTGCTGCAGAAATACGCCGGCGGCCTGGGCAACGACTGGACCCCGGTGCGCGCCCTCGGCAGCCTCATCAAGGGCACCAACGGGCAGAGCCAGGGCGTCATCCCCTTCCTCAAGGTGGTCAATGACACCGCCGTGGCGGTGAACCAGGGCGGCAAGCGCAAGGGCGCCGTGTGTGCCTACCTGGAGACCTGGCATCTGGACATCGAGGAGTTCCTCGATCTGCGCAAGAACACCGGCGACGAGCGGCGCCGCACCCACGACATGAACACCGCCAACTGGATTCCCGACCTGTTCATGAAGCGGGTCATGGACAACGCCGAATGGACCCTTTTCTCGCCGGTGGACACCCCCGACCTGCACGAACGCTTCGGCGCCGACTTCGAAGCGGCCTACACCGCCTACGAGGCCAAGGCCGCCGCCGGCGAGCTGCGCCTGTTCAAGCGCATCCCCGCCGTGCAGCTGTGGCGGCGCATGCTGACCATGCTGTTCGAGACCGGCCACCCCTGGCTCACCTTCAAGGACGCCTGCAATCTGCGCTCACCCCAGCAGCACGTGGGCGTGGTGCATAGCTCCAACCTGTGCACCGAGATCACCCTCAACACCTCAGACAACGAGACCGCGGTGTGCAACCTGGGCTCGGTGAACCTGCCCGCCCACCTGAAAGACGGCCGGCTCGACATGGACAAGCTGGCGCGCACCATCGGCACGGCCCTGCGCATGCTCGACAACGTGGTGGACATCAACTTCTACGCCACCCCCAAGGCCCGCCGGGCCAACCTGCTGCACCGTCCGGTGGGCCTGGGCATCATGGGCTTCGCCGACTGCCTGTACGCCCTGGGCCTGCCCTACGCCTCCCAGGAGGCGGTGGACTTTGCCGACCGGACCATGGAAGCGGTGTGCTACCAGGCCTACTGGGCATCCACCGAGCTGGCCCGCGAGCGCGGCCGCTACAGCAGCTTCGAGGGCAGCCTGTGGAGCCGCGGCATCCTGCCGCTGGACTCCCTCGGCCTGCTGGAAGCCGGCCGCGGCGGGCAGCTGGAAGTGGACCGGGAGGCCCGCCTGGACTGGGCCGCCCTGCGCGAGCGCATCGCCCGCCACGGCATGCGCAACTCCAACTGCGTGGCCATCGCCCCCACCGCCACCATCTCCAACATCGTCGGCGTGTCGGCCAGCATCGAGCCCGGCTACCAGAACCTCTACGTCAAATCCAACCTGTCCGGCGAGTTCACGGTGGTCAATGAAGCCCTGGTGCGCGACCTCAAGGCCCTCGACCTGTGGGACGAAGTGATGGTGGCCGACCTCAAGTACTTCGACGGCTCCCTGGCCCGCATCGACCGGGTGCCGGACGAGCTCAAGGCCCGCTATGCCACCGCCTTCGAGATCGACCCGGCGTGGCTGATCGAAGCCGCCGCGCGGCGCCAGAAGTGGATCGACCAGGCCCAGTCCCTCAACCTCTACCTGGCCACCCCCTCCGGCCGCAAGCTCGACGAGATCTACAAGCTGGCCTGGCTGCGCGGCCTCAAGACCACCTACTACCTGCGCACCCTGGGCGCCAGCCAGATGGAGAAATCCGGCGGCCGCGACGAAGCCGCCCCCGCAGGCGACGAGGCCCCGCGCTTCTGCGCCATCGACAACCCCGAATGCGAGGCCTGCCAATGAGCGCGCTGAACTTCAACGACTGGGACGACGCGCCCGTACGAACCACCCCGCCTGCCCGCCCCGCCCCAGCACAAGCCGGGACTGCGGCACCGGAACCCGCCGCGGCCCCCGGCCCCACCCTGGCACCGGTCAATGCCGCCGACAAGCGCATCGTCGGCGGCAAGACCGACATCAACCAGCTGGCGCCGTTCAAGTACCCCTGGGCCTGGGAGTTCTTCCTGAAGGCCAACCGCAACCACTGGACGCCGCTGGAAATCTCCATGGCTCAGGACGTGCACGACTACCACCACAAGCTCAACGGCGCGGAACGCCACGTCTTCGAGAACGTCCTGGCCTACCTCACCACCTCCGACATCCTGGCCATGCGCAACATCGGCCTGGCCGTGATGGAGAAGATGAGCGCCCCCGAGCTGCAGATCTACCAGGCCCGCCAGGTGTATGAAGAGGCCCTGCACACCTGGACCTACCAGCACTGCATCGAGAGCATCGGCCTCGACCAGCAGGAGATCTACAACCGCTACCGGGTGGTGCCGGCCATCCACGGCAAGATCGCCCTGGCCAACCGGCGCCTGGAACGGGTCATGCGCCCCGACTTCGACCTGGCCGACCGGGACAACCTGCATGAATTCGCCCTCTCCTACTTCTTCTTCGCGGCGATCTTCGAGGGCTGCTGGTTCTACAACGGCTTCACCCCCATCTTCGCCCTGCAGCGCCGGGGCCTGATGAAGGGCGCCGCCGAACAGCTCCAGTACATCATGCGCGACGAGGTGCTGCACTGCGCCTTCGGCATCCGGGTGGTGCGCGAGCTGCTCAAGGAAGAGAACCTGAGCCTCGACCCGGCCGCCCTCAAAGCCCTGTGGGACGAAGCCGAAGCCGCCGAGTCTGCCTACGCCGCCTACATCCTGCGCGACCCCATCCTCGGCTACAACGCCGACCTGCACACCCAGCAGTTCCGCTTCATGGCCAACCGCCGCGCCCGCCAGGTCGGCCTCGCCGAACCCTTTCCCGGCGCGGAGAACGTCCTCCCCTGGCTCGACGAGCAGGCCAACCTGCGCAAGGAGAAGAACTTCTTCGAGACGCGGGTCACGGAGTACCAGACGGGCGGGGCCCTGGCCTGGGAGTAGGCGGGGCCGCCTTCGGCAGCGGCGCCGGCGGAGGAGATCCACCGCCAGGCCGGGGAAACAATGATAATGATTTGCGTTTGCGATCTGCAGTATCATTCGATCCTGATTTGCTCGGACGGGGAATCTGCGCCATGGCCGGTTGTGACCGGCTCCTCCGGCCCGGGCACCGAAACACTTACCCATCAGCCCCTGCAGATCATGAGCGGAACCCTGAGCATACCCGGCACCTTCCTGCTGGTCGGCCACCCCAATGTCGGCAAATCGGTGTTGTTCCACCGACTGACCGGAGCCTACGTCAATGTGTCCAACTACCCGGGCACCACCGTCGAGGTGACCCGCGCCAGCGCCCGCTTCGACCGGAACTCGGCCCTCCTCGACACGCCCGGCGTGCTGTCCCTGCCCTCTCGCAGCGACGACGAGCGGACCACCGTCAGGGCCCTGCTCAATGAGCCCACCCGGGCCTTGCTGCAGGTGGGCGACGCCAAGAACCTGCGCCGCACCCTCACCCTCACGGCCCTGCTGGCCGAGCTCAAGGTGCCGATGGTGCTGGCCCTCAACATGCACGACGAGGCCGCGGCCCGGGGCGTCACCATCGACATGAGCGCCCTGGCGGAAGAGCTCGGGGTGCCGGTGGAGGCCACCGTGGCCACCGACGGCAAGGGCATCGGAGCCCTCACCCGACATCTCACCGACGCCCGGGCGCCGCGCTGCATCCTGCAGTACGACAAGGCCATCGACGCGGACATCGAACAGGTCGCCGCGGCCATCACCGAGTATTGTCCCCATCCGGTCCTGGCCGCCCGCGGCCTGTCGATCCTCTTCCTGGGCGGGGACGACGAGGTGGAAAGCTGGCTCCGCCAGCACGCCGGCGTCCATTACGCGTCCATTGAAGCGCTACGCCAGGCGGCCCGCGACCGGGCCGACGGCGACCTGGCCACCCTGCTGGCGCGGGAACGCACCGAGGCCGCTGACGTGCTGGCAGCCAGCGTGGTGAGCCGCAACGTGAAGAGCAGCCCGCTGCTCAGCCAGCGGGTCGGGCAGGCCGTGGTACACCCGGTGTGGGGGCTGCCCATCCTGCTCGGCATGCTGTACCTGGTCTATCAGTTCGTCGGTGTCTTCGGCGCCACCACCCTGGTGGGGCTGCTCGAGGAAGGCCTCTTCGAGGGCATCCTGAACCCGGCGATGACCCACTTCATCGAAGCCTACGTACCCGTCCAATGGGTATCGGAGTTGCTGGTCGGCCAGTACGGTCTATGGACGATGGGCATGACCTACGCCCTGGCCCTGATCCTGCCGATCGTCACCACCTTCTTCCTGGCCTTCGGGGTGCTGGAAGATTCGGGCTACCTGCCGCGCCTGTCGGTCATCGCCAACCGGCTGTTCGCGATGATCGGCCTCAACGGCCGGGCCGTACTGCCGATGGTGCTGGGCCTCGGCTGCGTCACCATGGCCACCCTCACCACCCGCATCCTGCACAGCCCGCGGGAGCGCCTCATCACCACCTTCCTGCTGGCCCTGGCGATCCCCTGCTCGGCCCAGCTCGGGGTGGTGCTCGGCATGCTCGGCAGCCTCTCCTTCAAGGCCGTGCTGGTGTGGGCCCTGGCCATGGTCGGGATCCTCATGCTCACCGGCTTCCTGGCCTCCAAGCTGATCCCCGGCCGACGCATCCCGCTGGTCACCGAGCTGCCGCCGATGCGCCTGCCGATCTTCGGCAACGTGCTCAAGAAGACCGCCGGGCGGCTCAAGTGGTACCTGGTCGAGGTGATCCCCCTGTTCATGATCGGCACCTTCGTGATGTTCAGCCTCGACAAGCTGGGTGTGCTGCCCGCCATCATCCGGGCCGGCGAGCCCCTGGTATCGGGGTGGCTGGGCCTGCCCCCGGAGGCCAGCGCGGCCTTCGTGATGGGCTTCCTGCGGCGCGACTTCGGCGCCACCGGCCTGTTCGCCATGAGCCACAACCTGGACCCGATCCAGGCGGTGGTGGGCATGATCACCCTCACCCTGTTCATCCCCTGCTTCGCCAGCCTGATGATGATGGTCAAGGAACAGGGCATCAAGACGGCCGCCACCATGGTGGCCCTGATCGTGCCCTTCGCCTTCCTGGTCGGCGGCATCTTCAACATTGCGCTGCGCGCCTTCTGGTAAGCCCATGAGCAAAGACACCCCGACCGCCGCCCACCAGGCCCTCGTCCCGCTGGCCTTCATCACGCCGGGAGACGAAGTCCTCCTGGCCTCCATGGGCCCGGAGATCGACGCCCACCAGCGCGAGCAGCTGACCGCCTACGGCCTGGCCGAGAACCGCCCGATCCGGGTCCTGCAGCAGCGTCCGATGACCGTCATCCTCGCCGAGGAAGTCGAGCTGGCCCTGGAGCACAGCGTCGCCCGCCATATCTGGGTGAGCCGCTGAGGGCAGCCACCACCGCGGCGGAATCCCCCTCCGTCGCGTCGCAGGCCGGCTGAACAGCCGGCCTGCCAGGCACGCCATGTCCTGTGGCGCGCCACGACCACCCAATCCCCTTCCAGCTTCAAGGTTTTTCTGTGTGCATGCCCGTCGGGCGCACAGAAAGCGGCACCCAACCCCGCCTTTTTCCAAGAAAATCCCTTTAAAAACATATTTGTGCATTCAGTGGACATGCCCGGGAAAAATTTTCCTGCATCCGTAATCGTCTCTAGAATGCGCCCAGCTAAATAAAAAATATGGAGACACTGATGACCACGCCCCGCTCCGACTCCAGCTAGTCCCCCCCGCCTCACGTCCGGCGCGACGTCCGCTCCGACACCCGACTCGAACCCCTGTGCCCCTGCTTTCGGAAGCTCTCTGAGCGCCCGAGGGGAGCGGCTTGCCCTGAAATCATCCAGCCAGGAAACACCATGCCCATCAAGCTCAAATGCCTGTCGCACACCCCCCTGCGCGGCCTCAACGATCCGGGAGCGGATGTCGTCAAGGAAGTGGACGACGTGCTCGCCAGGTGCCGTGCCGAGGTCGAGGCCTTCGACCCGGAGCTGATCGTCGTCTTCGCCCCGGACCATTACAACGGTCTGTTCTATGACCTGATGCCCCCCTTCGTGATCGCCACCGCGGCGGAATCGGTGGCCGACTACCAGACCCTGCCCGGCCCCCTGTCGATCCCGCGGGACCTCGCCATGGACCTGACCCGTCACCTGCTGGACAGCGACCTCGACATCGCCCTGTCCCACCGCCTGCAGGTCGATCACGGCTGCACCCAGACCCTGGAAGAGATGACCGGCAGCCTCACCCGCTACCCGGTGATCCCCATCATCATCAACTCGGTGGCGCCCCCCTTCGGCCCCTACCGCCGCATCCGCAAGCTCGGCGAGGCGGTCGGCCGCTTCCTGGCCAAGCTGGACAAGCGCGTGCTGATCCTCGGTACCGGCGGCCTGTCCCACGAACCCCCGGTGCCGCTGCTCAACGGCGCGCCGGACGAGATCGCCAACTTCCTGATCGCCGGCCGCAACCCGACGCCCGAAGCGCGCGCTGCCCGCCAGGCCCGCACCATCGCCGCCGGCAAGATCTACGGCACCCCGGAGAGCGCCCAGACGCCCCTCAACGCCGAATGGGACAAGGCCTTCATGGACCTGCTGGTCGAAGACCGCCTCGACGAGATCGACGACTTCAAGATCGACGAGATCTCCAAGGCCGCCGGCCGCTCCACCCATGAGATCCGCACCTGGGTCGCTGCCTTCGCCGCCCTTGCCGCCACCGGTCCCTACCGGGCACAGCAGGACTACTACCGCGCCATCAACGAATGGATCGCCGGCTACGGCGTGATCAGCGCCGAGCAGGCCTGAACCCGCAGCCCCCGCCTCCCCGAATCGACATCCCTCATTGGAGAACGACACCATGACCACCCTTGACACCCAGATCCCCACCGAAGCCGAGATCGTCGCCCGCGCCGAAGCCCTGATCCCGTGGCTGCGCGAACGCGCCGACGCCTGCGAAAAAGCCCGCATGGTGTCCCGCGAGACCATCCAGAAGTTCCAGGAAGCCGGCTTCTTCAAGATCCTGCAGCCCAAGCGCTGGGGCGGCTACGAAATGCACCCGAACGTGCTCAACAAGGTCCTGAT
The DNA here is from genome assembly GCA_937967645.1 of uncultured Zoogloea sp. Classification (GTDB taxonomy): domain Bacteria; phylum Pseudomonadota; class Gammaproteobacteria; order Burkholderiales; family Rhodocyclaceae; genus Zoogloea. The sequence goes on from CALBTT010000194.1 coordinate 26,345, forward strand.
GGAGCTGGCCCGCGGCTGCCCGTCCAGCGCCTGGAACGTCATGGTGCTCGGCGTGCACCCCTTCGAGGTGGGTCTGCTGCCGACCCAGTGCGGCGACGAGCTGTGGGGCGAGGACAACACCCGTCTGGTGTCCTCCTCCTACGCGCCCTTCGGCACCGTCACCAAGGTTGAAGGCGGCTACGTGCTCAACGGCGAGTGGCTGACCTCCAGCGGCTGCGACCACGCTGCCGGCGGCGCCTTCCTCGGCGGCCGTGTCGAAGAGAACGGTGAAATCGTCTTCCGCTCCTTCTGGGTGCAGCGCTCCGACTTCGACATCATCGACGACTGGTACGTGGTCGGCCTGGCCGGCACCGGCAGCAAGAAGCTGTCGATCCGCGAGGTCTTCGTCCCGGCCTACCGCAGCCACGCCATCGGCGCCTACGACCAGGAATCCCACGGCAAGGTGAACAACCTGTACAAGATGCCCTTCTTCTACGTGTTCTACGCCGCCGTGTCGTCGGTGCTGATCGGCATGGCCCGCGGCATGGTCGACCTCTACATCGATCACATGGTGCCGCGCCAGAACCTCAACCAGGCCGTCGGCGCCGCCGTGCAGGACCCCTTCATCAAGGGCAAGCTGGGCGAGGCCTACGCCAAGATCCTGGGCGCCACCACCCGCGTGCTGCACAACACCGAAGAAGCCTGGGGCTACGCCTCCAAGGGCGAGCTGGTGCCCCTGGACACCCGCATCCGCCACTTCGCCACCAACCAGTTCACCGGCGGTGAGGTGTTCGACGCGGCCCACATGATCTTCAAGAAGACCTCCACCCGCGGCGTCTGGCTCAACTGCCCGATGCAGCGCCAGCTGCGCGACCTGCTGGTCGGCGCCAACCACATCACCCAGAACCAGGACAACATCGGCGACCTGCTGGGCGGCCAGCTGCTGGGCAACCCGCTGCCCAAGGCCAATCCCTTCGGCGTCCGCGTCTGAGTCCACATCTGAGTCCAAGCTTCACGGGCGGGCCCGGCCGTTGCGCCGGGCCCGCTTTTACCGATCTGCAGAGAGAACAGCCATGACCGACCTCACCGGCAACGTCGTCCACCAGACCCCGGCCCAGGACCTGTCTTCCCCCGCCCTGGCCGATCAGCCCCTGGTCACCCCGCTCGAGCAACGCAACGGCATGCGCCACCTGGCCGCCGCCGTGTCCATCATCACCGCCACGGACGGCAGCAACCGGGCCGGCCTGACCGCCACCGCCGTCAGCTCCGTCACCACCGATCCCCCGCGCCTGGTGGTTTTCGTCAACAAGAACGTGTTTGCCGACAGCCTGATCCAGCGCAGCGCCGCCCTCGCCGTCAATGTGCTGGCCGGCGAGCAGGAGGACGTGGCCCGCGTCTTCGCCGGCATGGTCGAAGGCGTACAGGGTGAAGACCGCTTCAACACCGGCAGCTGGACCACCCTGGTGAGCGGCGCCCCCGTCCTCGAGAACACCCTGTCGAGCTTCGACTGCCGGGTCATCAAGATGTTTGACGAGAGCACCCACCACGCCTTCCTGTGCGAAGTCCTCGCCGTGCGCGAGCGCAACGATGGCGAAGCCCTGGTCTACCTGAACGGCGCCTTCCGCCGCGTCCCCCAGTAAGCCGGCAACGTGCAGCGCCGGGGGCCGGGCAGGACAGCCGGCGCCCCGCACAACAATAAAGGCCGGCCATCGCGGACACACACCACGCCGGCGGCAGACGCATCCCCAGATGCTCCATGAACGAGCAGGAGAGAGAGAAGACCATGGATTTACGTGAAGCCATCCTGACGCAGCCGATGCGTCGATTCCAGCTGGGCATGATCGCCCTGTGCATCGTGCTGTGCATGATCGACGGCTACGAGGTGCTGGTCATGGCCTTCGTCGCCCCCCACGTCGCCAAGGCCTGGAGCCTCGGTCCGGTGGAGGTCGGCTATCTGCTCAGCGCGGGCATCTTCGGCATGGCCATCGGCGCCACCTTCATCTCGCCCCTTGCCGACCGCATCGGCCGCCGCCGCCACATCATCCTGTGCCTGAGCCTCATCATCATCGGCATGGGCCTGTCCGCCGTCGCCACCGACCTGTGGCAGCTGGTCGCCTTCCGCGCCTTTGCCGGCCTGTTCATCGGCGCCGTCATCTCCAGCCTCAACATCATCGTCTCGGAGTACAGCTCCGACGCCCGGCGCGGCACAGTGATGGGCATCTACGGCATGGGCCTGCCCGCCGGTGTGGCCATGGGCGGCGCCCTGACCAACCCGCTGATCGCCGAATTCGGCTGGCGCGCCCCCTTCGTCTTCGGCGCCGTGCTCACCGCCCTGAGCCTGCTGTGGGTGCTGGTCGCCCTGCCCGAGTCCATAGAGTACCTGATCGAGAACGCCCCCGACGGCGCCCTCGAGCAGTACAACAAGATCGCCGTCAAGCTCGGCTACCCGCCGGCCAAGGCCCTGCCCGCGCCCCTCGAGAGCCAGGAGATGCACGTCGCCAGCAAGGCCTTGTTCAGCGGCATCATGCTGCCGCGTACCGCCCTGCTGTGGCTCGGCTATGCCAGCCTCACCGCGGCCTTCTACTTCGCCAACACCTGGACCGCCAAGCTCATCGCCGACGCCACCGGCAATGCCGCGCTGGGTGGCCGCACCGGCGTGCTCATCGCCATCGGCGGGGTGCTCGGCTCCCTGCTCTTCGCCGGCCTCACCCTGGTGATCCGACCGCGTGTCGTCACCGCCCTGATCATGTTTGCCGGCTCGCTGGCGTACACCCTGTTCGCCAACAACTTCAACGACGCCGGCCTGGCCGTCGTCCTCGCCCTGGCGGTGGGCGCCTGCGCCAACGGTGGCCTGGCCGCCTTCTACGCGATCAGCCCCTTCATCTACCCCACCTCGGTGCGCGGCACCGGCGTCGGCCTGATGATCGGCTTCGGCCGCGGCGTGGCCATCATCGCGCCGATCTTCACGGGCTACCTGCTCAAGTCCGCCTGGACCCCTCAGGACATCTACCAGTTCTTCGCCGCCGTGCTGATCGTCGCCGGCATCGCCGTGCTGCTGCTCGACCGGACCTACTGGGGCCTCACCGAGAACCCCGACCTCCCGCCCGACACGCCGAAAGGGGCCGAACACCAGGCCGCCCACTGACCGGAAGGCGGCCCTGTGACCACCCACAATCCCGCCACCCGAGGGCACTTTCTGCTGCTGCTCGGCATGCTGGTGGCCTTCGGGCCGCTCGCCACCGACCTCTACCTGCCTGCCCTGCCCGCCATCCGTGCCGGGCTGGGCACCACCCCGGAAGCCGTCCAGCTCTCCATCACCGTCTTTCTGGGCGGCTTCTCCATCGGCATGCTCGGCTACGGCCCCATCTCCGACCGCCACGGCCGACGCCGGGTGCTGCTCAGCGGCATCAGCCTCTTCGTGGTGGCCAGCCTGGCCTGCCTCGTCGCCACCACGGTCGAGCAGCTGATCGTGGCCCGCTTCATCCAGGCCCTCGGCGGCGGCGCCGCGTCGGTGCTGGCGCGCACCGTCGTGCGGGACGTGTTCTCGCAGACCGAGGCCCTGCGCAAGCTGTCCCTGCTGGCCATGATCACCGCCATCGCGCCGCTGCTGTCGCCCCTGCTGGGCAGCGTCATCCTCGACCTGGCGGGCTGGCGGGGCACCTTCGCCGCGATCCTGGTGTGGGGCATCCTCAGCCTCGCCACGGTGTACTTCCAGCTGCCTGAAACCCTGCCGCCGGAGCGCCGCGGCCAGCTGTCGCTGGGCAAGGCCTTCGCCGCTTACCTCAAGCTCCTCGGCGACCCGGCCGCCGTCGGCCTGCTGCTGGCCGGCGGCATGTCCTTCGCCGGCATGTTCGCCTACATCACGGCCAGCCCTTATTACTTCATCGAGATGCAGGGCTTCTCGCCGCGGGCCTACAGCCTGCTGTTCGCCGCCAACGCCTTCGGCATCTTCGCCGCCAACTACGCCAACTCCCGGCTGGTCCGGCGCGTCGGTGCGGTCGGCATGATCGGCGGCGCCTGCCTCACCGGCTTCACGGGCGCCCTCACCCTGCTACTCGGCGTGTCCCTGCACGACCTCCTGCCCCTCGCCATCGCCGGCCTGTTCCTGATGGTGAGCGTCACCGGCCTGCTCGGCGCCAACTGCGTCGGCATGCTGATGGAACGCTATCCCGTCAATACAGGCGCCGCGGCGGCCCTCTTCGTGTCGGGGCAGTTCGGGCTCGGCATGCTCGCCAGCGCCGCGGTCAGCTATCTGCATGACGGCAGCGGCCTGCCCATGGCCGGCGTCATCGCCGCCACCTCCACCACCTCGGTCCTGGGCTTCCTGGTGTTCCGGCACGCCCACCGGCGCGCCCATCCCTGACCACCCGGCACGGACACAACAACAGCAAACCCCGCCGGCGGCCCCCCTTCAATACATACAGAGAGGACATCCCATGTCATCGAACACCAAGACCAACCCATTCACCCAGGAGACCGGCATCATCCAC
>CALBTT010000195.1 GCA_937967645.1 uncultured Zoogloea sp.
TCCAACATCATCACCGGCAACCAGCGCGTGGTGCGTCCGCGCCTGTCCGATGCCCGCTTCTTCTTCGAGCAGGACATCAAGGCCGGTCTGACGCCGCGCGTGGTCAAGCTCGGGGCGGTGGTCTATCACAACAAGCTGGGCTCCCTCGGCGATCGCGTCGAGCGCCTGTCCACCGTGGCCCGGCGCATCGCCGGCCTGTTGGGGGCCGACGAGAACCTGGCCAACCGGGCCGCGCTGCTCTCCAAGGCGGATCTGCTCACCGACATGGTCGGCGAGTTCCCCGAGTTGCAGGGCACCATGGGCCGTTATTACGCGCTGGCAGAGGGCGCCGTACCGGTGGTCGCCGAGGCGATCGAGCAGCATTACCGCCCGCGCTTCGCCGGCGATGCGCTGCCCGACAGCAACATCGGCCGTGCCCTGGCTCTGGCCGACAAGCTGGACTCCCTGGCCGGCTTCTTCGGCATCGGGCAGATCCCCACCGGCGACAAGGACCCCTTTGGCCTGCGCCGGGCGGCCCTTGGGGTGCTGCGCATCCTCATGGAAGGCCCATTGCCCCTCGATCTGGCCGAGCTCATCAAGCATGCGGCGGGCGCCTTCAACCCGGGCGTGCTGACGGTGGATGTCGATGGCCCGCTGTACGACTTCATGCTGGAGCGCCTGCGCAACACCCTGCGTGACGCGGGACATGCCCAGGATGTGGTGGATGCCGTGCTGGCGCTCAAGCCGACCCGCATCGACCTGGTGGTGCCCAAGCTCGAGGCGGTGCTGGCCTTCCAGCAGCTGCCGGAGGCCGCCGCCCTGGCCGCCGCCAACAAGCGCATCGTCAACATCCTCAAGAAGGCCGAGGGCGAGCCTGGCGAACCCGACGTGGCGCTGCTGGTGGAGGACGCCGAGAAGGCCCTGTTCCATGCCATCGTCGAGGTTGCTCCGCTGGCCCGCTCCCACTTCCAGAACGAAGCCTACACGGACGCCCTGCGCGTCCTGGCCGGCCTGCGCGCCGCGGTGGACCGCTTCTTCGACGAGGTGATGGTGATGGCCGAGGAGCCCCTGGTGCGTCAGAACCGCCTGGCCCTGCTCAACCAGCTGGCCGGTCTGATGAATCAGGTTGCCGACATCTCCCGTCTGTCGGCCTGATGGCTTGCTGAGGGCTGACCATGAAGATCATCGTGCTCGACCGGGATGGGGTCATCAACTTCGACTCCGACCAGTTCATCAAGTCGCCGGAGGAGTGGAAGCCCATCCCCGGCTCCCTCGAGGCCATCGCGCGCCTCAATGAGGCGGGCTGGCGGGTCGTTGTCGCCTCCAACCAATCCGGGGTCGGGCGCGGCCTGTTCGACATGGACACCCTCAACGCCATCAACGAAAAGATGGTCAAGGCCATCGGTCAGAAGGGGGGGCGCCTCGATGCCGTCTTCTTCTGCCCCCATGCGGCGGACTCCACCTGCGCCTGCCGCAAGCCCAAGCCGGGCATGTTCCTCGAGATCGGCGAACGCTTCAATGTCGATCTCAAGGGCATGCCGGTGGTGGGTGACAGCCTGCGCGACCTGCAGGCGGGTGTCGCGGTCGGGTGCAAGCCCTACCTGGTGCTGACCGGCAAGGGTGCCAAGACCCAGCTCGACCCGGACCTGCCCGATGGCACCCAGATCTATCCCGACCTTGCAGCCGTGGCTGCCGAACTGACTGCCTGAAAGCCCTGCCCGTGGTTCTGATCCGCAACCTCCTGTTCATGCTTGCCCTCGCCGTGTTCACGCCGCTTTACGCGCTGATCGGGATGGCGACCTTCCCCTTCCGGCCGGAGATCCGCCACAAGATCATCCGTGGCTGGCCGCGCATCATGGCCTGGGTGATCAAGCACGTGCTGGGCATCCCCTACCGCCTGATCGGGGCCGAGAACATTCCCGCCGGGCCGGCCATCATCGTCTCCAAGCACATGTCGGCGTGGGAGACCATCATGCTGCAGGACATCTTCCCGCCGATGGTCTTCGTGATGAAGCGGGAGATTCACAAGGTGCCCTTCTTCGGCTGGGGTATTGCCCAGATGCCGATGATTGCCATCGACCGGAGCGCCGGCAAGGACGCCCTGGCCCAGGTCGAGGAGCAGGGGCGCGACCGGCTCTCCCACGGTTTCTGGGTCACGATCTTCCCGGAAGGCACCCGCGTGGCGCCCGGCAGCAAGAAGCGCTACAAGGCCGGCGGCTCCTGGCTGGCCGCGCAGACCGGCACCCCGGTGGTGCCGGTGGCCCACAATGCCGGCGAGTTCTGGCCGCGTAACGCCTTCTTCAAGCGTCCCGGCGAGGTGGTGGTCAGCATTGGGCCGGTCATCGACACCCGCGGCCTCTCCGCCGAGGAGATCAACCGCAAGGCGGAAGCCTGGGTCGAAGGTGAGATGCGCCGTCTGTTCCCCCACCATTACCGCGATTCCAGCAAGCCCCGGGAGAAGGCCCAGGCGTGACCGCGCCGGCCCTTGAAGCCCGGGAGATCGAGCTGGCCGGCCAGCGGGTCGGATACACCCTGCGGCGTAGCGTGCGCAAGACCCTCGGGCTGCGCATCGACCATCGTGGGCTGACCGTCGGTGTGCCGCTCAGGGTCGGGCTCGGCGACGTCGAGTCCTTCATTCGCAAGCATGCCAAATGGGTTGTTGGCCGCCTCCAGACCCGCCCAGCTTCGCCGCCTGCCGAACCTCTGGAGCCTTGTGATGGCCTGGAGATCCCGGTACTGGGGCAAGCCTGGCGGCTCCGCCTCGGGCGGGGGGGCAACCGCATCCAGTGGCATGAGGGTTTCGGTCCAGCGGATTCCGGGCGTGTGCTGGAGCTGGCCCTGCGCGCCGGCGGCAGCGCCCGCGCCTTGCTGCTCAAGGCCTTGCAGCAGCGTGGCCTTGAGCTGTTCCGCAACCGGGTCGAGGAGTATTGCCTGCGCCTGGGGCGCCCGGTGCCGCCGGTCGGCCTCTCCGCGGCCCGGACCCGCTGGGGCAGTTGCAGCAGCCGGACCGGCATCCGCCTGCACTGGCGGCTGATCCATCTTCCCTTGCCGCTGATCGATTATGTGGTGGCTCACGAGGTGGCCCACCTGGTCGAGATGAACCACTCCCCGAGATTCTGGTCCGTGGTGGAGCGCCTCTACCCCGACTACGCCACGGCCCGCCGTGCCCTGCGCGAGGCAGGGGCGGATCTTCCTGTGATCTGATTGATATAAGGACTCTCTCCATGCGCCTGCTTCACACCATGCTCCGTGTCGGCGATCTCGATCGCTCCCTGGCCTTCTACACCGAGGTGCTCGGCATGCGCCTGCTGCGGCGCCAGGACTACCCGGAGGGCAAGTTCACCCTGGCCTTCGTCGGTTATCAGGATGAGTCGGAAGGGGCGGTCATCGAGCTGACCCACAACTGGGGCGTCGAGTCCTACGAGCTGGGCACGGCCTACGGGCATATCGCGCTGGCGGTGCCGGACGCCTATGCCGCCTGTGACACCATCCGCGCCCGGGGCGGCAAGGTGGTGCGCGAGGCGGGGCCGATGAAGCACGGCAGCACGGTGATCGCCTTCGTCGAAGACCCGGATGGCTACAAGATCGAACTGATCCAGGCCGCATGAGCCCGGATCGCAGCGGGGCGGCCTGAAGGCCGTCCCGCTGGACGGCGTCAGGCTTCCCTGCCGAAGGCCTGGCGCAGGGCGGTCAGCTCCGCCTTCAGCTCTTCGAGCAGGGCGGGGGTCTTGTCCATGTTGCGCTCACGGCCGGCCCGCTCCAGCTGCTGGGCCTTGGCCTGGGCGCGGGTGGCGCAGAAGTTCGAGACGGCACCCTTGAGCGCATGGGCGCTACTGTGCAGGGCCTCGGCATCTCCGTCTGCGACGGCCGCCTCGACGCTGGAGAGCATGCGCGGTTCGTCCTCGCAGTACATGTCGAGCAGCTGGGACAGCAGATCTTCATCGTCTCCGAGATTGGCCAGCACCTTTTCACGATCGAAAACCGGGCCGCTCGGTGGCGCGGATTCGGGCTCCGGGGTGGGGGCAGGGTCACCCAGGCCGGCGTGGTGGATCAGCACTTCGACCAAGTCGGGGGCATGCACCGGTTTCGACAGGTAGCCGTCCATGCCCGCCTGCAGGCAGCGCTCCCGGTCGCCCTTCATGGCATGGGCGGTCATGGCGATGATGGGGGTGGCCGGGGCGCCTGCCGCTTCCCGGGCACGGATCGCGGCGGTGGCGTCGAAACCGCCCATCACCGGCATCTGCACGTCCATCAGGATCACGTCGAATCGGCTCTGGGCGTGGAGGTCGAGCGCCTCCTGGCCATTGTTGGCCACTTCGACCTGGTGCCCCAGCTTCTGCAGCAGGCGGGTGGCCAGGGTCTGGTTCACCACATTGTCCTCGGCGAGCAGGATCCTCAACTGGCGCCGCTGTTCGCGCAGGGTGTGGCGGGTGATCAGGGGGCGGTCAGCACTGCTGGCTTCGGGCAGATCGATTGACAGCAGGATGGCGTTGAGCAGATCCGAGGCTTCGATGGGCATCGGCAGATAGGCCGAGATGCCGAGCTCCCGGCAGCGGGCGCCATCCCCGCGGCGCCCCTCTCCGGCGATCATGATCACGCTGGGGGCCGGCTGGGTGAGATGGGGAATGGCGGCCGCCAGTTCAAAGCCTTCGGCATCGGACAGTTGGGTGCCGATGATGACGACCTGGTAGGGCTTGCCCAGCGCAGCCGCTTCGCCCAGGGCACGGCGGCACTGAGAGGCGTCGACGGCGGGGACCGGGGCCATGCGCCACTGGGTGAGGAGCTCCGTCAGCATGCCTCTGTCGGCTGCGTTGTCCACGGCGATGAGGACCGGCAGCCCCTCCAGCTGCGTATCCTCCTCCGTCGGCGCCAGCGTCTGGCCCTTGTCGAAGCGGGCGGTGAAGTGGAAGGTGCTGCCTTCGCCGGGCGTGCTGGTCACACCGAGTTGTCCGCCCATCGCCTGGACCAGCCGGGCGCAGATGGTCAGGCCCAGTCCGGTGCCGCCATAGCGGCGGGTGGTGGAGGTGTCGGCCTGGGAAAAGGCTTCGAAGATCAGGCCCTGCTTGTCGTGGGGTATGCCAACGCCGGTGTCGGTCACCGCGAAACGCAGCTCCATCCCCTGGTTGTGGCTGGGGCCGTTGGTGACGCTGAGCTGCACGCTGCCCTGGTTGGTGAATTTGATGCCGTTGGAGAGCAGGTTGATCAGGATCTGACGCAGCCGGTGAGGGTCGCCGATCAGGCTGTCCGGGACGTCAGGGGCCACCGTCACGCTGAGTGCCAGGTCCTTTTCGGCGGCGCGCTGCTGCAGGGTCCGCACGGACAGGGCCACGCAGTCACGCAGGCTGAAGTCGATGTGCTCGAAGTCGAGCTTGCCGGCCTCGATCTTGGAGAAGTCGAGGATGTCATTGATGATGTTGAGCAGGGCGTCGGCCGAGGTCTTGACGAGGGTCAGGTACTCCTTCTGCTCTTCGTCCAGGCGGGTTTCCAGGGCCAGGTCGGTCATGCCCAGGATGGCGTTCATGGGGGTGCGGATCTCGTGGCTCATGTTGGCCAGGAAATCGCTCTTGGAGCGGCTGTTGGCTTCGGCGGACTCCTTGGCTTCACGCATGATGCGCTCGGTTTCCTTGCGCTCGCTGATGTCCCGCAGGTAGGCGGTGATGAGTCGGTGGCCCTCTCCCTCCAGGGCGACGAGCGCCATCTCGACCGGGAATTCGTCGCCGTTCTGGCGGATGGCGATGGTTTCGATGCGCCGGCCGACCGTGTCGTGCTCAGGGCTGCTCAGAAGCGCCTGCAGTTTTGCCTGGTGATCGGCGCGGAAGCGCTCGGGGAAGATCAGCTGGGTGACGGGCTGGTGCAGCGCAACTGCCCGGGCCAGCCCGAAGGTCCGCTCGGCGGCAGGGTTGAACTCCAGGATGCAGCCCTGTTGGTCCACCGTGATGATGCTGTCCAGGGCGGCTTCGGCAATCGCCCGGTTGCGGGATTCGCTGGCTGCAAGGGCCGATTGTCCGTCGAAGAGGCGGATGGAGGTCCAGTTCAGGGCGTCCACCAGTTTGCGGATCTCGACCACCGAGGTCGGCTCGTTCAGGGTGCTGCCCTGGCTGCCCTCCAGGCTTTCGGCAAAGGCTGTGGCGCGTTCCAGGCTGCGCAGGGGGGGGCGCAGGAAGATCTGGATCGCCAAGGTGCCCACGAGCAGGGTGATCAGTGCGGAGAACGCGCTGTCCTCCAGGATGTGGGCCAGGTTGTTCGTCGCCGCCGCGGGTCGAACCTCCGTGCGCAGCCAGCCCATGGGCGCTCGCTCGCCGATGCCGGTCCAGGAGACGAGCGTCTCGAGGCCGCTGCGTGTGGCAGAGCTGGCGGCCTTGCGGGCTTGGTCCGGCAGTTGAAGCGGCGTGTCGTTGACCGCCATCTGCGCGAGTGGCTGGGTGCTGTCGATCCGGTTCAGATCGACCAGCGGGTATCCCTGCCGGTCCGTGACCGTGATGCGCAGGATGCGCGCTTCATCGGAGAGTTCGGTCAGATAGGCGGCGATGCCTGCCTTGTTGCCGGACGCCAGGTACGGCTCGAGGGCCGCAGCGAGGTGACGGGCTATTTCGTCGGAATGCCTGCGCTCCAGGCGCTCTACGTAGTTGGTCTGCTCATACCCGACATAGCCTGAATAGGCGCCGATCGAGACGGTCAGCAGGAGGGCGAAAAGCAGGGTCAGCTGTTGTCCTAGGGCATGCAGGCCGAGACGTCCTGCCAGGTACTGGAAGACCCTCATGTGTCATCCCTGAAGCGGTTGCGTATGGCCAGGACTTCATCCCACTCCATGAAGAATGCGTCCACGCAGGCAGGGTCGAAATGAGCGCCCCTTTGTTCCTTCATGAAGTCGATGGCCCTGTCGATCTCCCAGGCGGGTTTGTAGGGGCGGGCCGAGGTCAGGGCGTCGAAGACATCGGCCACGGCGACGATGCGTCCCATCAGGGGGATGGCTTCACCGGCCAGGCCCTGCGGGTAGCCGCTGCCGTCGAACTTCTCATGGTGGGTCAGGGCGATCTCGGCGGCCAGCTGGATCATGGGAGATGACGAACTCTTGAGGATGTCATGGCCGATGCTGGCGTGGCGCCGCATGATGACCATCTCGTCATCGGTGAGGCGGCCCGGTTTGAGGAGGATGTGATCGGGCGTGCCGACCTTGCCCACATCGTGCATGGGGGCGGCGCTCAGCAGGCGGTCGCAGAGCTCCTCGGAGACGCCCAGGCGTTCGGCGATCAGGCGGGAGTAATGGGCCATGCGGAGGATGTGGGCGCCAGTCTCCGGGTCGCGGTATTCGGCCGCCCGGGCCAGGCGGGTGATGGTCTCGCGCTCGCGGGCGACGATGTCGGCGGTCTGGCGCAGGACGGCCTGCTGCAGGTCGTCGTTCCAGTTGCGCATGCGCTTCTGGCTTTCACGCAGGGTCAGCATGGTACGCACCCGGGGGTCGAACTCATGCCGGTCGATGGGCTTGGTCAGGAAGTCATTGGCCCCCGCGCTCAGGCTTTCATAGCGGACTTCCTTCTCGTGGGCGGCCGTCACCATCAGGATCGGGACGATGTCGGTCGGGTGGTGCTGGCGCACCGCCTGGATGAATTCGACCCCATTGAGGTCCGGCATCATGTAGTCGACGATGATCAGGTCGGGCTCATGGGTGGCGCACCAGTCCAGGCCTTCGGTGGGGGAGGTGAAGCAGACGATCTCCGTGCCCGCCGGGGTCAGCTTGCGAACCAGCGCCTGGATCAGGGTGAGGTTGAGGGGGGTGTCGTCAACGATCGCAATGGCCATGGAGGCTCCGATAGGCGTGCTGCCGGAGGTGTGGCTCCGGGAGCGGAATATGCTCAGTTTATCGGCCTGGCGGCGTCGAAGTTTAGTCCTGGCGTCGTGCGCGAGGGGATGGCCAGCGCGTCGCTGGGGGCATCGGGGGAGGGGGCGGTGAAGGGCAGGGTCAGGGTGAAGCAGGTTCCCTTGCCGGGCTCGCTGGCGGCGCTGATCTGGCCTCCCAGGCTGCGGGTGACCAGGTTGTAGACGATATAAAGACCCAACCCGCTGCCCCCCTTGCCGAGGCGGGTGGTGAAGAAGGGGTCGAAGATCCGCTGCAGGGCGCCTTCGCCAATCCCCGCGCCATCGTCGCAGACGCGGATGCTGACAGCCTCTGGCGCGTGCTTGACGATGACGTCGATGCGTCCTGCCGGTCGTCCCTCGAGCCCGTGGATGAGGGCGTTGGTGACCAGGTTGGTCAGGATCTGTCCGAGGGCGCCCGGGTAGCTGTCCATGGGGATCTCATCCACACAGTCGATGTTCAGGCTGTAGGGCGTGGCATGGAACATCGGCTCGAGGGTCATGGCGATCTCCCGCAGGACGCCGCCCAGTTCAAAGGGGCGTCGCATCTCGCTGGCCTGGTCCACCGCCACCTGCTTGAAACTGCGGACCAGCTCCTGGGCGCGGGTCAGGTTGCGCATGAGGAGTTCGCTGGCTTGGAGGGCCGACGACACGAAGTTGTCGAAGCGGGTGCGGCGCAAGGTGCCGGCGGCGTGCTCCCGGGCCATGTCGGTGGTGCGGGTGGCGAGGGTCGTGGCCACCGTGACGCTGTTGCCGATCGGAGTGTTGAGCTCGTGGGCGATGCCTGCGACCAGGGAGCCCAGGGCCGCCAGCTTCTCACTGCGGACCAGCTCGTCACGGGCCTGGTGGAGGGTCTCGAGGGCTGTCTGCAGTTCGCCGGTGCGCTCTGCGACCCGGCGCTCCAGGCTTTCGTTGAGTTCCTCGATATGGCCCTGTATCCGCCGCAGCTCGGAGATGTCCACCAGCGACCACAGGCCGCAATCCTCCCCCCTGATGCGCAGGCGGCAGCCGGAGACCAGACAGGTGGCGATCTCGCCGCGACCGCGAGGGCGGATGCGGACCTCCTGCTGTTCGACGATCTCGTCTCGGGCGATGCGCGTGTAGAGTCCGTCATAGACGTCCTGATCCACCCAGAAGCCAAGTTCGCCGGTGCTGCGCTCCAGCACGGATGTCCGCTCGAGGCCGAACAGGCGTTCCCACGCCGGGTTGGCATCCACGTGGGTCCGGTCATCGATGCGGGTCAGCGACATGGCCACAGGGGCCGACGCGAAGATCGCGGCGAAGCGGGCCTGGCTCTCCTGCAGGGCATCGGCGGCGGCCTTCTGTTCGGTGACGTCACGCACGATGGCGATCAGGCAGTCCTGTCCCTCGATGCGCACGGTGGACGCATTGACCAGACAGTGGCGCCGCCCCTGATGCCGGGTGCCGATGGAACAGGGGTAATTGCGCAGGGCGCCATGCTGGACAACCAGATCGATCAGGGCGATCCGTTCTTCCGGGATCGGCCACAGGCCGAGCTCGACCGAGGTCGTGCCGATGGCTTCGCTGCGGTTCCAGCCTGCCAACTGGGCGAAGGCGTGATTGACCTCGAGGATCTTGCCGTCGGAGACCCGGCTGATCGTGATGTAGTCCGGGCTGCCGTGGAAGGCCGCGGAGAACATCGCCTCGGAGATCCGCTGCGCCTCGGCCGCGGCCCGCTCGGCCCGCTCCAGGCGCACCTGCTCGGTGATGTCGCGGAACACCGCCAGCACGCAGTCGTGCCCGCCGATGTGCAGCAGGCGGGCGCTGACCAGGGTGTTCACCGGATGGCCGTCCCGGTGCAGAAGGGTGACGGGTCGATCATGGATCTCCAGCCCGGTGGCGAGCTCGGCGAAGATCTCCGACTTGTCCGCGGGGCGTTGCCAGATACCGAGCTTGATGCTGCTGCGCCCCAGGCCTTGCTCACGGCTGTAGCCCAGCAAGGGGGTCCAGTTGCGGTTCATGTCCATCAGCCGGGTGTCGTCCAGGCTGGTCAGGGTCACCAGCTCCGGAAGAAACTGGAAGACCTGGGTGAAGCGCTCATGGGCGGCCTCCAGGGCGACCTCGGTGGCCTGGCGGTGTTCCCGCTCCTGGTTGACGCGCGCTTCGAGGATCCGGCTCCGGGATCGCTCCAGGCTCAGGCGCTGCAGGGCGACACCCAGGCTGATCGCCAGGGCGACCGCCAGCAGGCCCAGCAGCAGATCTGGCGATAGGGGCAGGTTCATGGGGGCGGGCAACCCTTAGCGAAGAGCCCGCAGCATCCTGGCCAGGGTGTCGAAGCCCGCATCGTAGAAGCCCTGGAGCAGGGGGGCCATGTGGTTGAGGCTCAGCATCAGCATCACGAAGCCGACGGTCAGGGTGATCGGGAAGCCGATCGCGAAGAGGTTGAGCTGAGGCGCTGCGCGGGTCAGGATGCCCAGCGCGATGTTGGTGATCAGCAAGGCGGTGACGACCGGCAGGGCCAGCAGCAGGCCGCTGGCCAGGATCGTGCTCCCGGAGCGCACCAGCACCATCCAGCCGCCCTTGTGGAGCATGCTGTCGCTGATCGGCAGCAGTTCGAAGCTGCGGTACAGGGTGTCCACCATCAGCAGGTGGCCGTTCATCGACAGGAAGATCAGCGTCGCCAGCAAGGTCAGGAACTCCGCCACGACGGCGGTCTGGCCGCCCGCCACCGGATCGAAGAAGGTGGCGAAGGACAGGCCCATCTGCAGGCTGATGAGTTCGCCCATCAGGTCCATGGCGGCAAAGACGACCCGCATCGACAGCCCCATGGCCACGCCGATCAGGGTCTGTTCGAACAGTTGCAGGATGCCCATCCACGAGTCCAGCGCGATCACCGGTCCGGGCGGCAGCGCCGGCACCACGCCGATGGCCACGCCCAGGCCGACCACCAGCTTGATGCGGCGGGGGATGGCGTTGTTGCCGAACACCGGAGCCATGCCGATCATGCCCAGCACCCGGGCCAGGGGAAAGGCAAACATGGCCAGCCAGGCTTCGAGCTGGGCGGAGGTGACGCTCAGCATGGGCGTGGTTTCAGCCGATCATCGCCGGGATGTTCTCGAACAGGCGTCGGATGAAGTCGGTCATCATCGTGATCATCCAGGGGCCGGCCAGCACCAGGGTGATGAAGGTGGCGATCAGCTTGGGCACGAAGGACAGGGTCTGCTCGTTGATCTGGGTCGCTGCCTGGAAGATCGAGATGAGCAGGCCGGTGGCGAGCGCCGCGATGAACAGCGGGGCGGAGATCAGCAGGGTCAGTTCGAGTGCCTGCCGGCCGAGGTCGACGACGGTGGTGGGGGTCATGCGGGCTCCTATCCGAAACTCTGTACCAGAGAGGCGATGAGCAGGTTCCAGCCGTCCACGAGCACGAACAGCATGATCTTGAAGGGCAGGGCAACAATGGCCGGGCTCATCATCATCATGCCCATGGACATCAGGACCGAGGCGACGACCATGTCGATGATCAGGAAGGGGATGAAGACGATGAAGCCGATCTGGAAGGCGGTCTTCAGCTCCGAGGTGACGAAGGCGGGGATGACGACCCGCATCGGCAGGTCTTCGGCCTTCTCCACCCGGGGGGTCTTGGCCAGCTTCGAGAAGAGGTTCAGGTCCGGTTCGCGGATCTGCTTCAGCATGAAGGTCTTGACGGGGACGGTGGCCCGGTCCAGGGCTTCATTGAAGGTGATGCGGTTCTCCGACAGGGGAACCCAGGCATCGGTGTACACCTTGTCGGCTACCGGCGCCATGATGAAGAAGGTCAGGAAGAGGGACAGCCCGACCAGCACCTGGTTGGGGGGCGAAGTCTGGGTGCCCATGGCGTGGCGCAGCAGCGACATGACGATGATGATGCGCGTGAAGCAGGTCGTCATCAGCACCAGGGCGGGCAGGAAGCTCAGGGAGGTGAGCAGCAGCAGAGTCTGGATCGACAGACTGTACTGGGTGCCACCGCCGCCGGCGGGGGCGCTGGTGACGGCGGGCATGGCCTGGGCCAGGACCGTCAGGGGGGCCAGCATCAGCAGGCTGAGGCCGGCCTGGCGGAGCAGGGAGGGAAAGGCTTTCATCGGGTGCGGCGTTCCAGGGTGCGCTTCAGCCAGGCCTGGAAATCATCGCTTCCGGGAAGGGCCTGGGGGGCAGTGCCGGCAGGGAGTTGGGAGGCGTCGAGGGTGTGCAGGGTGCTGATCCGGCCAGGGGCGACGCCGAGCACCAGGACCTTGTCGGCCACCTCCAGCAGCACCACGCGCTCTCTCGGTCCGACCGCCGTTGCGCCGCGAATCTTCAGGACGCCCGCGGCGAGGCCCTTGCCGCCGCTGAGCCGTCTCAGCACATGCAGGGCGGCGAACAGCAGGCCGATGACCAGGGCCAGTCCAAGGAGCATCTGCAGCACGCTGGAGGCCGCGTCGAAGCTGCCGTCTGCGGCGATCGACGGGCCCGGCAGCAACAACAGGCCGACGGCGAGGGGCAGGGCGGGCATGGGGTGATGGACTCCGGGTAGCGTGGCCGCAGTTTACCCCGGACGGACGTTTCGGGGCGCCCTGAAAAAGCGTGCAAAAGTCTCACACATCCAGGCTTAGCTGCTTTGCCGCTGAACTGCCCCCTGTGCTATCAATCTAACAACTCGTCAGGTTCAGGGGGGAGAGTCATGTTGCTGTGGCATCGTGAGACCCAGCCGGTGGCTGGCGCATCCGGACATCCTCGGGACGCACTCCCGTCGTCGGCTCAGGACTATGAGGCCAAGCGACAGAGGGCCTTGCAGATCCTTGGCGAGAAATGGTTGCTGCACCGGGCCAACGCGCCCGACCGGCGGCTCGTCCGCCCGGTCCTGCTGCGCGCGGCGGGTGATGTATCGGCGGGCTGAAAGCGTTCAGGCCCCGCATGTTACTGCGGGGCCTGCAGGGTCGTGCTGCCCGGGCCTGCTCCCGGGCTTGCCGGGTGTTCAGGTGCGCAGTTTGCGGATCCGTTCGGCGGGCGTGATGATGTCGGTCAGGCGGATGCCGAACTTGTCGTTCACCACCACCACCTCGCCCTGGGCGATGAGGGTCCCATTGACCAGCACGTCCATCGGCTCGCCGGCCAGTCCGTCCAGCTCCACCACCGACCCGTGGGCCAGTTGCAGCAGGTTGCGGATGGCGATCTTGGTGCGTCCCAGCTCCACGGTGAGCTGCACCGGGATGTCCAGGATCATGTCGTAATCGTTGATCGAGCCGCCCTTGGGGCCGCTCTGTCCGAAGTCCGGGAAGAGCTGGCTGGCGGGTTTGGCCTGGTAGGGTGACTCCTCGCCCAGGCCAGGTTCGGCCGGGTCCGTCAGACCCTCGGCCGCAGCCTGCTCCTGCATGGCCGCCGCCCAGTCGTCATCGCTGATCTGGTTGTCGTCGGGGGTATCGGTGTCTGACATGCTGAACTCCTAGGCCTTGCCGGGCGGTTCGTCTTCCTGGGCCAGGAAGCGCTCCACCTTGAGGGCGTATTGGCCGCGCTGGATGCCGTAGTGGCATTCCATGAAGGGGATGCCATCCACTTCGGCCTGCACGGTTTCCGGGATGTTGAGGGGGATCACGTCGCCCGGTTTCATGTTCACGATGTCCCGGAGGGTGACGTTGGATGTTCCAAGGCGCGCCGCCAGGGTCACTTCGGCGGTCTGCAGCTGCTTGCCCATCATGCTGACCCAGCGGTTGTCCTGGGTCAGGTGGTCGCTCTGCATGGTCGAGTAGAGCGTCTCACGGATGGGCTCGAGCATAGAGTAGGGGAAGCAGAAGTGCATCTCTGCCTGGGATCCGCCGAACTCGAGTGTGAAGGACGAGGCCACCACGATTTCGCTGGGCGTGGCGATGTTGGCGAACTGCGGGTTCATTTCGGAGCGTACATACTCGAACTCGAGCTTCTGCACGGGGCCCCACGCTTTTTCGTACTCGCCGAAGACGACCTTCAGCAGGCCCTGGATGATGCGCTGCTCGGTCGGCGTGAAGTCGCGCCCTTCGACCCGGGTATGGAAGCGGCCGTCACCTCCGAACAGGTTGTCCACCACCAGGAACACCAGGTTCGGGTCCATGACGATCAGGGCCGTACCCCGCAGGGGTTTGGCGATGAACAGGTTCAGGTTGGTCGGCACCACCAGGTTGCGCACGAACTCACTGAACTTCTGCACCTTGATCGGCCCTACCGACACCTCGACGTTGCGGTGCATGTAGTTGAACAGGCCGATCCGCAGGTAGCGGGCGAAGCGCTCGTTGATGAGCTCCATCGTGGGCATGCGCCCACGCACGATGCGCTCCTGGGTCGCCAGGTTGTAATCCCTGACGCCACCCTGGTGTTCCTCCTGATGTTCGGTCTCGTCACTCTCCCCGGTGACGCCCTTGAGCAGGGCATCAACCTCTTCCTGGGAGAGAAAGTCCTGGGCCATTGTGGGCTCCGCAGTTACTGCACGATGAACTGGTTGAACAGCACGGCCAGCACCGGGCCGTCATCTTCCGGCCGGTTGCGCTTGCCTTTCTTCTTCGGGCTGGGCGCGTAGCCGAGCACGTCGTTGGCTTCTTCCTTGATTTCGTCGGCCAGTTCCTCGCGACCTTCCGCCGGGACGAGGTCGGAGGGCTTCTTCGACGAGAGCAGCATGATGATGCGATGCTTCAGTTCGGGCATGTAGAGCTTCAGCGAGTCGCCGACCTTGGC
Organism: uncultured Zoogloea sp.; assembly: GCA_937967645.1. Classification (GTDB taxonomy): domain Bacteria; phylum Pseudomonadota; class Gammaproteobacteria; order Burkholderiales; family Rhodocyclaceae; genus Zoogloea. Next base: position 14,512 of record CALBTT010000195.1, read on the forward strand.
GTCCGCGACCCGCAGGACCATGGTGGCCTGCAGGAAATGTTCGCCTTCTTCCGGCGCGAGGTTCACGGTGAACTGGTCCAGCTGCACGAAGATCGGCGGCTTGGAGGGGTCGACCTTGACCTTGGGCGGCTCGTTGTGGGCGGGCTCTTCCTCGGCGTCCTCACCTTCGGCATGCTTCTTCTTGCCGAGCATCATGAAGGCGCCAGCACCAGCGATCGCCAGCACGAGCACGGCCACGATGATGATGATGAGCTTCTTCTTGCCGCCCTTTGCTGGGACTTCGCCTTCGGCGGCTTCGGCCTTGGCCGGTGCTTTCGACATGCTGGATCACTCCTAGTCTGCTTTGATTGTTATCCGTCACGTCTGTCCGGCAAACAGGGAAAAGGCGTGCAAGGGCCCGCCATTTTGCCCATTCAGGCAAACGTGTCTACAAGTCCTTCGCCCCGGCGGGCCCAGTGGGCCGGTACGGAGCCTGTCACCGCACCATCGTCCTGGCCCGCCGGTGACTGCCAGCCGCCGCGTTGGCGGCCCGCCGGGGTGTCGCCGGACTGGGCCGACTGGCCGGATGTCCCGACATCTGTCTGGCCTAGATTGATCCCGCTCTGCTCGAGAATCTCGCGCAGGCGGGGCAGGTTCTGTTCGATCAGGTCCCGCGCGGCGGGGCTGGCGGCCACGAACTGTGCGCTGGTCTGGTCGCCGCTGACAGTGATCGAGACCTCGACCTTGCCAAGTTGCGGCGGCGTGAGCGTCAGTTCGGCGTGGCTTTCCGTATTGTTCACCATCCAGCTGACCTTGTTGCCGACCTCCTCCGGCCAGTGGGGACTCGAAGCGGGGGTGGCAACGTGCAGCGGAACCGGGGAGGGCGCCTCCTGGGGGGCTGCGGCTTGCAGGTTGGCCAGCGCGGCTGCGTGCATGGCGGCGAAGCTGTTGGTGGGCGGGGCCGCTGCCGCAGCAGGCTCGCTGGTGCGGGCGGCCAGCTCGGCGATCGGGGTGGTCGAGTCGGCAGGTGCAAGCAGCCCTTGCCCGCCCTTTTGTCCGCCTGCGGCAGTAATTGCCGCTGTCGTGTCGCCGGCTGCCGCCGTCGTGGCCGGATTGCCGTCACTGCCGGGGAGCGGGGAGGTCGGTTTCAGAGGGTTGGGCGGGGGGCTGTTGAGCAGCCCGGCCTGGGCGAGCAGGGGATTGAGTGCGGTGTCCTGCTCGGTGTCGGCCTCGAGCGTGGCCTTGTCCGTTGCGGGTTGATCATCCGGAATCGATTGCATCCCTGCGATCAGGGCGGCCATCTCGGGTGGGACCACGGGGGGCGGCTGGACCACAGCCTGTGCCTGTTCATTGCCTGCAGCAGCAGCTTCGGGGCTGGGGGAGGCTTCGTCCTTGCGGGGCGAGTCCTTGTCAGCGCCGTCGCTCTTTTCGCCCTTCATCTGGCGCTTCAATTCGGAGGCGAAGCCGGTTTCTCCGGCTTGGGACGCGGAGGCCTCCGCCGCAGGGGCTTCGGGGCCTTTGCTGGGGGCGGCAGGGGCGATGCTGGCGAGAGGATTCAAGGCCGGTCCGGACATGATGGGTTCCAGGTGAGGATGCTGACACCTCTTTGCAGCAAGCGACGTGCCAGGTGGTTGCGGCGCGCCCTTACTCCTCTTCGCGGCGGTCGCGGAACTGCTTGGCGGCGTGCTCGTCGGTGAGTCTCTGCTCCTGCTTGGCCTCCTTGCGGGCTTGTTGGGCCTGATGCCGGTTGGACAGGGTGTCGAAGGCCTTGACCCGGTTGCGCTGATCGACCCATTCCTGCTGCCCGGCCTCGACACGCCGTTTGGATTCGGAGGCGACCCGCTGTTGATGGGAGATCGCCTCGTCGAGCTTGAGCAGGAAGGCGCTGTAGTTGCGCCAGGCGTCGGGCCCGATGCCATTGCGTGCGGCATCGATGAAGCGGGCCTGGTACTCCTTGCGGTAATTAACCAGCAACTCGAGCTTTTCCTCGACGGCGCGATCGCTGGCGATCAGCTCGCCCAGCTTGCGCGCGGCATCGTCCATGCGGCTGTTGGCCATGTCCAGCAGGGGCTGAAGCGGGAATGGCTCAGTCATTGTCACGTTCTTTCGGCGTTATCGGGCGGGGGCGGGCTTTCTTTAGCCGGCGGGGCCTGATGACCTTGGGGGCGTCTGCTGCGCTCATGGCGGGGTACCGAACAGGGCATGCAGTTTCTCGACCGCGGATTCATAGCCTTCGCTCTCCTCGATGCGCTGCTGCAGGAAGGCCTCCAGGCGGGGGTACATGGCCACGGCCTGGTCCAGGATCGGGTCGGAGCCCGACTGGTAGGCGCCCACCGCGATCAGGTCGCGGGAGCGCTGGTAACGGGAGAAGAGCTGCTTGAAGCGTCGCACCACGTCGAAATGCTGGCTCTTGACGAGGTTGTGCATGGCGCGGGAGATCGATTGCTCGATATCGATGGCCGGGTAGTGCCCCTGGTCCGCCAGGTTGCGCGACAACACGATGTGACCGTCCAGGATGGCCCGGGCCGAGTCGGCGATCGGGTCCTGCTGGTCGTCGCCTTCCGCCAGCACGGTGTAGAAGGCGGTGATCGAGCCGCCTCCTTCCGGGCCGTTGCCGGCGCGCTCCACCAGGGCCGGCAGGCGGGCGAAGACGGATGGGGGGTAGCCGCGGGTGACCGGCGGCTCGCCGATGGCCAGGGCGATCTCCCGCTGGGCCATGGCATAGCGGGTCAGCGAGTCCATGATCAGCAGGACCTGCTTGCCCTGGTCGCGGAAATACTCGGCCACGGTGGTGGCGTAGGAGGCGCCCTGCAGCCGCATCAGCGGGCTGCAGTCGGCCGGGGCAGCGATCACCGCCGACCGGGCCAGGCCTTCCGGGCCCAGGTTGTGCTCGATGAACTCCTTGACTTCGCGGCCCCGTTCGCCGATCAGGCCGACCACGATCACGTCTGCCGCGGTGTAGCGCGCCATCATGCCGATGAGCACCGACTTACCTACGCCGGAGCCGGCAAACAGGCCCATCCGCTGGCCACGGCCGACGGTGAGCAGGGCATTGATGGCGCGGATGCCGACGTCGAGGGACTGGGTGATCGGGGCCCGCTGCAGCGGGTTGATGGGGCGCGACTGCAGTGGCCGGGAGTGGCGCACGGCGAGCGGGCCCAGGCCGTCCAGCGGGCGGCCGGCACCGTCGACCACGCGGCCGAGCAGCTCGTCACCCATCGGGAGGTGCTTGGCCCGGTCGGAGGCCCGGCGTCGCGGCTCGATGCGCTCGCCGGCGATCAGCGGGGGTTGGGTGGGTTCGACCGGCAGGACGAGGGCGCCCGGGGCGAGGCCGAACACGTCGTCGGTGGGCATCAGGAAGATCTTCTCGCCGTTGAAGCCGACGACCTCCGCCTCGACGGAGCTGCCGCCGGGGATCACGATGCGGCAGCCCGAGCCGAGGGGGAGCTTGAGTCCGGAGGCTTCCATGACCAGGCCGTTGATGCGGGTCAGGCGGCCGGACATCTGATAGGGTGAGCTGGCGCTGAGCAGCTTCTGGCCATCGGCCAGAAACGCGCGCCAGGTTTCTCCCCCGTGGTTCATGAGGCTCACTCGCTTTCCCAGGGCATGTTGCGCCCGAGGTTTTCCATGATCCGCCGCCAGCGGGTCTGCACGGTGGCGTCGAGCTGGCTGCCCGCCGCGTCGATGCGTGCGCCGCCACGGCTGATCCCGGCGTCTTCGACAAGGCGGTGGCCTGACTGGGCGAACTGCTCACCCAGGTACTCCTTGGTCATGGCCAGGTCGTCGGGGTGGACATGGATCTGGGCATGCACGTGGGGCAGCTGCTGGAGCGCTTCCCGGATGGTCTCCAGCAGGACCTCGGGGTGGGCGTCCAGGGTGTGGCGGACCATCTGCCGGGCCAGCTCGATGGAGAGGGCCAGAATCTCTTCCGCGACCTCCTGGTCCAGGGTGGTCAGGGATTTTTCCAGGCTCTCGACCAGGCTGTGAAACTGCATGGCCTCGATGCGGCCCCGTGCCGTGCCTTCCTCGTAGCCGGCCGCGTAGCCGTCCTTGCGGGCTTCTTCGTGGATCCGCTCGATGTCTTCCGCGGTAGGCAGCTTGAAGCCGGGCTCGGGCTCCGGTTCGGGCTCCGGGATGGGCAGGGGATCGGGGGCAGGCGGGGGCGGTGGGGGCTCTTCAACGACGGGCAGCGCCACCTCCTCGACCGGCGGCAGCTCGGCGACCGGCGCTTGTGCCGGCGCATCGAAGGAGGGCGGGGCCCAGCGCTGGTAGGCGCCGACCGCCTGGTGCCGGTTCATGGACACGGCTGTGCTCCCGGATTACACGAAGGCATCGTCGCCGCCTCCGCTCGAGAGGGCGATCTGGCCTTCTTCCGCCAGGCGCCTTGCGGTCTTGAGGATCTCCTTCTGCTCGGCCTCCACCTCGGACAGGCGCACCGGGCCGCGGGACTCCAGGTCTTCGCGGAGCATCTCGGCGGCGCGCTGGGACATGTTCTTGAAGATCTTCTCGCGCATCTCGGGCGGCGCGCCCTTGAGTGCGATGACCAGGGAGTCGCTCTGCACTTCGCGCAACAGGGTCTGGATGCCCCGGTCGTCCAGGTCCATCAGGTTCTCGAACACGAACATCTCGTCGAGGATCTTCTGGGCGAGGTCCGGGTCGTATTCGCGCACGTTGTCGAGGATGGCCGTCTCGGCGGCCGAACCGACGAAGTTGAGGATGTCCGCCGCGTGGCGCACGCCGCCCATGGCGGTCTTCTTGACCGTGGAGGCGCCGGCCAGCATGCGGGTGAGGGCTTCGTTGAGTTCGCGCAGGGCCACCGGCTGAACGCCGTCCAGGGTGGCGATCCGCAGCAGCACGTCGTTGCGCAGGCGGTCGGTGAAGTGCTTGAGGATCTCGCCGGCCTGGTCGAATTCCAGGTGGACCAGGATGGTGGCGATGATCTGGGGGTGTTCGTTCTTGATCAGGTCGGCGGCGGTGGGGGCGTCCATCCACTTGAGGCTCTCGATGCCCGCGGTGTCGGAGCCCTGCAGCACGCGGCTGATCAGGTGGGTGGCCCGTTCGTCGCCGAGGGCCTTGGTGAGCATGGCCTTGATGTGCTCGTGGTCGGCCTCGATCGGGGTGCCCTTGTCGGCGTAAAGGATCAGCTCGTCCAGGATGGTTTCGACCTTTTCCCGGGGCTGGGACGGCATCGCCGCCATCGCTGCCCCGAGCTTCTGGACCTCCTTCGGGCCCAGCAGCTTGAGAACCTCGGCGGCTTCGTCGGCGCCGAGGGTCATCAGCAGCAGTGCGCTTTTCTCGAGCCCCTCATCGTTGCTGCTCATTGGTTCCCATCCATTCCTTGATCAGATTGGCCACGACGCGCGGGTTGTTCTTGGCGATCTCGTGCACCGCGGCGATCTTTTCGTCATAGGCCAGGCGGGCGGCGGCCTCGGGCGACAGGGCCACGGCGGCACCGTCCTCGTCCTCGCCTTCCTCGCCCTCTTCGCCTTCTTCGCCGGCCGCACCGCCGGCCTGGGCTTCTTCGTCTTCCTTGGCTTCCGGGGGCGGGGGCATCACCTGCTTCATCAGCGGGCGGATCACGCCAAAGGCCACGAAGGCGATCACGCCGGCGATGACCAGATACTTGATCAGTTCCTTGAACAGGGCGATGTTGTCCGGGTCCTTCCAGATCGGCGTTTCCAGGCCATCCTTGTCGGAGGCCACGAAGGCGCCGGTGGCGACGTTGATCGTGTCCCCCCGTTCCTTGTTGTAGCCCACGGCTTCCCGGACGAGGTCTTCAATGCGCTTCTTTTCCTCGTCACTGATCGGAACCGACTTCACGGCGCCGTTCTTGTCCTTCTCTTCCTTGTGATTCACCGCCACCGCCACCGACAGGCGGCGGATCTGGCCGAGCGCCTTGCGGGTGTGCTGGATGGTCTTGTCCACCTCGTAGTTGATGGTGGCGCTCTTGCTGCTGGTCAGGGGAGGCTGGCCTTCACCGCCGGTACTGCCGGGGACGGGCGGGGTGGTCAGCGGGGCCGTGGCGGGGACCGGGGGCTGGTTGGTCAGGGCGCCGGGGACCCCCTGGGGGCCCTGGTCGCGGGTCTGGCTCTCGTTGCTCTGCTGGCTGCGGATGGCCTGTTCGGGCGAGGGGTTGGGGCGGTAGGTCTCCGCGGTCTGCTCGGTCTGGTTGAAATCCACGTCGGCGGAGACCTGGGCGCGGAAGTTCCCCTTGCCGAACAGGGGGGTCAGGATCGAGTTGATGCGCTCGATGTAGCCTTCTTCCAGCTCGTGGGTGTACTTGATCTGGGTGGCGTCCAGGGTGTTGCGCAGGGGGTCGGGCTTCTTGGTCAGCAACGCACCGTCCTGGTCGATGACGCTGACGTTGTCGTTGGTCAGGTTGGGGACGCTGGAGGCGATCAGGTGCACGATGCCGGCGATCTGGCTGGGGTCGAGGGCCCGGCCGGTGTGCAGGCTGACCATCACGGAGGCCGTGGGCTTCTGTTCATCCCGCAGGAAGGCGGTCTGCTTGGGGATGGCCAGATGGACCCGGGCGCCGGCCACGCTGGCGATGGACGAGATGGTGCGCGACAGCTCGCCCTCGAGGGCGCGCTGGTAGTTGATCTGCTCGTGGAACTGGGAGAGACCGAGCTTCTGGGTCTCCATCAGCTCGAAGCCGACCAGGCCTCCTTTGGGAATGCCCTGGGCGGCGAGGCGCAGGCGGAGGTCATGGACCTGGCTGGAAGGCACCAGGATGGCGTTGCCGTTCTCGGAAAACTTGTAGGGGATGTTCTGCTGCTGCAGGCTGGCGACGACGGCGCCGCCGTCCTTCTCGGCCAGGTTCGAGAACAGCACGGTGTAGTCGGGCTGGCGGCTCCACAGCAGCACACCGACGATCAGGGCAATGCCGAAGGCGAGCGCAGCCCCCGCGGCGAGCTTCTGGCGCTGCGACAGATTGCGGATGTTCTCCAGCACCTGCGCGAAGGGTGAAGCGGGCGGTACTGGAGCGGCGGCGGCGTCTTCTGCTGCCATGGGTACATTCCCCCTATTTCGGATGCACGCATTCTCGCGCCGGAGTGTGCCGGTCCAGTCATCGATAAGCGGCGTTTTTTGCCGCCTATTTGCCGCCTTGCTGTTGCCTTGCCGGGCCTAAGCTGCGATCCGGTGAATTCCGTCCCTGTGTGCCCATGAGCCTTCCTGCAACCGATGACCGTCTGGATGCCCGTCAGCTGGCCGATGCCTTCCGCCAGTTCAGCGAGGCATCCGAGGCCCTGACCGGCGCCTATGCCGGGCTGCAGACCCAGGTCGGCCAGCTGACCGAGAGGCTCAGCGTGCTGATGGGCGCGCTGCCGGCCGGGGTGGTCGTGCTCGATCGCGATGGTCGGGTGGTGCAGGCCAACCGGGCTGTCGAGGCCATGTTCGATGCGCAGCTGGGGGGCGTCGATTGGTCGGCCTTCTGCACCGCGCGGCTGGCCGCCACCGAGACCCCGGGAGAGTGGCAGCTCGAGCAGGCCGGCGAGACCCGCCGGGTGACCCGCGTGGACGCGCCCCTGGAGTCCGGCGAGGGGCGGATCGTGCTGCTGACGGACGTCACCGAGGCGCACCTGATGCGCCTGTCGGCCGAACGCAATGAACGCCTCGCCGCGATGGGGGAGATGGTGGCCGGGCTGGCTCATCAGCTGCGCACCCCCCTGTCCGCCGCCATGCTGTACACCGCCACCCTGGTTCAGCAGGAGATGGCCACGGCCGACCGGGAGCGCATCGGTGGCCGCGCCATGGAGCGTTTGCGCCACCTGGAGAAGCTGATCCGCGACATGTTGCTGTTCGCCCGAGGCGAGACTCTCGGCCGTGAGCCATTCCGCATCTGCGACCTGGTCGGCGAGCTGAGCCAGACCCTTGAGCCGGTCGCGCGGGCCAAGGGGCTTGCCTTCGAGGCGAGCTGCAGCTGCGGTGACAGTGTCCTGGTCGGCGATCGGAAGGCGATCGCCGGGGCGCTGACCAATCTGCTTGAGAACGCCGTCCAGGCCCTGGAGGCCGGCGGCACGATTCATTTTGACGCAGGGCTCGGCGGCGCCGAGGCCCGTTTCAGCGTCACCGACAACGGTCGCGGGATCGATCCGAGTCTTCAGGCGCGCCTCTTCGAGCCGTTCTTCACCACCCGGGCCGATGGCACAGGCCTGGGGCTGGCGATCGCCAGGGGTGTGGCCCGCGCCCATGGCGGCGATATCCACATCGAGTCCGAAGCGGGAAGAGGCTCCACCTTCACCCTCACCCTCGCCATGGGCGGCTGACGCCCTGTTGCATCGAGTTTTAGAGAGACATCCAATGCCCGAAGCCCTCAACATCCTGGTTGTCGAAGACGACGCCCCCCTGAGGGACGCCGTGTGCCTGACCCTCGAGGTGGCTGGACATACCGTCACCGGCGTCGGTGATGGTCCAGCTGCGCTGCTCGAGGTGGAAAAGCAGGCCTTCAACCTGGTCCTGTCTGACCTCAAGATGCAACCCATGGATGGCTTGCAGCTCCTGGCCGAACTGCGCCAGCGCCTGCCGCAGCTACCCGTCCTGCTGATGACCGCCTTTGGCGACGTGGAGAAGGCGGTGGATGCGATGCGTGGCGGTGCCTGCGACTTCCTGATGAAGCCCTTCGAGCCGGCGGTGCTGCTCGAACATGTGCGCCGTTACGCCGTCACCCGGCAGGACGAAGGCATGATCGCCGCCGACCCCCACACCCGCAAGCTGCTGGCGCTGGCCGACAAGGTCGCGGAGACCGATGCGACCGTGCTGCTGACCGGCGAGTCCGGCACGGGCAAGGAAGTCTTTGCACGCTACCTGCATGAGCATTCGCCGCGTCGTGCGGGCAGCTTTGTGGCGATCAACTGCGCGGCGATCCCCGACACCCTGCTCGAAGCGACCCTGTTCGGGCATGAAAAGGGGGCGTTCACCGGTGCGGCGACGGCGCAGGCCGGCAAGTTCGAACAGGCCGAAGGGGGCACGCTGCTCCTCGACGAGATCTCCGAAATGCCTCTCGGCCTGCAGGCCAAGCTGCTGCGCGTGCTGCAGGAGCGGGAGGTGGAGCGGGTCGGGGGCAAGAAGGCGATCCCCCTCGACATCCGGGTGCTGGCCACGACCAACCGGGACATGACGCGGGAGGTGGCGGCGGGGCGTTTCCGTGAAGACCTGTTCTACCGGCTCAACGTGTTCCCCCTGGCGATCCCCTCCCTGCGCGAGCGTCCGGGAGACATCGTTCCCCTGGCCCGCCACTTCGCGCTGATGCATGGCGTGCGCCTGAAGCGGCCCGCGCGCCTGTCGCCGGAGGCGGAATCAGTACTGGTGACCTATTACTGGCCGGGCAATGTCCGCGAGCTCGAGAACACCGTGCAGCGCGCGCTCATCCTGAGTGGCGGAGAGGCGGTCTCTGGCGATACCATCCGCTTGTGTCTGCCCCACTGGAATGGCGAGCCGATGCGGATGCCGGTAGTGAGCCCTGCCGCTCCGGCAAGTCTTGCCGTCGAGCCGGCAATGCCTGCCGCCGAGACTGGTGAGGCGGCCCGTGAGTCGGGCCGGCCGGCCAGCATGAAGGATCTGGAGCGGGAGCATATCCTGCAGGTTCTGAAGGAGGTCGGAGGGTCGCGAAAACGAGCGGTGGAGCAGCTTGGCATCTCGGAGCGGACCCTGCGCTACAAGCTCCAGCAGTATCGTCAGGAGGGGCTGTTTTCGGGCTGACCGGGGCGCGATGTCCCCCTTCTGCTGCTTGGCACGTGCCTTGCTCTGCTATAGTGGAGAAAAAGGAGTCGGATCATGGATACCCGCGGGATCGATCAAATGCTGTCGGAGCTGCGCGCCACCTCTCAGGTGGCGTCGGGCAAGCCTGCGCAGGCCCCGGCCGCGGCCGGCGAGACGGATTTCGGTCAGGTCCTGCAAAGCGCCATCGCCCAGGTGAGCTCCGCCCAGATGCAGGCCCAGGAGATGTCGAAGGGCTTTGCAGCCGGTGATCCAAACGTGAACCTGCAGGATGTCATGGTGAACCTGCAAAAGGCGAACCTGTCGTTCCAGCAGATGGTGCAGGTCCGCAACAAGCTGGTCACTGCCTACCAGGACATCATGAACATGTCCGTCTGAACGACATGATCGAACCCATAAAGCACAAGGCCGGCGTTTGCCGGCCTTGTGCTTTCAGCGGCTCCGCTCGCGGGCGTTGCGTTCCCGTTCGGCCTTGAGAATGTAGCGCTGGATCGTGGAGGCCATGCCCGGCGACAGGTTCACGAACTCGCAGCCGGCCCGCAGCATGATGCTGCCGTCCCGGTTGGTGATGCGGAATATGTTGCGGACCCGCAGGGTGGCGGCAATGGGGCCGACCTCGGGCAGCATCAGGCGACAGTCGGCAAACTCCATGTCCGGTTCGAAGGGGATGCCGTTGGGGGGGACGGTGATGGCCAGGCCGCCACCACTGATATCGACCACATCGGTCTCGACCGAGATCACCTTGTCGCCTTCGCCGGTATGGATCGGGACCTGGCAGCTCAGGAAGTGCGGGCTGGGGGCGGTGAGACGGTAGTACTCCCGACGCTGCAGGCGCAGCAGCACGGGCGGTAGCGGGATCAGGAAGGCGTCGTGCCCTTCGTGGGGAAAGCGGGTGATGCGCTGGGCGGCGAACTGGATCTTGATCTTGTCGAGCTGGGTGACGAAGATCAGCTGGTCGGCGCCTTGAACCCGCTGGTTGATGCTCTCATCCGACGCCGCGTCGAGGATCAGGCTGCGTTCGTCCGGCGTGATGGCCAGGATGGCCGTGAGGAAGGAGTCTGCGCTGGCGTCGATGAAGGCGCTGATCATGGCGCGCTTCTGCATCAGGTTGCGCAGATTGAAGAGAATGTCGGTCTTTTCCTTGAGCAGGTAACGGGAGTAGTCGTCGGCCTGCAGGAGCTCGAACTTGAGAGGCATGGCGTGAATGGCGTCCGGCGATCGGAGGATGGCCCGATTCTAGCAGCCCGGAATGGGATGCCGGCGCCCATCTGGTGGCCTTCCTGGTGTTCCTGTCACCGGAATGCAGCAGGGGGACGGCGAACCGTCCCCCTGAACCGGCAGTCGATGCAGTGCGGCGCTCAGCGGGTGGCTTCGCGCTCGATTTCCTCGAGGCTGGTATGGCGCACATCGCGCCCCTTGACCATATACACCACGTATTCAGCAATGTTCTTGGCGTGGTCGCCGATCCGCTCGACCGATTTGGCCACGAACATCAGCTCGATGGACTGGGAGATGGTGCGAGGGTCTTCCATCATGTAGGTGATCAGCTGGCGCATGATGCCCTTGAATTCGGCATCCACTTCCTTGTCGTGACGCACCACCTGCGCCGCGGCAATGGTGTCGAGGCGAGCGTAGGCATCGAGGGAGGTGCGCAGCATGTCCACCACCGCATCCGCGATATGGCCCAGGCGGATCTGCGGGGCGAAGGAGGACCCCGTGGTGTGGAGCTGCTTGGCGGTCTTGGCGATCTTCTTGGCTTCGTCGCCGATGCGCTCCAGGTCGGTGATGGTCTTCTGCACGGTGCTGATCATGCGCAGGTCCACCGCGGTGGGCTGGCGCTTGGCGATCACCTGGTTGCAGGCTTCGTCGAGTTCGATCTCCAGGTGATTGACCCGGTTGTCGTTCTCGATCACCTGATCGATCAGCAGCAGGTCACCCTCGGACAGGCCTTCCATGGCCTTCACGATCTGAAGCTCGACCATCCCGCCCATCTGAAGCACACGGGTACGAATGCCCTCGAGTTCGGCATCGAATTTCTTGGATGTGTGATCGTTCATTGGAAATCCTGTGTAGGTAATGGCATTGAATCAGGAGAGCCTACCAGCCGGAGATGACGTTTTTGTTTCAAGTCCGCTCGATCTGCTGCACGCCGCCGGGCGTTGCCAGGAGCAACACGTCCGCGCCGCGCTTGGCAAAAAGACCGCTGGTGACGATTCCGACGATGCCGTCGAGCTGGATCTCCAGGGCGACGGGGTCGGCAATGTCGAGACCGTGGACGTCGAGGATCTGGTTGCCGTTGTCGGTGACGAAGCCTTCCCGCAGCACCGGACGGCCACCGAGGCGGGCCAGCTCGCGGGCCACCTGCGCGCGGGCCATGGGGATCACTTCGATGGGCAGCGGAAAGCGCCCCAGGCGTTCCACCTTCTTGCTGGCATCGCAGATGCACACGAACTTGCGGGCGACCGCGGCCACGATCTTCTCCCGGGTCTGAGCGCCGCCGCCACCCTTGATCATGGCCAGGGAGGCGTCGATCTCATCGGCGCCGTCCACATAGACGGGCAGATCCTCCACGTCGTTCATGTCGAACAGGCGGATCCCGTGGCCCGCCAGGCGTCGGGCGGACACTTCGGAGGAGGCTACGGCACCGATGATCCGGTCTTTCATGCCGGCGAGGCCATCAATGAAGAAATTGGCCGTGGAGCCGGTGCCGACGCCGACGATGCTGCCTTCGATGACGTGGTCCAGCGCCCGCAGCGCAGCCTGTTGTTTGAGTTCGTCCTGGGTCATGGTGGAGAGCCTGCTGCAAAAGACTCGATTTTAACCGGGACGGCGTGCATGGTCAGATTATGTGACGGCTTCCTGGGGGCTGGGGCTTCGCGCTACAGTAGCCGGGCGCTGAAGGCGGATCGTGCCGCGGCGACCACCCGCAGCGGCTTCCGTGCCCGGCTGCTGGCGGATTCATGAGCACGGAAAGCATGCGGAGATCTTTCATGGGTTTGTTCGACGAAATTGCCGGTCAGGTGCTGGGCTCACTCGCGGGAGGTGCCCAGGGGGGCGCTCAGGGAGGCGGCCAGGCGCCGTTGCTGCAGGTCGTGCTGAGCCTGATCCAGAACAGCGAGGGCGGGCTTGGCGGCCTGATCGGGCGCCTGGGCCAGGCGGGGCTGGCGGAACAGGTCGCGTCGTGGATCGGTACCGGACAGAACCTGCCGGTGACGCCAGAGCAGCTTGGGCAGGCGCTGGAGCGCTCCGGCCTGGGCGACATGGCGGCTCAGCTGGGGTTGTCCGGCGAACAGATGGCGAGCCAGCTGGCGCCCCTGTTGCCGCAGGTCATCGATGGCCTGACGCCGACCGGAAAGCTGCCGGAATCGGGGGACGAGCTGCTGGCGGCCCTGGGCGGCCTGCTGGGACGGACCTGAGCTCTTCGCGGTCAGCGCGCGCAGGCCCCAGGGCGGATCGGACCGGTCTGGAACGTCAGTCCGGTCCGGTGGCAACGGGCCGGGCCGGGTCTGCGCACCACTCGCTCCAGGAGCCTGCGTAAAGCCGGGCACCGTCCAGCCCGGCCGTCTCCATGGCCAGCAGGTTGTGGCAGGCGGTGACGCCGGAGCCGCATTGCAGCACCACGTTGTGGGCATCTCCGCCCTTGATGAGCTTGCCGAACTCTTCCTGGAGCTCTGAGGCCTGCTTGAAGCAGCCTTCGGGGCCCAGGTTGTCCTTGAAAAAGCGGTTGATGGCGCCGGGGATGTGACCGCCGATGGGGTCGAGCGTCTCGTTCTCGCCGCGGAAGCGGTCAGGGGAGCGGGCATCGATCAAGGTCATCTCGGGAGAGCCGAGATGGCCCCGCACATAGCTTGCGTCCACCTTCATACCGTTCTGGAGGCGCAGCGCGAAGGGGCGGGCGACGGCGATCGGGGTGATCGTGGTGAGTGGCTGCCCGAGGGCCGTCCAGGCCTGGAGGCCGCCGTTGAGCACTGCGACCCTGTCGTGTCCCAGCCAGCGAAGCATCCACCACAGGCGGGCCGCAAACATGCCGCCCGATGCATCGTAGGCGACCACCTGGGTGTCCGGGCCGACGCCGAGGCTGCCGAGCTTGTCGGCGAGGAGTTGCGGGTCGGGCAGGGGGTGGCGTCCGTTCAGTCCGTTGGGGGGGCTCGACAGGTCTTGTTCCAGGTCCAGGAAGAACGCGCCGGGCAGGTGGCCCTGATCGTAGGCCTGCCGGCCTGAGTGGGGGGCCGCAAGATCGAAGCGGCAGTCGAAGATGCGCCACTCCGGCTTGACCAGCTGGGCCAGTTCCTGGGCACTGATGAGGTTGGTGAACGGTATGGGCACTGACAGGCTTCCTCAGGCTACGGGAATCTCTGCGCCGCCCAGCCAGGTCTCGGCATCGTCGGCTGACTGGAACACTCGGACATCGGCATCGACGAAGATCTGGGAGAGCCAGGCGCTCCAGGTCAGCCACTGATCCTCGGTCAGGATGGCGATACGGCTGAAGTCGTGAGCGTGAGCCCGGGCAAAACGGATTTCCTCCAGCGCCATGTCGACGGTGAAGCCGTTCATCTCACGCAGGTCGAAGAACAGATCGACCGGGCCTTCGAACTGGACCTTGTAGTTGACGACCTCTTCGAACTCCTTGTAGTCGGCCAGGGTGAATTCACCGAATACGGTGACGTCGACGCGGTTTGTCTTGTGATCGGTAGTGATCATCGCCTGCTTCCTTTTCTGGGCTGACTCAACGGCACCAGTGTAGCCCCAAGGCTACGCCGGCTTCAATCGGGCTCGAGCACGGGCGCGGGTTGACGTGATGCGAGCGACACCAGCACGCCGCTGGCGATGATGATGGCGATGGCAAGCGCGGAGGTCCAGGGCAGGTGCTCGTCCCAGAGCAGCATGCCGAAAAGGCTGGAGAAGATCACTGTGGTATAGGCCAGGTTGGCGGATACGATGGTCTTGCCGTAGCGGTAGGCCCGGGTCATGGCGAGCTGGGCACAGCCGCCGAAGCCGCCTACGCCGAGCAGGATGGCGGCGTTGCCCGGGGTGATGGCGTGCAGAGTGCCGGATAGCAGCGCCCAGCCCAGCCCGAAGAGGCTGGTGATCAGGGAGAACCACAGCACCGTGCGTGCCTCGGGCTCGCCGAGGCGCCCGAGCTCCCTGACGTTGATGTAGGCCAGGCTGGCGATCAGGCCAGATCCCAGGCCGCTCAGGGCGCCGGGCCATTGATCGGCGCGCAGGGTGGGCTTGAGCAGCAGGACCACCCCGAGGAAACCCAGTCCGACGGCGGCGAAGGCGTGCTTGCTGATGCGTTCCTTGAACCACCAGGCCAGCAGCAGGGCGACGAACAGGGGGGACGTATAGCTGAGGGTGACCGCCGTGGCGAGGGGCAGGATGCCCAACGCGAAGAAGTAGCACATCAGGGCAATGGTGCCGGAGATGCCGCGGGAGAGTTGCCGGCGCCAGTGCGGCGTGGCGTGGGGAATGCCCTGCACGCGCAGCAGGATGAGCATCATCAGGAAGCCGACGAAGCCGCGGTAGAACACCAGTTCGCCCGTGGAGAAGTGGGCAGAGCCGAGCTTGACGCAGACGCCCATGCAGGCGAAGAGCAGGCTGGCCAGGATCATCCAGAGGGATTGCATGGTGCGTCGCAGCAGAGAGGGAGCCCGAATTCTACTGGACGGAGGCGCCTCACCCCCACAAAACGAAAAACCCCCACGGGCGCGAGCCCGTGGGGGTTTCAACCAAGCGTGCCGGCGAGGGTTACCGGCCGATGGGCATCTTCTTAGTGGAACTGTTCTTCTTCGGTGGAGCCGGTGAGGGCCTTGACGGAGGAAGAGCCGCCCTGGATCACGGTGGTCACGTCGTCGAAGTAGCCAGCGCCGACTTCCTGCTGGTGGGACACGAAGGTGTAGCCCTTGTCGCGAGCGGCGAATTCGGGTTCCTGCACCATTTCGGTGTAGTGCTTCATGCCTTCGCCGCGGGCGTAGGCGTGGGCGAACTGGAAGGTGTTGAACCAGTTGATGTGGATGCCGGCCAGGGTGATGAACTGGTACTTGTAGCCCAGTGCGGACAGCTCGTCCTGGAACTTGGCGATGGTGGCATCGTCCAGGTTCTTCTTCCAGTTGAAGGACGGGGAGCAGTTGTAGGACAGCAGCTTGCCCGGGCAGGCGGCATGCACGGCCTGAGCGAACTCACGGGCGAAGCCCAGGTCCGGGGTGCCGGTCTCACACCACACCAGGTCGGCGTAGGGAGCGTAGGCGACGCCGCGGCTGATGGCTTGCTCCAGACCGTTCTTGACGCGGTAGAAGCCTTCCTGGGTGCGCTCGCCGGTGCAGAAGGGCTTGTCGTTGGCGTCGTGGTCGGAGGTCAGCAGGTTGGCGGCTTCCGCATCGGTACGGGCCAGGATCAGGGTGGGCACACCCATCACGTCGGCGGCGAAACGGGCGGCGATCAGCTTCTCACAGGCTTCCTGGGTCGGCACGAGCACCTTGCCACCCATGTGACCACACTTCTTCACGGCGGCCAGCTGGTCTTCGAAGTGCACACCGGCGGCACCGGCGGCGATCATGTTCTTCA
>CALBTT010000196.1 GCA_937967645.1 uncultured Zoogloea sp.
CCCGCTTCTGGGAAACCCCCTATGCGCCGGAGCGCCTGGTGCGCTGGGGCACCGAACTGCACGACCGCTTCCTGCTGCCGCATTTCGTGCAGCAGGACTTCAACGACGTGATGGAGGACATGCAGGCCCACGGGCTGGCCTTCAAGCCGGAGTGGTTCGCCCCGCACATGGAGTTCCGCTTCCCCAAGATCGGCGACTTCGCGGTGCGTGGCATGGAGTTGGAGCTGCGCAGCGCCCTCGAGCCCTGGCACGTGATGGGCGAGGAAGGCGCCATCGGCGGCACCGTGCGCTTCGTCGATTCGTCGGTGGAGCGCCTGCAGGTCAAGGTCAGCGGCATGTCCGACGACCGCTTCCTGCTCGCCGTGAATGGCCGCACCGTGCCCCTGCAGCCGACCGGTACGGTGGGCGAGCATGTGGCCGGGGTGCGCTACCGTGCCTGGCAGCCGCCGTCCTGCCTGCACCCGACCATCCCGCCCCATGCACCGCTGGTCTTCGACCTGGTGGACACCTGGACCGGACGCTCGCTGGGCGGCTGCCAGTACCACGTGTCGCACCCGGGCGGCCGCAGCTTCGAGACTTTCCCGATCAACGCCTTCGAAGCCGAGAGCCGCCGCCTGGCGCGCTTCTTCCGCATGGGCCACACCCCGGGCGAGCCGAATGTGAAGGTTTCGCCGGTGGAGAAGGAGTTCCCCTTCACCCTCGACCTGCGTCGCTGAGCCCAGGCACGGCAGCGCTCGGGCGCACCGACAGCCCCCGTGGAGGCTCCGGCCTCCGCGGGGCGAGGCGTCCGTCCGCCGCCAACTCTGCCATTTCCTGAATGCCGGTAAGAGTGTTAGCTTCTGCCGATGCCCAGCTCCATCCTCTCCCACTATCCCTACCGCCCCGACAGCTACGACGAGCTGTTCGGCGAAGACGGCGTACGCCCCCACTGGCAGGAGTTCCTCGACCACATCGACGAATCCAGCGCCGACACCCTGAAGGCCCGCGCCGCCCAGTTGGCGCGGGGCATCCAGCAGAACGGGGTCACCTACAACGTCTATGCCGACCCCCGCGGCACCGACCGGCCGTGGTCCCTCGACCTGCTCCCGCTGATCCTGCCCACCGAGGAATGGCGCGGCATTTCCGCCGCCATCAGCCAGCGCGTGCGCCTGCTCGACGCCCTGCTGGGCGACCTTTACGGCGAGCAGACGACCCTCGCCGAGGGCCTGCTGCCCCCCGAACTGGTCTTCGGACACAAAGGTTTTCATTGGCCGTGCAAGGGCATCAAGCCCGCCGGCGGCGCCTACCTGCACCTCTACGCCGCCGACCTGGCCCGCTCGCCGGACGGCCACTGGTGGGTCATCGCCGACCGCACCCAGTCCCCTTCCGGCGCCGGCTACGCGCTGGAAAACCGCCTGCTGGTGTCGCGGGCCTTCCCAGACCTGTTCCGCGACCTCCAGGTGCAGACCCTGGCTGGCTTCTTCCGCGGCCTGCAGCGCAGCTTGGGCAGCCAGGCGCCCACCGACGGTGACCACCCGCTGACGGTGCTGCTGACCCCCGGCCCCTTCAACGAAACCTACTTCGAACACGTCTACCTGGCCCGTTACCTGGGCTTCCCCCTCGTCGAGGGCCAGGACCTGACGGTGCGCAACGACACCGTTTATCTCAAGACCGTCTCCGGCCTGAAGCGGGTGCACGCCATCCTGCGCCGCCTCGACGACGATTTCTGCGACCCGGTGGAACTGCGCGCCGATTCCGCCCTGGGCGTGCCCGGCCTGCTCGGCGCGGTGCGCGCCGGCCGCGTGCTGGTGGCCAACGCCCTGGGCAGCGGCCTGCTCGAATCCGCCGCCCTGCCCGGCTTCCTGCCCGGCATCTCGCGCCACCTGCTGGGCGAGGAGCTGCTGATGCCCTCCGTCGCCACCTGGTGGTGCGGCGAGGAACCGGCCAAGGCCGAGGTGCTCAAGCACCTGCGCGAGCTGGTCATCAAGCCGACCTTCCCCGGTGGCGCCAGCGACGTGATCTTCGGCGACCAGCTCGACGAGGCCCAGCTGGCCGCCCTCAGCGCACGCATCGAGGCCGACCCGTCCGCCTTCGTCGCCCAGGAGCTGGTCAAGCTATCGCGGGCCCCCGCCTGGTCGGGCGGCCAGCGCCGCAAACTGATGACCCGGGCGATGGGGCTGCGCGTTTACGCGGCGATCACCCCGGAAGGCTACAGCGTGCTGCCCGGCGGGCTGGCCCGGGTGGCCGGCATGGACAACACCCGCATCCTGACCATGCAGAAGGGCGGTAGCAGCAAGGACACCTGGGTGCCCTCCGACGGCCCGGTGTCCACCTTCAGCCTGCTCCAGAACACCGTGCGGGTCAGCGACCTGATCGGCGAGACCGGCACCCTGTCATCGCGCCTGGCGGAGAACCTGTTCTGGTTCGGCCGATACGGCGAGCGCTGCGACGCGGTGGCGCGGTTGGCCCGGCTGGCCCTGTCGCGCCTGTCCGAGGGGCGTCGCACCGAGCGGGCCGGCGCCCTGTCGGTGATGCTCGACCTGGCTGCCGGTGCCGGGCTGATCGAGGGCACCGTCTCCGCCACCCCGCTGGCCAAGGCCGAGCTGGATCTGTTCCGCGCGGTGCTCGACCGCCGCGCCGACTGCGGCCTGGCTGCCAACCTGCAGCGCCTGACCTGGTGCGCCACCCAGGCCCGCGAGCACCTGTCCCTGGATCACTGGCACGCCCTCAAGCGCCTGTCGGCAGAGATCGAGAGCGCCCGCGGCCGGGTCAGCGACGTCTCGGCCCTGCTCGAATTCCTCGACGAAGCCCTGACCACCTTCGTGTCCCTGTCCGGCTTCGCCATGGACAACATGACCCGCGACATGGGCTGGCGCCTGCACATCGTGGGCCGCCGCCTGGAGCGCCTGGACAACCTGTCCGGCCGCCTGGCGCGCTTCCTGCGGCGCTATGCCGAGGTGGCCGCCCCCCTGCACCGGGAGCTGGCGGTGGAGGCCCTGCTCGAGCTGTGCGACTCGATCATCACCTACCGGACCCGCTACCGCGCCCAGCCCGAGCTACTGCCCGCCCTGCACCTGCTCACCATGGACGACGCCAACCCCCATGCCCTGGCCTTCCAGGCCCGCATGCTGAGCAACTACCTCAAGACCTTCGAGAACGACGGGGTGGAACTGGGCGTGGCCGAGCTCGACCAGGCCTTCGGCGCCATCCAGGCCTTCCCCTGGGCACACCTGGAATCCCTCTGTCCCGAGCCCCAGCGGCGTGAGGCCATCCTGCAGTTGGCCGACCTGCTGGACCAGCTTGCCCGCGCCGGCCGCAACCTGTCGGATCGCCTGGCCATGCGCTTCTTCAGCCACGTGGGCATCGCCGGCCAGGCCACCTTCGCCGCCTGAGCCGCCAGCAAGGACCTTTCCCTCCATGACCCGCAGCGTCGCCTATACCGTCATCCACGAAACCGAGTATCCCGCCTGCGGCGTGCCGGTCTCACTGGCCCAGCACCTGCTCCACCTGATCCCCCGCGAACTCCCGTGGCAGACCCGCGAGTCCGGCCGGATCACCATCGAGCCGGCCCTGGCACAGCTGAGCGAAGGAGAGGATGCCTTCGGCAACCCGGTGGCCTGGCTGTCCCTCGACACCCCCCATGACGGCCTGCTGGTGCGCGCCGAGAGCCACGTCACGGTGATCGGCAGGGAGCTGCCCAAACCCGACGATTCACCGGCCTGGGAGAGCGTGCGCGACAGCCTGCGCTACCGCCCCGAACCCCGCGATGCCGACGCCCTGGACGCACTGCGCTACCTGTACGCCTCCCCCCGGGTGCCCCGTGACGCGGTGCTGGCGGATTTCGCCAGGACCGCCTTCAAGCCCGGGCTGCCCCTGCTGGCCGCCACCCGGGCGCTGATGGACCTGATCTTCAAGACCTTCACCTTCGACGCCAAGGCCACCGAGGTGAGCACCCCGGTGCACGAGGTGCTCAAGCGCAAGCGCGGGGTGTGCCAGGATTTTGCCCATCTGATGATCGCCGCGCTGCGCTCGGTGGGCATCCCGGCCCGCTACATGTCCGGCTACCTGCTGACCGACCCGCCACCGGGCAAGCCGCGCCTCGTCGGCGCCGATGCCTCCCACGCCTGGGTGGCCGTGTGGTGCCCGCGCAATGGCTGGGTGGAATACGACCCCACCAACGGCATCCAGCCCGACGTACGCCACGTCACCCTCGGCTGGGGGCGGGACTTCCAGGATGTCTCGCCGCTGCGCGGGGTGATCCTCGGGGGGCTGGCCCAATCCCCCGAAGTCCGCGTCACCGTGATGCCGGACTCGGAGAAGGCTGTCCCGCGGAGCGCGGCTGGAGCCTGAGACCGGCCCCCTGAAAGGCCCCCGGCACCCACTTTGGCGGCACCACCAGCGGCGTCGTGCCGACCGGGAAACTGAATTCCGCCGTCGGCACGAGTTCGGCCTCGGTCGTCGGCGACGGCATGTCGACCTGTCCCCGCAGCGAGGAGTCCTCCGGCAGGCTGAAGGCAAAACGCTCCGCCTCCAGGGCCCCCGGACGCAACAGCTGATTGCCCCGGTGTGTGCCCGGCAGCACCAGGTCGAACAGGCCCAAGCCCGCCAGCAGGTTGTTGCGCGTCACCACCACGGTGTCCGCCGGCAGGCGGCTGCCCCAGACCCGGGCGAACAGGGCGGGACGCCAGCCGTCGCTGATCAGGGTGTTGTGCGACATGAGCAGCCGGTTTTCCGGCCATATCGACGACTCCGCGCCGTAAGCCACCATGGTGATGTTGGCGCTAGCGCGACTCTGCCCGATCACGTTGCCCACCACCAGCGCCACCCCGCCGTTGGGAAACTCCAGCTCATAGGAAGCGCGGCCTTCCGGTCCATCGACCAGCAGGTTGTAGCGGATCTCGCTGCGCGCCGCCCGGCTCTTCAGCAAATGCCCCAGGTAGCCGCCATGGAAACGGCTGCCCTCCACCGACAGGGTGCGGATCCGCCCGGCGTAGAGCAGGTGGTGCAGGGACAGGCTGTCCTGCGGCGCACGGCTGAAGATGCTGTCCCGCACCCGCAGCTCGGCCTCCCCATCATTGCTGGTGAGGATGGCGGTCTCGTTGTCGTCGAAGACACAGCCGCCGATCTCCAGGATCCCCTTCTCGAGCCGGATCCCCGCACCGTTGTGGTCCGCCGCGCGGGCGCCGCGGAACTCGATGTTGGTCACCTTGAAGCGCCCTCCGGCAAACACCCAGGTGCCCTTGCCCTCGGCGCTGGCCCCGGCCGCCTCCAGCACCGGACGCTGGCCGATCCCCCGGATCTCCAGGCTCCGCTGCCGCCACACCGCCACGTCACCCCGGTAGGTGCCGGGCTGGATCAGCACGGTATCCCCATCCCTGGCCAGGCGGGCCGCCTCGGAGATGCGTGTGATGGACTCGAGGGGCCCGACCGTCAGGGTCGCCGCCCGGGCCGACTCGCCGCCTACCGCCAGCATCAAGGCCATCAGCAGAGTTCGTTTTGTCACGGCTGCGCTCCTGTCCTGTATCGGTCACGTCGGGGCCTGGTCCGGCGGCATGCGCAGGGTCAGCGCAAGCCACAGGATCAACACCAGCAACAGGGTGATGCGGGGCATGTCCACCAGGCTGTCCACCAGCCCCACCGTCACCCCACCCGCCAGCGACGCGAGCAGGACCGGCGCCAGCGGATGGCCACGGGTACGCCGGCCGGCCAGATGGGCCCCCGCGACACCCAATGTCAGCACCAGCGCGGTCAGGCCCAGCAGGCCCTGCTCCACGTAAGTCTGCAGGAAGAGGTTCTTGGCATGCCAGGGCAAGTGGTCATGGTCCGAGGAGAAGAACCAGAACGCGCTGCCCCGCTCGAAATCGCCGTTGCGCAGCAGGCTGTGCAGGCTGCCATCGAAGAGCTGCTGTTCATCGAAATCGACCGGCCCCTTGCCGAGCACCGAGACTGTCAGCACGGCGGGCCGCGGCGGCCAGCCCGCCGGGCGGAAGGCCTGGCCGTCGAGCGTCATCTCCACGTCCTGCCACTGTGGGCTGCCCTTCACGGCGATGGCCTTTTCAGTACAGTCCTCGGGATAAAGAAGGTGCTTGCGGCAGACCGCCGCGGCGATCTGGATGTCCCCCGGGGTACGCAGGCGGGCCCGCCACTGGAACGGTGGGCGCGGGTCGAGCTCGATGCGTTGCATCAGGTGCAGGTGTTCGCCGGAACCAACCGTCCGCCGCTCACCACCCAGCTGCATGTAGCGCTGCCCGGCCGGCCCCTGCAGGGCCATGAAACCCGGCACGCCGGGATCCGGCACGTTCCAGAAGTAGGCGTCGGGGTAGCGCCCCAGGCCCAGCCCGAACGCCATGCCGGCGCCGTCACGCACCAGCCCGAGGCTATGCCGGAAGTGGGTCGCGCGGTCCTTGAAGGCATCTTCCGTCGTCGCCATGCGACTGCCCATGTAGGCACTCGCCAGGGTGGCGACGACCATCCCTCCCGCCACCAGCGCCCCCGTCACCAGGTGCAGGCTGTCAAGACGGGGGGTCCACAGGGGACGTGCCCCCGCGACCTGGACGACCAGGACCGCAGCAACCAGCCCGAGTGCCAGCAACAGGCCAGGCAGGCCCACCGCCTCGCCCCAGAAGACGCTGACCAGCGCGGCATGCACGGCAAGCCATGCCAGCAAGGCCGCCACCAACGCCGGAGGGGCCGCCAGGCGGCCACGCAGTCCGCCGACCAGGACCGCCGCGGTGATGCACCAGGCCAGGCCATACACCACGTAAGCGCCCTTGGGCAGCCACCAGGCGAGCACCCCGGTCACGCCACCCAGCAACAGGCCAGCCAGGCCTCCTCCGGTCAGCACGGTCCCCTTGTCGGCGCGCAGGGCGCTGCCGCCCAGGTAAGCGAGCAGCAGCAAGCCCGCAAACGCCGCCATTCCCCGGTACCCACCGGCCTGAAAGGCCAGGGCACACCCCGCCAGCCCCGCCGCCGCGAGCACGATGAGGACGAGCAGATGGCCGTGCTCCCCGTGCACCGCACCCCGGCGTGCCGGATGACGCCATGCGGCCAAGGCCAGCACCGCACCCGCCACCAGCATCGAGGCATAGACGATGCGCGAGAAGGTCGTGAACAAGGCATAGCTGCCCAGCCCCACCAGGATCAGCGCCACGGCCCGGCCAAACCGGCTGCGGGCGCTGCGCAGATGCGCCAGGGCGAACGGAAAAGTCATGCTGAGCCAGGCATCGAGGGCGGCCCCCCCCACGTGCATCTCCCAGAAGAGGGCGGCACTCCGGTAGTCCGCAGAAAAGTTGGTCAACCCGGGAAAGGCCATCCGCTCCCACAGGGCCCCCAGCGCACAGGCCCCCAGCCCCAGGGTCACGCCCCCCGCGAACCGGTGCAAGGCCACCTCGCCATCGCGCCGGATGGCCAGGTGCAGGAAGGGAATCAGCGCAAAGGCCAGCACATAGCCCTTGGCCACCCGCAGGCTGTTGAGGGGCGTGCCATACCCCACCAGGCCGGCTGCATCCAGGGGTGGAAAGGGCTGCAGCCCCCGCAGGGTGGCGACCGCGACCGCCGCCGCCAGCAGGCCGAAGCACGCCAGGGCACCCACCCTCAGTTTGACCGGCGCCCTCCCCTGGAGGGTGGGCGCAGGGGGCGCCAGCAGCTCCCGCAGGCCCAGGCCGGCCAGCGTGGCCAAGGCCAGGGCATCGCTCTCGTTGATGTGGATCTGGCCGCTCCACGGCGCCAGATCGATCACCGGCCACAAGGCCGGCAGCACCACCAGCCACAGGGCAGGCTGGATCAGGATCAGCGCCACATACACAGCCAGCATGACACCCGCCAACCACGGGCCGAAGGGATACGCGGCCAGCCAGCCCGCCAGCGCCATCAGCGCCAGCAACGCCACGCCGCCGCCATAGATGCGCGGGGCGACTGCGGTAGAGGGGGAATGGTGATGGGCAAGCGTCGCCAAGATCGGACTTCCGGGAGGAGGATCAGGCGCCGATGCTACCCGATACGACTTGCTATTGTCGTGCCCCGGATACCGGCAGCTTGACCCGGAGGCGGCCCCATCGCAGCATTGCGTGTCCGCCCGACCTCGAAGCCCATGTCACCCCCACCTGTCCAAGTCCACCCAAGCGGCCCGACCGAACCCCATGCCAGCCTGCGCACGCGCCCCTTGATGGCCTGTGTGCTGGCCACCCGGCCAGCCTTTCTGGGGGTGACCCTGTTCGCCTGCCTGATCGGCCTGGCCGCCGCCCACGGCAGCGGCGTTCCCCTGGATCCGGCCAAGGCCCTGCTGACCGTGCTCTTCGCCCTGGTCGCCCACGCCGGCATCAATGTGCTCAACGACTACTACGACGCCCGCAGCGGTGCCGACGCAGCCAACACCGAGCGGATCTTCCCCTTCACCGGTGGCAGCCGCTTCATCCAGAACGGCGTACTGAGCGAAACCGAGACGGGACGCCTGGGCTATGCCCTGCTGGCCCTGGTGGTGCCCGCCGGCCTGTGGCTGACCGCCCACTCCGCACCGGGCCTGATCCTGATCGGACTGGCCGGGCTGTTCCTGGGCTGGGCCTACACCGCGCCACCGCTGGCCCTGGTCAGCCGCGGCCTGGGGGAGGCAGCGGTGGCAGCCGGCTGGCTGATCGTCATCATCGGCAGCGATTTCGTGCAGCGCGGCGGCTTCTCGCCGGTGCCTATCATCGCGGGACTGTCCTATGCCCTGCTGGTGGCCGCCATTCTGTTCGTCAATGAATTCCCGGACCGCCAGGGCGATGCCAGCGCCGGCAAGCGCACCCTGGTGGTCCGCCTCGGGCCCGACACGGCCAAGTGGGTGTGCCTGGGCCTGGTGCTGGCGGCCTACGCCTGGCTGGTCCTGATGGTCGGCCGCGAACGCCTCCCCCACGGCGCCGCTGCCGCGGCCATGACGCTGATCCTGTCCTTCCGCGGGCTGCGCACCTTGCTTGCCCACGCCAGCCAGCCCACCGAACTGGCCCCCGCGCTGCGACTGACCATCGCCGCCGCCAACCTCCACGGCCTGCTCCTCGCCGCCACCCTGGCGTTCGGACGCTGGCCCGGGCCCCAGTCATGAATCTCCCCTTCGCGCTGCCCTTTCCCCCGGAGCACATCCAGGGCGTGATCTTCGACATGGACGGCCTGCTCCTGGACAGCGAGCGGGTCGCCCTCGCCACCGTCGCCGAAGCGGCAAGCCAACTCGGCCTGCCCTGGCGAGCGGAGGTGGGGCTGGCCATGGTGGGCCTGAACGCCAGCGACGGCCCCGCCGTGATCCGCCAGCATCTCGGCGACGACTACCCGGTGGGCGAGCTCTATGAAGCCTTCGGGCGGATCTACGAGGCCGCCATCGCCGCGGGCCGCATCCCGCTCAAGGGCGGCGTCACCGAGCTCTTCGACCTGCTCGACGAACTGGCCATCCGCCGCGTCGTCGCCACCTCGACGCGGCGTTCCCGGGCCGAGCCCAAGCTCGCCGCGGTGGGCCTGCTGGCGCGGGTGGACGACATGGTCTGTGGTGACGAAGTCAGCCGGGGCAAGCCGGCACCGGACATTTTCCTGGCCGCCGCCGGCCGCCTGGAGATACCGGTCGGTCAGTGCCTCGTCCTGGAGGACTCCAACGCCGGCGTACGCGGCGCCCTGGCCGCCGGCGCACGGGTGGTGATGGTCCCCGACCTGCTGCAACCCGCCGACGACCTGCGGGCCGCCGCGGTTCCGGTCGCCAGCAGCCTGCACGACATTGCCCGCTTCCTGGAAAAGCGACGCCCATGAATCCAGGCCGCCTGCCGCAGCGCCTGCTGGCCGTGGCCCTCGCGCTGGGAGCGCCCCTCGCAGGGGCGAGCGAAGCCGGCTCGACCGCCTTCTGCCTGTTCCCGCTGCCTGCCGATGGCGGCACGCAACGCTTCATCAACCTGGGCATCGTGCAGTATGTGGATGTCCGCGCGGACGAAGTCCGCATCTATTTTGGCGGCGGCAACCTGGGCAGCGGTCATGAGGCCCGCCTCCCGGCCAGGAGCCGGGACGAGGCCGATGCCATCCTGGCCCGCCTGCGCAGCACCGCCAGCCGTTGTACGCAACCCCTCACCGGAGCTTCCCCATGAAACTCGTCGGCCTGCTCGACTCCCCCTTCGTCCGCCGCAGCTTCATCACGGCACGCATGCTCGGCATTCCCTTCGAGCACCAGACCCTGTCGGTCTTCCGTAACTTCGATGAGTTCCACGCCATCAATCCGCTCGTGAAGGCCCCTACCCTGGTCTTCGACGATGGCGAGCTGATGGTGGACAGCTCCCAGATCATCGCCTGGCTGGAATCCATCGCCGAACCGGGCAAGAGCCTGTGGCCCACCGACCCGGCCGGCTACCGCCGCTGCCTGCAGCTCGTCAGCCTGGGCCTCGCCGCCGCCGAGAAGAGCGTGCACCGGGTCTACGAGCTGAAGGTGCGGACTGCCGAATATCGCGACCCCGACTGGCTGGAGCGTGTCGAAGGCCAGATCGCCGACACCTACTCCCTGCTCGAGCGCCACCTGGGCGACAGCGAATGGCTGTGCGGCGAACGCGTCACCCAGGCCGACATCACCGTTGCGGTGGCCTGGCGCTTCACCCATTTCACCGCCCCCGGCCTGCTCGCCGACAGCGACCACCCGCGCCTGGCGGCCCTCTCCGCCGCCGCCGAGGCCCTGCCGGCCTTCATCGCCGCCGACTACTCGTAACACTCGAAAGCACGCATGATCGGACGCATCACCGGCCGCCTGGCCGAAAAGAACCCGCCGCAGATCCTGGTGGACGTCAATGGCGTCGGCTACGAACTGGAGGTACCGATGAGCACCTTCTACGGCCTCCCCGCCAATGGCCAGACCGTCAGCCTGGCCACCCATATGGCGGTGCGCGAGGACGGCCACTTCCTGTACGGCTTCGCCACCGAGGAAGAACGCGCCGCCTTCCGCCAGCTCCTCAAGGTGGCCGGCATCGGCGCCCGCACCGCCCTGGCCGTGCTCTCGGGCCTGTCGGTCAGCGACCTCGCCCAGGCCGTGGCCCTGCAGGAGAGCGGGCGCCTGATCAAGATCCCCGGCATCGGCAAGAAGACCGCCGAGCGGCTGCTGCTGGAGCTGCGCGACAAGCTCGCCAAGGCCCTGCCGACGGTGGCCGGCAGCGCCGCCACCCTGCGGCCCGGCGATGACCGGGGCGACATCGTCAATGCGCTGCTGGCCCTCGGCTACAACGAGAAGGAGGCCCTGGGCGCGGTCAAGACCCTGCCCGAAGGCGTCAGCGTCTCCGACGGCATCCGCCAGGCCCTCCGGGGCCTGTCCAAGGCCTGAGCGGCGGGGGAACCGGGATGAGCCAGAAGCTCAGGCAGGGCTTCATGCGCAACGTGAAGCTGGGGGCCGGCCCGTTGCGCCTGCTGATGAATCTCTGGCCGCCCTTCATCGGTGCCGGCATCCACGTGGAGCGGATCAGCCCCGACTACCTGGAGGCGTCGGTACGCATGCGCCTGGGCCTGCTCAACCGGAACTACATGGGCACCCACTTCGGCGGCTCCCTGTTCGCCATGACCGACCCCTTCTTCGCGCTGCTGGTCATGCACAACCTGGGCCGTGGCTACGTGGTGTGGGACCGCGCCTCGTCCATCGACTACCTGCTGCCGGGGCGGGGCACGGTGCGCGCGCACTTCCGCCTCACCGCCGCGCAGGTCGACGAGATCCGCCGGGCGACCGCCGGCGGTGACAAGTACGAACCCAGCTTCACGGTCGACGTGGTGAACCACCAGAACGAGGTGGTGGCGCGCGTCCACAAGACCCTCTACATCCGGCGCAAGCCTCCCAAGCCGTCATCATGACCGCCAATCCGCAGCAAGCGCTGCGGAGCGGCAGAATCGGGGATAATCGGGCAACCTCATCCGAGAGCCATCCATGACGTCCCGACGTACCGCCCAGTTGGCCATCACGGCCGTGCTGCTCCTCGGCTGCGCCTTCGTGCTCAGCCCGTTCTTTGCAGCCATCCTGTTCGCCGGCACGGTGTGCGTCACCACCTGGCCGCTCTATGAGAGCCTGCATCGCCGCCTGGGGCGGCGCGATGGCCTGGCCGCCATCACCATGACCCTGCTGCTCACCGCCGTGCTGCTGGTGCCGATGATCGGCCTCGCCGCCTCGCTGACCGATTCGGCGATCAGCCTGGTGGATTACATCCGCAGCCTCATCGAACAATCCGACGGCCGTCCGCCGGCCTGGCTGAAGGACATCCCGCTGGTCGGCGGCGAGATCGACGCCTACCTGCGCAAGCTCACCCACAGCCAGACCGAGATGCGCAAACTCGCCCTGCAGGCCGTCGAGCCTGCCCGCAAGCTGGCCCTGGGTCTGGGCGGTGTGGTCGGTCAGGGGCTGCTGCAGATCTCCCTGGTGCTGTTCATCGTCTTCTTCCTGTACCGCGACGGCGCGCGCATCCAGGCCCAGCTGGACACCGGCGCAGCCCGCCTGGGCGGCGAACTGTGGGGCGAGCTGCTGGAGCTCGCCGGCAACACTGTCAAGGCCGTGATGATCGGGATCGTCGGCACCGCGGCGGCCCAGGCCATCGTGGCCCTGGTCGGATTCCTGCTGGCTGGCGTGCCGGGCGCCCTGCTGATGGCCGCCGGCGTGTTCTTCCTG
Source organism: uncultured Zoogloea sp. (assembly GCA_937967645.1). GTDB lineage: Bacteria > Pseudomonadota > Gammaproteobacteria > Burkholderiales > Rhodocyclaceae > Zoogloea. The sequence goes on from CALBTT010000196.1 coordinate 12,611, forward strand.
TCCCTGGTACCCGTCGGGCCGCCCCTGATCTGGGGCGGTGCGGCCTTCTGGCTGTATCAGCAGGGCGAGAATGGCTGGGCCATCTTCATGGTGCTGTGGGGCGTGCTGGCGATCAGCTCGGTGGATAACTTCCTCAAGCCCTTCCTGATCAGCCGCACCGCCAGCCTGCCCATCCTGCTGATCGCCCTGGGCGCCTTCGGCGGCGTGCTGGCCTTCGGCTTCATCGGCATCTTCCTGGGCCCCACCTTCCTGGCCCTCGGCCAGGCCCTGTTCTCCCACTGGACGGAAACCCGCCCCGACAGGACTGCCATCGACCTCGACGCCGAGGCCCAAGACGCCCCGCAAGCCCGCCCATGATCCAGACCGACGACCTGAAGGGCGGCCAGCCCGACCCCACCGCCCGCCTCATCACCGCCCAGCGCGCCAGCACCCAGGAGGAAGCCCTCGAGCGGGCGCTGCGCCCCAAGCGCCTGGACGATTACGTCGGCCAGCAGAAGATCCGGGAACAGCTGGACATCTTCATCAGCGCCGCCCGCAAGCGCGGCGAGGCGCTCGACCACGTGCTGCTGTTCGGCCCGCCGGGCCTGGGCAAGACCACCCTGGCCCACATCGTGGCCGCCGAGATGGGGGTGAACCTGCGCCAGACCTCCGGGCCGGTGCTGGAGCGGGCCGGCGACCTGGCCGCCCTGCTGACCAACCTGGAACCCCACGACGTCCTGTTCATCGACGAAATCCACCGCCTCAGCCCGGTGGTGGAGGAGATCCTCTACCCGGCCCTGGAGGACTTCCAGATCGACATCATGATCGGCGAAGGCCCGGCCGCCCGCTCGGTCAAGCTGGACCTGCCGCCCTTCACCCTGGTGGGGGCCACCACCCGCGCCGGCATGCTCACCAACCCCCTGCGCGACCGCTTCGGGATCGTCGCCCGGCTGGAGTTCTACACCGCTCAGGAGCTGGCCTACATCGTCAGCCGCTCGTCACGGCTGCTCGATGTCGAGATCGACGACACCGGCGCCTTCGAGATCGCCCGCCGCGCCCGCGGCACCCCGCGCATCGCCAACCGGCTGCTGCGCCGGGTGCGCGACTACGCAGAGGTGCGCGCCGACGGCCGCATCACCGCGGCGGTGGCGGATGCAGCCCTGACCATGCTGGACGTGGACCACCTCGGCCTCGACCTGATGGACCGCAAGCTGCTGGGCGCGATGCTGGAAAAGTTCGGTGGCGGCCCAGTGGGCCTGGACAACCTGGCGGCAGCGATCGGGGAATCGTCCGACACCATCGAGGACGTGCTGGAGCCCTACCTCATCCAGCAGGGCTACCTGCAGCGCACCCCGCGGGGGCGCATGGCCACCGCGTCGATCTGGCAGCACTTCGGGCTGCGCGCGCCGGGCGGCGCGGGCAGCGGCGGCCTGTGGGATCAGCAGGACTGAGAAGACCGCGGGGCACGCCCCGCAGTGCCGGGCTCAGTTGCTGTTATGAACCTGGACGGCGCGGATCCGGTCGGCCGTCGTCAGGAAGTCGGCCAGGTTTTCCTGGTCGAAGGGCTCAAGGCAGATGTTGATGGCCTTGGCGGTGATCGTCAGCCCCCCCTTCACGTCCCGGGCGATCCAGCCGAGCTGGATCAGGTGGCTCACCTTGCGGCGCACGGTCTCCCGCGGAATGCCGGTGGACGAGCTGATCGAGAAGGCGTTGCAGGGGCGCAGCGGGAGCTTGTCGAAGTCCTGATCACCGTGGCAGCGCAGGGCCGCCAGGGCCTGATCGTCCAGCCCCAGGCCACCCACGTTGTAGAGACCGACCTCGCCCAGCACGATGGGCAGCAGGAGGTCCCCGTCGAAGGCGGCATACAGACGAACCAGCTGACGCAGGTTGTAACGGGACAGGAGCAGGGAGGCGACCCGCTGGTCGTTGCGCGCCTGCGCCCCGGATTCATCCCCGGCAGGGATGCCGAGAATCGCTGCGTCAGGGGAATGCGGGGTGTTCATCTATCTCTCCGTAGCAAGCTGAGACAGTTAAAAGTCACAACATTTAACCATCTCCATCACTACAGGAGGATACACACCTCCATGGAATTTGACGCCTGGATAACTACCCGTTTTGAGCACTCCCCTGTGAGGCGCCCCCGCCTGACGTGGCGGGGTCCGTACGCTCAGATCTGGCAGGCGAGGCCTTTGAGGTATTCCCCCTCCGGCACCGCCAGACCGATGGGGTGATCGGGCGCCGCCGACAGGCGATGCAGGATGCGCGCCTCGACACCCACGTCGGCCGCCGCCCCGGCGATGATCTTCTGGAACAGCTCCTGGCCGATCCCGCCGGAGCAGGAGTAGGTCATCAGGATGCCGCCGGGATTGAGCAGACGGAAGCCCAGCAGGTTGATGTCCTTGTAGGCGCGGGCGGCCCGCTCGGCGTGGGCCGCGGACGGCGCGAACTTGGGGGGGTCGAGCACGATCAGGTCGAACTTGCGCCCCTCGGCCTTGAAGCCGCGCAGGGCCTGGAACACGTCGTCCTCGCGCCATTCGGCGCGGCTCGCATCCAGCTGGGGGTTGTGGGCCACGTTGCGGGCCGCGGTGACCAGCGCCGGCCCCGAGGAGTCGATGGAGATCACGCTCTTCACGCCGCCGGCCAGGGCCTGCAGCGAGAAGCCGCCGGTGTAGCAGAAGCAGTTGAGCATGTCCCGGCCGGCGGCAAGCTGGCCGGTGAGCAGGCGGTTGTCACGCTGGTCGAGATAAAAGCCGGTCTTGTGGCCCTTCACCACATCCACCTCCATGCGCACGCCGTTCTCGACGATAGTCAGCAGCTCCGGTAGCTCTCCGTGGGCCAGACCGCTCACCGGCTCCAGGCCTTCGAGCTTGCGCACGTCGGAATCCGAACGTTCATAGACCGTGCTGCAGCCGGTGGCCTGCACCAGGCCGGCGACGATCGCATCCCGCCACTTGTCGGCGCCCGCGCTGGTGAGCTGGACCACCACCACCGGGCCGAAACGGTCGGCGATCACACCGGGCAGGCCGTCGGACTCCCCGTGGATCAGGCGTACTCCGTCCTGGCCTGCCAGCCAGGGATGCGACGCCCGCCGCGCCACCGACGCCGCCACCGCCCGCTTGATGAAGGCGTGATCGACGGATTGCTCCACATCGAAAGTCCACACCCGGGCGCGGATCTGCGATTCCGGCGACCACGCCGCCCGCGCCAGGGCCGTACCACCGGCATCCTTGACCAGCACCGTATCCCCCGGCCGCGCCCGCCCCTCCAGCCGATCCACCGAACCGGCAAAGATCCAGGGGTGACGACGGAGCACGGAACGTTCCTTGCCGGGTTTGAGAATCAGATCAGCCATAACGAAAACGCCAGATAAATGAGGAAACTGCCTTCCCGACGCCTGTAAGCCCGAAAAGACACAAAGCTCCCAGACCGGGAGCTCCAATAAAAAACGACCCCTCGCCGGAGGGGGTGCAGGGGGCGTAGCGAGCGCCCCGAGCTTGAAGGGAGAAGCGCAGCCGTACTAAGCGTACGGCGAGCATCGCAGCTTCGAGATCGGGGTGCGCAGTAGCCCCATGCACCCCCTCAGCCGAGTTGGCGACGGAGGGCGCAGGAGACCATCTCTCCGATGCGCGAAACGTAAAGCGTGCCCATCTCCGGGTAGAAACGCTCGGGGTCCTCGCTGCCCATCGCCAGCAGGCCAAAGGTCTGCTCGTCGCGCTGCAGCGGCACCAGGGCAACGGAACGCAGCAAGCGGCTGGCCGGCCCGAACCAGGCCATGACTTCCTTGGTCACCGGCGCCCCGCAATAAGGCTGGACCAGGTCCCCGGCGAAGAAGCGCACCTCCTCGCCCACCGGCAGAAACTCCGGCCCGCTGCGCGACAGCACGCTGTTCCAGACCCGGAACGCCACATGGGGCACGGCGAAGTCTTCCTTGAGGTGCAGGTAGATGGCCTGGCGGATGGATTCAAAATCCTCGGCTTCCAGCAGGGACAGGGTCAGACGATGGACTTTCTCGCCGATCGCATCGTTTTCCTCGCCGAAGGACAGGAGTTCGGCGAACTTGTCCTCGAGCTGGGCAATCCGGTCACGCAGCGCGATGAGCTGCCTCTCGGTGAGGGAGATGGCCTGCCCGTTGTTGGGGTGGGTCACCGTGAGGTCGGTCAGCAGGGTCGAGTTCCGGTCGAAGAAGTCGGGATTCTCCTCGAGGAAGGCAATGACGTCGGAAGGATTCATGGAGTGGGTCGCAAGGGTGAAACGTGAAACTCAGGGAAGGCTCAGTTCGCCGCTGAACACGGTGACGGCCGGGCCGGTCATCATGACGGGCGTACCGACTCCGCCCCAGGCGATGGTCAGCTCGCCGCCCCGGGTCTCGACGGTGACGGGGGACGCGACCAGCTCGCGCAGGATGCCGGTGACCACCGCCGCACAGGCACCGGTACCGCAGGCCAGGGTTTCACCGGCCCCCCGCTCGAATACACGCAGGCGCACCCGGTGTTCATCGACGATCTGCAGGAAGCCCGCATTGACCCGTGCCGGGAAGCGCGGGTGGTGCTCGATCAGCGGCCCCTGTTCGGCCACCGGCGCGCCATCCACATCCGCCACCACCTGCACGGCGTGGGGGTTGCCCATGCTCACGGCGGTGATCGCCACACGGGTGCCGGCCACGTCCAGCGGCTGCACCCAGGCGTCGGAATCGCTGATGAAGGGCACATCGGCCGGCTTGAGCACCGGCACGCCCATATCGACGGTGACGTTGCCGTCGTCCTCGAGGCGCGGCGCGATGATGCCGCGCTTGGTCTCGACGCGGATCTCACGCTTGTCGGTGAGCCCCTGGTCGAACACGAAACGGGCAAAGCAGCGGGCACCGTTGCCGCACTGCTCCACCTCGCCACCGTCGGCATTGAAGATCCGGTAGCGGAAGTCCACGCCGGGCGTCTGCGCCGGCTCGACCACCAGCAACTGGTCGCAACCCACGCCGAAATGGCGGTCGGCCAGGTAGCGCACCTGGCTCTCGGAAAGCTGGATGTCCTGGCGCACGGCATCGATCATCACGAAGTCGTTGCCGAGGCCCTGCATCTTGGTGAAGGCGAGTTTCTTGCTCATGGGATAAGATCCATGTAATCCCGCCATACGCAGCGGTCCATGACGACGGTGATGCCGGCAGCCCGGGCGCGTTCGGCGGCTTCGAGGTTGACCACGCCGTCCTGCAGCCAGATGCGCCTGACCCCCAGGGCGATGCATTCGTCCACGATGGGTCCCACCTCGTCGGCGGCGCGGAACACATCCACCAGGTCCACCGGAAAGGGAATGTCGGAGAGGCGCGGGTAGGCTTTTTCGCCCAGGACTTCAGCAACCGCCGGACGAACCGGTACGATGCGGTAGCCGAAGCCCTGCATCGCGCGGGACACCCGGTAACTCGGGCGCTCCGGGCGCGGCGACAGGCCGACGACGGCAATTGTCCGGACTTCCTGCAGCAGGCTGCGGAGCTGGTCGGGAGTGGGATTGGTAAACATGGCGGGATTCTACCGGATTGGTGGACCCCGCAAACCTTGGAGGCGGCCCCTGGTCGCCGGGCCGACAGGCCCGTCTGGAGAATGTGATGGATCGGAAAGCACGGCCTGGTGTCGTGAGAAGAGTGTTTTCGGCGGTGTGGCGGGCGATCGACCGCTTCAGGCAGCTCAGCCTCAACCTGATTTTCCTGGCCGTGCTGGCCTTCCTGGTGGCCGGATGGCTGGCCGCCCGGCCGACCCCGCTGCCCACCGAGGCGGCCCTGCTGATCGCCCCCAACGGGCAGCTGGTGGAGCAGCGCAGCGTACGCAACCCCCTCGCCGTGCTGCAGGGCGGCGACGGCATCCACCAGGTGCTGCTGCGTGACGTGGTGGACGCCATCCGCGCCGCAGCCGGGGACGCCCGCATCAAGGCGCTGGTCATCGAGACCGACAGCCTGGCCGGCGCCGGCCTGTCGAAGCTGCAGGAGATCGCCGCCGCCGTTGCCGACTTCCGCAAGGCGGGCAAGAAGGTCTATGTGCATGGCCGGAACTTCAACCAGGTCCAGTACCACCTGGCGGCCCAGGCCGACGAGGTCTTCGTCAGCCCGGATGGCTACGTCTTCCTGTCCGGCTTCGCCCGCTACCCGACCTACTTCAAGGGGCTGTTCGACCAGGTGGGCGTGAAGATGCAGATCTTCCGGGTCGGGACCTACAAATCCTTCGTCGAACCCTACACCCGCAGCAGCATGTCGCCGGAGGACCGGGAAGCCACCCGCGACTACCTGGACGCGGCCTGGCGCACCTATCAGGCCGACATCGCGGCGGCCCGCCCCAAGGCGGCGGCTGGCCTGGTCCGCTATGTCAGCGAGGCTCCGGCGCTGCTCACCGAGGCCGGAGGCGACACGGCCCTGATGGCCCTCAAGGCCGGCCTGGTGGACGGTCTCAAGACGGCCGACGAATGGCGTGACTTCCTGAAGGAGCGGATCGGCGCCAGCGACGACGCCCGCGGCTACAAGCACGTGGACATGGCCACCTACATCTCACGGGTGCGCGACGAGGCCCCCCAGGCCAGCGACCATGTGGGCATCATCGTGGCCCAGGGCGCCATCGTGGACGGCGAGCAGCCGCCCGGCGTGGTGGGTGGCGACACCGTGGCCGGCCTGATCCGCCAGGCCCGCGAGGACAAGGCCATCAAGGCCGTGGTGCTGCGCGTGGACAGCCCGGGAGGCAGCGCCACCGCCTCCGAAGTCATCCGCCGCGAACTGGAGCTGACCCGCAAGGCCGGCAAGCCGGTGATCGTCTCGATGGGCTCGGTGGCGGCCTCCGGCGGCTACTGGATCAGCATGGCGGCCGACGAGGTGTGGGCCGGCCCGGCCACCCTCACCGGCTCCATCGGCATCTTCGCCATGGTCCCGGACCTCTCCGGCCCGATGGGCAAGCTGGGCCTGGCGGTGGATGGGGTGGGCACCACGCCCCTCGCCAACGGCCTGGACCCCCGCCGCCCGCTCGACCCGCAGGTGGCCAGCGTGCTGCAGCAAAGCATCGAGTTCGGTTACAAGCGCTTCATCGAGCTGGTGGGCAAGAACCGCCGCATGGATGTCGCAGCGGTGGACCAGGTCGCCCAGGGCCGGGTCTGGCTGGGCAGCCAGGCCAAGGACAAGGGCCTGGTGGACAAGCTCGGCGGCCTCGACGACGCCATCAAGGCCGCCGCCACCCGCGCCGGGCTGAAGGACTACGACGTGAGCTACGTGGAAAAGCCCCTGTCCCCCCGCGACCAGCTGCTGGCCAAGCTGCTCGACAACGGCGAGGACACCGAGGGCGCGAAGGCCCGCCTGTCCCCGCTGGACAGCACCCTGGCCCGCCTGCGCAGCGAGCTGGCCGGGCTGGCTCTGTGGAACGACCCGGGAGCCACCTACCTGCACTGCCTGTGCGAGGCGCCCTGAAAGCAGAAGGATCTTGTAGAGGCATGTAGGGGCGGCTTCAGCCGCCCGCAGGTGCCTGATCGGAGTCCGAGGGCGGATGAATCCGCCCCTACAAACAAAAAAGGCCGGGAATCCCCCGGCCTTTTGTTGTTCACCCGGCAATCGGGCTCACCAGCGCTTGATCACCCACTTGGGCACGCGGATGCCTGAATCCTGGGCGTCGCGGCGGGTGAAATCACCGTTGCCGACGTCGTCGTAGAGGTAGTAGGGCACACCACCCGGCGGGGTCACCTTGACCATGTAGAGCTGGCCATTGACACGGAACTCCTCGACCGTGTCCTCGCCCTTCCTGATGATGGTGACCTGGGGCTCGACGTCCTGGTCGAGTTCCATGCCGGGCGGCGGCGGCGGGGGCTCGGGCAAGGGCTCGAGTTTGGGGGGCTGCTGGGCCCAGGCCGGCGCGGCGAGGGCGAGGAGCAGGGCGGCAATATGACGGGCACGGGGCATGAAAGGTCTCCTGGCGGGGCCGCGATTGTAACCCGCGGCATCGCGGCTACAGATTGAGCATGAGCTCGTGTTCTTCCGGCAAGGGCAGGAAGCCGCGGCTCTGGTAGTGATCGAAGATGGCGTCCACCACCTTCTCAGGCTCGTCGATGATCTGGATCAGGTCGAGGTCGTCCGGGTTGACCATCCCCTCGGCCACCAGCCGGTCCTTGAACCAGTCGATCAGGCCGCGCCAGAAGGGCTCATGCACCAGGATCACCGGGATCTTGCGGCTCTTGCCGGTCTGGATCAGGGTCATCGCCTCAAGCAGCTCGTCGAGGGTGCCGAAGCCGCCCGGCATCACCACGTAAGCCGTGGCGAACTTGACGAACATGAACTTGCGGGCGAAGAAGTGCTGGAAGGTCTGGGAGATGTCCTGGTAGGGATTGGCCTGCTGCTCCATGGGCAGCTGGATGTTCAGGCCCACGCTCGGCGACTTGCCGAAGTAGGCCCCCTTGTTGGCCGCCTCCATGATGCCCGGCCCGCCGCCGGAGATCACCGAGAAGCCGGCATCGGACAGCAGCCGGGCAATGCGCTCGGTGGTGGCGTAGTAGGGGTGGTCGGGCTTGGTGCGGGCACTGCCGAAGATCGACACCGCCGGCCGGATGGGCTTGAGGCGCTCAGTCGCTTCGACGAACTCTGCCATAATCCCGAAAATCCGCCAGGACTCCCGGGCCGTGAAATTCTGGGCCGCCGTGCTCGGCGCCATCCGGGGAAGCTTGTCTTTTGCAGTCATTTTTCTTGTAAGGAGTGAGGGGTGAGGGGTGCCGGGCGCCTGCTCAACCTTGCATGCCCATGCCTACCTTGTTGCTCGTCGACGGTTCCAGCTACCTGTACCGTGCCTTCCACGCCCTCCCCGATCTGCGCAATTCCGCGGGAGAGCCCACTGGTGCCGTGCGCGGCGTGCTGTCCATGCTACGTCGGCTCGAATCCGACTACAAGGCGGAGTATCGCGCCTGCGTATTCGATGCCAAGGGCAAGACTTTCCGGGACGACTGGTTTCCCGACTACAAGGCGCAGCGCCCACCCATGCCCGACGATCTGCGGGCCCAGATCGAGCCCCTGCACGAAGCGGTGAAGGCCGAGGGCTGGCCGCTGTTGATGGAAGAGGGCGTGGAGGCCGACGACGTGATCGGCACCCTCACCCGCCAGGCCGTGGAAGCCGGCTGGGAAGTGGTCATCTCCACCGGCGACAAGGATCTGACCCAGCTGGTCCAGCCCGGCGTGCGCTGGGTGAACACGATGAGCGAGGAAGTGCTCGACGAGGCCGGCGTCACCGCCAAGTTCGGCGTGCCCCCCAGCCTCATCGTGGACTACCTGACCCTGATCGGCGACACCGTGGACAACGTGCCCGGCGTCGAGAAATGCGGCCCCAAGACCGCCGTGAAGTGGCTCACCGAGTACGGCAACCTGGACAACCTGGTCGCCAACGCCGACAAGGTGAGCGGCAAGGTCGGTGAGAACCTGCGCAAGCACCTGGATTTCCTGCCCCTCGGGCGCCGGCTGGTCACCGTGGTCACCGACCTCAAGCTGCCCCTCGGCCCCGCCGACCTGCCGGCCCGCGAAGACGACAAGGCCGCGCTCGCGGCGATCTACCGGCGCATGGAGTTCAAGGGCTGGCTGAAGGAGCTGGAAGACGGCACCCACCGCCCCGCAGCCAGCGCAGCCACCCATGCAACCACCAACACCGCCGCGGGCACGACCATCACGCCGCCCGAGCCGGCCGGCGAACCCGGCGCCCACCGGGTCGGTTACGAAGTCCTGCTCGACTGGGCCAGCTTCGACGCCTGGCTGGCCCGGATCAGCGCCGCGCCGCTCACCGCCTTCGACACCGAGACCACCGGCCTCGACCCGATGGCCGCCACCCTGGTGGGCATGTCCTTCGCCGTCGTGGAGGGCGAGGCCGCCTACCTGCCGCTGGCCCACACCTACCCCGACGCACCGGCGCAGCTGCCCCTGGCCGAGGTGCTCGACAAGCTGCGCCCCTGGCTCGAATCGGAGACCCACGCCAAGCTCGGCCAGAACCTCAAGTACGACGCCCACATCCTGGCCAACCACGGCATCCGCCTGGCCGGCATCGTCGAGGACACCCTGCTCGAGTCCTACATCCTGGAGAGCGACAAGTCCCACGACATGGACTCCCTGGCCAGCCGCCACCTGGGTCTCAAGACTCTCACCTACACGGAAGTGTGCGGCAAGGGCGCCAAGCAGATCGGCTTCGGCGAGGTGGATCTGGCCCGCGCCACCGAATATGCGGCCGAGGACGCCGACATCACCCTGCGCCTGCACCACACCCTGTCGGCACAGCTGGCGGCCGAGCCGGCCCTGGCCGCCCTCTACCGGGACGTGGAGCTGCCCACCGCGCGGGTGCTGTTCGAGATGGAACGCAACGGCGTGCTGATCGACGACTTCCTGCTCGCCCAGCACTCCGAAGAGCTGGGCCGCCGCCTGCACGAGCTGGAGCAGCAGGCCCATGAACTGGCCGGCCAGCCCTTCAACCTGGGCTCGCCCAAGCAGCTCGGCGAGATACTGTTCACCAAGCTCGGCCTGCCGGTGGTCAAGAAGACCGCCACCGGCCAGCCCTCCACCGACGAGGACGTGCTCAGCCAGCTCGCCGAGGACTACCCGCTGCCCAAGCTGCTGCTCGAACACCGCAGCCTGGCCAAGCTCAAGAACACCTACACCGACAAGCTGCCGGCCATGGTCAACCCGCGCACCGGGCGGGTCCACACCAGCTTCAGCCAGGCGGTGGCGGTCACCGGGCGGCTTGCCAGCACCGAGCCCAACCTGCAGAACATCCCGATCCGCACCCCGGAGGGCCGCCGCATCCGCGCGGCCTTCATCGCCCCGGCCGGCCACCGCATCCTGTCGGCCGACTACTCCCAGATCGAGCTGCGCATCATGGCCCACCTGTCCGGCGACAAGGGCCTGCTCGACGCCTTCGCCAAGGGCGAGGACGTCCACCGCGCCACCGCCGGGGAAATCTTCGGGGTCACCCCGCTGGAGGTCACCAGCGAACAGCGCCGATACGCCAAAGTGATCAACTTCGGCCTGATCTACGGCATGAGCGCCCACGGCCTGGCCAAGAACCTGGGCATCGAGCGGGCCGCCGCCGCCAGCTACATCGACCGCTACTTCGCCCGCTACCCGGGCGTGGCCGACTACATGGAGCGCACCCGCAGCGAGGCCAAGGCCAAGGGCTACGTGGAGACCGTATTCGGCCGCCGCCTGCATCTGCCGGAGATCCGCGCCCAGCAGGTGGGCCGCCGCCAGGCCGCCGAACGGGCCGCCATCAACGCCCCGATGCAGGGCACCGCCGCCGACCTGATCAAGAAGGCCATGATCGCCACCTCGGCCTGGCTGCGCGAGTCCGGCGTCAAATCAAAACTGATCCTGCAGGTGCACGACGAACTGGTGCTGGAGGTGCCGGATGACGAGGTCGCGCTGATCCGCGAGCAGATTCCCCGATTGATGGCCGGCGTGGCGCAACTTTCCGTGCCGCTGGTTGCCGAAGTCGGGGTCGGCGCCAACTGGGACGAAGCCCACTAGAGCGCTGTATGGGCGGCTTCAGCCGCCCGTGGGCGTCGATCGAGCACCTGAGGTGCCCTGTAGGGTGGCTTCAGCCGCCCGCAGACTTCGATCAACCACAAGCGGGCCCTCGTAGGGGCGGCTTTAGCCGCCCACGGACTTCGATCAACCACAAGCGGGCGGCTGAAGCCGCCCCTACAGCCCTCCGAACAGCCCCCCGAACCCCACCGAGTACCGCCATCCATGCTTCACCGTTGCACCCTGCTCCTCCTGACCCTTGCCCTGGCTGCCTGCAGCAGCATCTCGCCCAAGCCCAAGGAAGAGAGCTACAAGCTGGAAAACTTCACCCCCGACTCGCCCTACGAGCAGTCCTTCGAGGTCAGCCCCCAGGCCGCCTGCGAGGCTGGGCGACGCGCCCTGCTGAGCCAGGGCTACCTGATCGACGAGAGCAAGCCCGATACAGTCAAGGCCCGCAAGTTCTTCCAGCCCAACCGTGACAGCCAGGTCCAGCTCACCTTCAGCCTGTTCTGCCTGGCCGAGGGCGACGGCGCAGCCGTATATGCCAACGTCCGCCAGGTGCGGGAGGAGCTGAAGGCCGGCTCGGCCAGCACCGGCCTGAGCGTCACCGGCATCGGGTCCCTGTCCCTGCCCTTCGGCGGCAACAACGAGACCCTGGTCAAGGTGGGCGAAGAGACCGTCACCGACGCCGACTTCTACGGGCGCTTCTTCGCCCTGATGCAATCCTTTATCCGATGAAGAAACAAAGCCTTCCGACCCTCCATACCGGACCTGAACGGGCTGTAGGGGCGGCTTCAGCCGCCCTCCGCACCTTGATCAAAGGCATGCCGTTGAATGCATTCCGCGGGCGGTTGAAGCCGCCCCTGCAGGGGGTGCTGGCGCTACTCCTCGTGTCTGGCGCGCATGCCGCAGACCTGCCCGACCCGTCCCGCTTCGCCCCCTGCGTGGCCGAGCTGAAATCCGGCGCCACCGCCCGCGGCGTCTCCGCCGGCGGCTACGACCGGCTCACCGCCAGCCTGCAGCCCGACCTCAAGGTGCTCGACTTCCTGGATTACCAGCCCGAGTTCCGCACCCCGATCTGGGACTACCTCTCCGGCCTGGTGGACGACGAACGCGTCGCCGACGGCCAGGCCATGCTCAGGCAATGGGGCGACACCCTCAACGCGGTGGCCGCCCGCTACAAGGTCGACCCGGCCACGGTGGTCGCCGTGTGGGGCGTGGAGAGCAATTTCGGCCGCAACTTCGGCTCCCGCCCGCTGCTCACCTCCCTGGCCACCCTGTCCTGCTACGGCCGCCGCCAGGCCTACTTCCGGAGTGAGTTCTTCGACGCCCTGAAGATCGTCGACGCCGGCGACGTGAAGGCCGAGCAGATGGTCGGTTCCTGGGCCGGCGCCTTCGGCCACACCCAGTTCATGCCCTCCACCTTCCTGCGCCTGGCCGTGGACTTCGACGGCGACGGCCGCCGCGACCTGGTCGGCAGCATTCCCGACGCCCTCGCCTCCACCGCCAACTTCCTCAAGAAGGCCGGCTGGCGTGAGGACGAGGTGTGGGGCTACGAGGTACGCCTGCCCGCCGGCTTCGACGCCAGCGGCGCCGGCCGCCGCAACAAGCAGCCCCTGTCCGCCTGGGCCGCCCGCGGCGTCAAGCGCAGCGACGGCAGCCCCCTCGCCGGTGACGGCAGCGCCGGCCTGCTGCTGCCCGCCGGTCCCAAGGGCCCGGCCTTCCTGGTGTTCCGCAACTTCGACGCGATCTACGGCTACAACGCTGCCGAGAGCTACGCCCTGGCCATCGCCCACCTCTCCGACCGCCTGCGCGGCGGCGGCGGCTTCGTCACCCCCTGGCCCACCGACGACGCCGGCCTGTCCCGCGCCGAGCGGCGCGAGGTGCAGACCCTGCTGGCAGCCCGCGGCCACGCCATCGGCGCCATCGACGGCATGCTCGGCGACGCCAGCCGGGCGGCGATCCGCATCGAGCAGCAGCGCCTCGGGCATGCCGTGGACGGGCGGGCCGGACAGAAGCTGCTGAAAGCCCTCAAGGAGAACCGTTGATGAGTGCAGCCGCGTCCCACCCCGACGCCTCGCCCCTCGGCAAGGCCGTCGCCTACGCCGAGCACTACGCCCCCGAACTGCTCTTCCCCATCGCCCGCCAGGGCAAGCGGGACGAGATCGGCATCGCCCCCGGCGCCCTCCCCTTCGTGGGTGAAGACCTGTGGACCGCCTTCGAGCTCTCCTGGCTCGGCCCCCGGGGCAAGCCGGAGGTGGCCCTGGCGCACTTCCGGGTACCGGCCGATTCGCCCAACATCGTCGAGTCCAAGTCCTTCAAGCTCTACCTGAACGCCTTCAACCAGACCACCGTGGCCAGCGTGGCCGAGCTGGAGGCGACCCTCGCCCGGGATCTGTCCGCGGCAGCCGGCGCCCCCGTGACGGTGCAGGTGGAGCCCCTGTCGGACCGCCCCCAGCGGGCCATCGGCTACCCGGACGGGGTGCTGCTGGACACCCTCGACATCGCGGTGGATCGCTACACCCCCGACCCAAGCCTGCTGCGCGCCAACCCCGGCCAGCCCGAGGTGGAGGAAACCCTGTATTCCCACCTGCTCAAGTCCAACTGCCTGGTCACCGGCCAGCCCGACTGGGGCATGGTGGTGGTGCGCTACCGGGGCACCCCCATCGACCGGGAAGCCCTGCTGCGCTACATCATCTCCTTCCGCCGCCACAACGAGTTCCACGAGCAGTGCGTGGAACGTATCTTCACCGACGTGCTGCGCCAGTGCCGGCCGGCCGAGTTGTGCGTGTGGGCCCGCTACACCCGCCGTGGCGGGCTGGACATCAACCCCTGCCGGCGCACGCCAGGCCTGCCCGCGCCGGCCCCCCTCGCCGAGGTACGGCAATGAACACCCACCTCCGCCCACCGCGCAGCTCCAGGAAGATCGCGCCATGAGCCGCAACCCCACCGTCTCCGCCGACAGCCTGCTGCGCCAGGACGTGGCCCTCGACCACCTCAACACCCTGCGCCTGCCGGCCCGGGCCGCCTGGTTCGCCGCGGTGGACGAGGTGGATGGCCTGCGCGCCGTACTCGACGACCCTCGGGTGGCCGGCCTGCCCCGCCTGGTGCTCGGCGGCGGCTCCAACCTGGTGCTCACCGGCGACTTCCCCGGCCTGGTGCTGCACGTGGCCTTCCACGGCCGCAACCGCATCCAGGAAGACACGGACGCTTTCTTCGTGCGTGCCGGCGGCGGCGAGAACTGGCACGACTTCGTGCGCTGGACCCTGGACATGGGCATGCCCGGCCTCGAAAACCTGTCCCTCATCCCCGGCACAGTGGGCGCCGCGCCGGTACAGAACATCGGCGCCTACGGCCTGGAGATGGCCGAGCACTTCTACAGCCTGCGCGCCTACGACCTGGAAACCGGCAAGACCGTCGGCTTCGACAAGCGCGACTGCGCCTTCGGCTACCGGGACAGCTTCTTCAAGCAGGCCGGCAAGGGCCGCTACCTGATCGCCGCCGTCACCTTCCGCCTGCCCAAGGCATGGACACCCAACACCGGCTATGCCGACGTGGCCCGCGAGCTGGAAGCCCGGGGCATCGCCCACCCCAACGCCCTGCAGGTGTCGGACGCGGTGATGGCCATCCGCCGCCGCAAGCTGCCCGACCCGGCCGAGATCGGCAACGCCGGCAGCTTCTTCAAGAATCCGGTGGTGGACGCCGCCACCCATGCCCGCCTGGCCGCCGCCCACCCGGGCCTGCCCAGCTATCCGCAGCCCGACGGCCGGGTCAAGCTGGCCGCCGGCTGGCTGATCGAGCAGGCCGGCTGGAAAGGCCGCCGCCTCGGCCCGGTCGGCTGCTACGACAAGCAGGCGCTGGTGCTGGTCAACCATGGCGGCGCGACCGGCGCCGACGTGCTGGTCACCAGCCAGGCGGTACAGGCCGACGTGCTGGCCCGCTTCGGCGTCGCGCTCGAGCCGGAGCCCGTCTTCGCCGGAGCGATGTAGGGGTGATGTAGGGGCGGCTTCAGCCGCCCACGGACTCCGATCTAGCCCCTGCGGGCGGCTGAAGCCGCCCCTACATCGAACCTGCATCCTGCCCTAAAGCTTTTCGGAACCTTGCCGAAAACCGGGGACTCAGTCCACACATGCGGAGATAGTAATGACAGCAGCAGACGAACGCCGCGGCACCAGCGCCCATATGCCCGATCTGGACTGGAGCCAGGTGCGCGAGACCGTGCTGATGCTCGAACTCGCCGTCGGCCAGATCGAAGCCGCGATGAAGGAAGGCCACAGCTCGGTGGAAGTGCTGACCGACTCCTTCACGTCCATGGCCGGCTACATGCGCATGATGGGCACGGCCCTCGAGCAGTTGCCCGACTCCCCGGCCACCGCCCAGCTCAAGGAGTCGCTGATCGGCCATGCCGCCGAAGTGGCAGGCCGGGTGCAGAAATCCATCATCGCCTTCCAGTTCTACGACAAGCTCAGCCAACGCCTGGCTCACGTCTCCCACAGTCTGGAGGCGCTCAGCGGCCTGGTTACCGACCAGCGCAAGCTCTACAACCCCTTCGAATGGGTCGCCCTGCAGGAGAAGATCCGCGTCAAGTACTCCACCCGGGAAGAACTCGACATGTTCAACGCGGTGATGCAGGGCATGCCGGTGAAGGAGGCGCTCGACCAGTACAAGGCCGAGATGAAGGACAAGGGCGACGACGTCGAACTCTTCTGAACGAGGGTGATGGCGCTACTGCGCGGGCGGATCTCGCAATTCCGGTGCTCGCCGTACTCATGTACGGCTGTGCGCCTCATCGCGACCTCGGAGCGCTCGCTACGCTTTCCGAGCCCAGTTCGAATCTCTGTTTTTTGTGTAAGCGTTTCTGATGGGGCGGCGGGGGTGGGGGTAAAGGCGTAAACTGCGGCGCCTTCCATCCTGATCCATTTTTCTGCCGGATTCCGCAATGCCGCCCGTCATCCATTTTGCCGACCCTGCTCCCGATCCCGTTGAAGACCGCCCCGCCGTCAGCCGGGCGATCGGCGCCCCGCCGCGGCGCCTGACCGCGGAGCGCTACGCGGCCGAGGACGGCGCCTTGTCGATGGGCGACTGGCAATGCGAGCCCGGCGCCTGGCGGATCGCCTTCCATGAGGGTCGCCACGAGTTCTTCCAGGTGGTCAGCGGGCGTCTGCGCATCATCGATACCGCCGGCAACGCCCGGGAATTCGGCCCCGGCGACGCGGGCATCATCCCGGCCGGCTTCATCGGCACCTTCGAGGTGGTGGAGCCCGTGCTCAAGCGCTACGTGATGCTCGACCGTCCGGCTTAGCCACGGGGCACCGGCGGCACGCCCTCGGCCCACTCGGCCAGGGCCCGGGCCGCCTGCTCCCACTGGGGGTCCAGCATCAGCATGTGGCCGGCCCCTTCCACCACCACCTGGCGGGCGCGCCAGGCCAGCGCCGTGAAGAACAGCATCGACGGGGGAAACACCGCATCCTCCCGTCCCCCCATCACCAGGGCCGGAATATCGGGCCGATGCCCCGCCGGCTGGAAGGCCAGGGCCGCCATCTGGGCGACGGCCAGCTCCGACTCCTCCTGGATCATCGGCAGACACGCCAGCACCGCGTCCGGGGACATCTCCGGCGAGAAATAGACCCTGGCCATCACCTCCAGGCCGCGGGCGGTGGGCTGGCCGGACGTCACCCTGGGCAATTCGGCGAAGAACTCCGGACAGGTCAGCGCCAGACGGGCCGCCGAACCACTGGTGCCAGTGGGCGGTACCGGCGACAGCAGGGCCAGCCCGGCGGCGCGGCCGCTCGTCAGGTAGCGCTGCACCA
Source organism: uncultured Zoogloea sp. (assembly GCA_937967645.1). Taxonomy (GTDB): domain Bacteria; phylum Pseudomonadota; class Gammaproteobacteria; order Burkholderiales; family Rhodocyclaceae; genus Zoogloea. The sequence continues at coordinate 29,897 of CALBTT010000196.1, forward strand.
CCAGGCTGCCCATGGAGTGCCCGATCAGGATGGGCAGGGCGGGCAAGGTGGCGACCGCCTCCGCCAGGTCCTCGGCGTAATCGTCGAGACCCAGCTCGTGCAGCGATGCCCGATCCGCATCCGCCCCGTGGCCGGACAGGTCCAGGGTGTAGCAGTCAAAGCCGCGGGCCTGGAAGTAAGGCACGAAGTTCGGCATCCAGCACAGGGAGTGGGTGTAGGCGCCGTGCACGAACAACAGGGGTGGATGGCCCCCCGCCCGGGGCGCAGGGTGGGCATGCAGCGTGAAATTCCGGATGGGCATGATGGGTCCGCAGTGATCAGGGTCGGGGCTTGGAACGCCATACGCGGTGCGGGTTCCGGCGCCGTGTCGATTCCGTGCGCGATTCCGCGCGCGGCGGGCCGCCACGGGCGGGCTCCCCCGGCGGGCCCGAGAAGCGTATATTCGCCCCTCTTCCGCCGGCCCGCGCCGGCCAGCCGATTGCCCCCGCCATGCCCCTTCCCAGTATCAACCCCGCCGATTACGACCAGCAGCTTGCCGCCAAGGTGGCCGCCTTCAAGGCGGATTTCGCCGACTTCGGCCTGCCCGAACCGGCTGTACACGCCTCCGCCCCCCTCCACTACCGGCTGCGCGCCGAGTTCCGCATGTGGCACCAGGGCGACCAGGTGGACTACGCCATGTTCGACCCGGACGACCCGAAGACCCCGGTAATCATCAAGGCTTTTCCCGCCGCCGCAGAGCCGATTGCACGGGCCATGCCGCTGCTGCGCGAGCACCTGATGGCCAGCGAACCCCTCAAGCGCAAGATCTTCCAGGTGGACTTCCTGGCCACCCTGAGCGGCCGGCTGATGATCTGCCTGGTTTACCACCGGCCGCTGGACGAAGCCTGGGAGGCCGCCGCCCGTGAGCTGGCTGCGGCCATGGACGCCCAGATCATCGGGCGCAGCCGCAAGCAGAAGATCGTCATCGGCCAGGACTGGCTGCTCGAGGAGTTCGAACTGGACGGCCGGCGGCTGCGCTACCAGCAGATCGAGGGCAGCTTCACCCAGCCCAACGGCGGCGTGAACCGCCAGATGCTGGGCTGGGCCTGCCGCCAGGTGGACGGCGTGGGGGGCGACTTGCTGGAACTCTACTGCGGCAACGGCAACTTCACCATGGCCCTGGCCCCGCAGTTCGGCCGGGTGCTCGCCACCGAGGTCAGCAAGTCCTCCGTGAAGGCGGCCCACTACAATCTGGAAGCCAACGGCGTCACCAACGTGACCATGGTGCGCATGTCCAGCGACGAGATCAGCGACGCCCTGGCCGGCGGCCGCGAATACAAGCGCATGCAGGGCATCGACCTGCCCGGCTACGACTTCAGCACCCTCTTCGTGGATCCGCCACGGATGGGCCTGGACGAGGCCACCGTGGCCCTGGCCCGGGGCTTCCGGAACATCCTCTACATCTCCTGCAACCCGCAGACCCTGCACGCCAACGTGGCGGCCCTGGCGGCCACCCACCAGATCCGCGCGGCGGCGGTGTTCGACCAGTTCCCCTACACCCACCACCTGGAATGCGGCCTGTTGCTGAGCCGCCGCCCGGAGGCCTGATGGACACCACCGCCTTCGACGAGACCGGCGAGCCCGAGCGCATCCACGAAGCACGCCTGTGGCGGGACAACGGCTGGACCGCCCGGGTCCTCAAGAACGAGGACGACGACGGCTGGGCCGTGGAGATGATCAAGGACGGCGAGGCCGAGCCCGCCCTGGTCGGCCCGTGGACCATGGGGCGCGACAAGAAGAACCCCAAGCCCCTCGACGCCCCCGCCTTCCAGACCCTGGTGAAGACCGCCTCCGAGGTGCTGCGCCGCCACGAGCAGCACCTCCACGCGCTGTACCACAAGCGCATCAGCGTCAGCACCGACGATGGGCCGGTGGATGTCTTCCTCGACATCGTGCCCGATGAGTACGAACCCTACGCCACCCTGTCGGCCCGCAACGGCTTCGACGAGCTGCTGGCAGAAGTCCGGGTCGCGGCGGCCTTCAAGTTCGACCGGCGCAGCGCCCAGAACTGGGTGGACAGCGGCTTCGCCAAACCACAGTAAACGCTCAAGACCGCTCTCACCACGCCGTTAGGGCTTCTCCCCCGCCTATCGGGGAACGATCGATCCCCCGCCCCCGGATGACGTGAAGAGAGCCTGTCTTGCCCATTGCGCCCCCCAGCCTGCGCCCTCCGCTGCCCGACACCCCCAGCGATGACCGCCCGGAAACGCCAGCCCAGCGCCTGTCCTGGGTGGTACGGATGCACTACCGGATGCGCACGGCCGCCTTCGGCATGCTGTTCCTGGCGGTCTGCCTGCACGCCCGGGTCGAGACGGTCCGCGCCGACGTCTGGCTGTTCCTCGGCCTGCTGCTGATCGTCTATCCGCACCTGCAGTTCCGCCGGGCCCAGCGCTCCAGCACCCCGCTGGACACCGAGATGCACAACCTGAGCGCCGACTCGCTCCTCCTCGGGATGTCCGCGGCGGCCCTCGGCTTTCCCCTGTGGATCACCTTCTCGTCGCTGCTCGGCACCCTCTCCAACAACACCGCCAACAAGGGCTGGCCGGGCGTCGCCGAAACCCTGCTGGCCTTCTCCACCGGCGCGCTGCTGGGAGGTGCGATATGGGGCTTCCGCCTGGTCCCCGGCAACGACCTGCCCACCACCCTGCTATGCATCGTGTGCCTGACCGCCTACCTGGTGGCGATGGGGCACATCGCCTTCACCCGTATCCAGCGCCTGCGTGACACCCGCGAAGCCCTGCAGCAGCGCGAACGTGATCTGATGGCGGCCAACGCGGCGCTGCAGCGCAACCTGCGGGAGATCGACGCCCTGCAGGAACAGCTCCGCGAACAGGCCATCCGCGACCCCCTGACCGGCCTGTACAACCGCCGTTACCTGGACGCCACCCTGGAGCGGGAGCTCGCCCGCGCCCGGCGCGACGGACAACCCCTGGCCCTGATCCTGATGGACCTGGACCACTTCAAGCGGGTCAATGACACCTACGGCCACCAGGCCGGCGACGAAGTCCTGCAGCAGCTGGCCCGGCTCCTGAACGAGATGGCCCGCGCCGGCGACGTGGCAAGCCGCCATGGGGGCGAGGAATTCCTGCTGCTGATGCCCACCATGTCCCTGGCCACCGCCCGGGAACGGGCCGAGACGCTGCGCCGCGCCTTCGGCGCCTTGGAGATCCCCTTCGGCAGCCTGAAGCTGCGCGCCACCCTGTCCATCGGCATCGCCGCCAGCCCCGACCACGGCAGCACCGCCGAAGACCTGTTCCGCCATGCCGACCGGGCCCTCTACCAGGCCAAGCACGAAGGCCGGAACCGGGTGGCCAGCTGAATCGCCCCCAAAACTTGAGCCAGGACAGGGCCGCGGCGCCCGCGGCGCGCTAGCCTGCGCAGCATGAAGCCCGCGTACCCCGCGCCCCACCTTCCGCCCCCTCCCGCCGCCCCCGCCACGCCGCTCCAGGTGATGCCGGAGTTTTACGCACGGTCATCCCCCTGCGCTAGCATCCTGGCTTTGCCCGGGCAACCGCCCGGCACCCCACAAGGAGAGAACGATGCTGGCAGGTAGAACGGCTTTGGTGACGGGTTCCACTTCGGGAATCGGGCTGGCGGTGGCGCGGGCCCTGGCCCGGGCTGGCGCCAGGGTGATGCTCAACGGCTCACGCCCGGCAGCCGGGGCCGAAAGCCTGCGTGCCGGGCTGGCCGCCGAGACCGGCGCGGAGATCGGCTACGCCCAGGCCGACCTGAGCCAGGCCGCTTCCGCCCGCGAGTTGGTGGAGCACACCATCGCCGCCTTCGGCAGCCTCGACATCCTGGTCAACAACGCCGGCATGCAGCACGTGGCGGCGGTGGACGCCTTCCCCGACGACAAGTGGGACGCGCTGATCGCCCTCAACCTGTCCTCCGTTTTCCACACCACCAAGGCCGCCCTGCCCGGCATGCAGGCGCGGGGCTGGGGGCGCATCGTCAACATCGCGTCGGCGCATGGCGTGGTCGCCTCCCCGTTCAAGGCCCCCTACACCGCCAGCAAGCATGCGGTGGTCGGTTTCTCCAAGGCCGTGGCGCTGGAAGTGGCGGAGCAGGGCATCACCTGCAACGCCCTGTGCCCCGGCTACGTGCGCACCCCACTGATCGACAAGCAGGTGGTGGACCAGGCCAAGGTGCACAACATGCCGGAAGACCGGGTGATCCGCGAGGTGATCCTGGCCGCCCAGCCGACCAAGCAGTTCGTGGAGGCGGACGAAGTCGCCGCCTTCGCGGTGTTCCTGTGCTCCGATGCGGCAAAGTCCGTCACCGGCTCGGTACAACTCATCGACGGGGGCTGGACCGCGAGGTAAGCAGCCCCTCGACAGGAGCGAGGCCGGTCCGGCGATCAGCCTCGCTCCAACACGAAAGCAGACATGGAAGAGTTCATCGGCGGCCTCTGGCATCGCTTCATCACCCGCGCGGCAAGCCGCAGCCACCCGGCCGCCGCTGTGCGGCTGACCGAGATGGAGCGCAGCGCCGGGATCCTCTTCCGGGCCCTTGGCGGCGACCCCGGCCTGCGGGTCGCCCCGGCGGCCGAAACCGAGCACGGCGCCCGCCGCAACTGGCTGGCACGCCTGGCCCACAGCGGCGAGAAGGCCGCGCTGGCCGCACGGGACGCGGAGACCCTGCGCCTGCCCGCCGAAATCGCCCTGTTTCCCGAGCGGAGCCTCAACCGCGACCTCTATCTGTGGCTGATCGCCCAGGGTGCGGCGCTACCCACCAGCGGCCTCGATGCCGACAGCTGGATCAGCGCCAACCAGCAGGCCAGCGCCGCCACCCTGGCCGCCTATCCCGGCTTTGCCGCGCGCTACCGCCGCCTGGTGGCCGCCGTGCTGGCGGAACGCCCGGACCCGGCCCGCCTGCCGGCCGACGAGGCCGCCGCCGAACAGGCCATCCGCCATGCCCTCACCGATCCGGGCAGCATCACCCGGCTGCCGGCCGCCCGGCGGCCACCGCAACCCGTGGCCCTGTGGCTGTACCCCGCGCCCGTCGCCATCGACCGGCGCAACAACAGCGCCGACCCGACGCCCGCCGAACACCGGGAGAGCGGCAAGAGCGCCGACGCCACCGACCGCCGCCGCCAGGCCAGCCGCGAGGACATGCCCGACGGCCGCAACGGCCTGATCCTGCCTTTCCGCGCCGAGAGCCTGCTGTCCTTCGCCGAATACGTGAAGGTCAATCGCAGTCACGAAGAAGGCGACGACGAAGACCCGGTGCGCGCCGCCAGCGAGATGGAGCAGGTGGCGGTGGCCCAGGACAGCCGCGACACCGCCTCCAAGGTACGCTTCGACCTGGACCTGCCCTCCGCCGCCCACGACGACATCCCCCTCGAGACCGGCATCCTGCTGCCCGAATGGGACTGGAAGAAGCAGGTGCTCAAGCCGGACATGTGCCGGCTGGACGTGCTCGACCCACGGGACGCCGAACCCTGCGGCCTGCCGCCGCGCCTGATCGTGCCGGCGCGCCGCCTGCGCCGGCAGCTCGAGGCCCTGACCCCGGCCCGGCGCTGGCTCAAGAACCAGCCCGACGGCCAGGAGCTCGACCTGGACGCCTGCGTGCGTGCCTTCACCGACCGGCACAGCGGCCACGCCGCCAGCGCCAGCGGCGGCTACCTGTCCTGCGAGCGGCGCGAGCGCGACCTGTGCTGCCTGGTGCTGGCCGACCTGTCCCTGTCCACCGATGCCTGGGTGAGTGACGAGCAGCGGGTCATCGACGTCATCCGCGACAGCCTGTGGCTGTTCAGCGAGGCCCTCGGCGCCACCGGCGACCCCTTCGGGCTGTACGGCTTTTCGTCGCGGCGGCGGGAGCACATCCGCTTCCACCGCATCAAGGACTTCGACGAACGGGTGGACGACCGTATCCGCGGCCGCATCCAGGCCATCCGGCCGGGCTTCTACACCCGCATGGGTGCGGCCATCCGCCACGCCACCCGAATCCTGGCCAAACGCCCGGAGAGCCTGCGCCTGCTGCTGATCCTGTCGGACGGCAAGCCCAACGACGTGGACCACTACGAAGGCCGCTACGGCATCGAGGACACCCGGATGAGCCTGCACGCGGCCCGGACCCAGGGCGTGCGGCCGTTCTGCGTCACCATCGACCGGGAGGGCGAGGCCTACCTGCCCCACCTGTTCGGGCCGGCCGGCTACAGCGTGCTGCGCAAACCCGAAGAGCTGCCGGTCCACCTGCCCCGCCTGTACGCCCGCCTGACCGCGGGCTGACGCCGGGGAGCGCTACCCAGCCCCCTCAGCAGGCACGCCTCCCCTGTAGGGGCGACTTCAGTCGCCCACGAACATGGGTCAGAGACAAGCCTGTGGGGCCAAGGGCGGATGAATCCGCCCCTACAGAACCACCACAAACCGGGAGCAAACCGACCGAGGGCGTTGAGGGGGATGACAGTATCTAGCCCAGGGCCAGCCCGGAGCGGGTCGTCGCCAGCACGCCGGCCACGCTGCGGGACAGCTGGCGGACCGGATCGGCGGACGGGCGGCCCAGCAGGAAGCCCTGGGCACATTCACAGCCCAGCTGGTGCAGCAGGGCCAGGTCGCGGGCATCCTCGACGCCTTCGGCGATACTCCGGCTGCCCTGCCGGGCCCCCTGCTCAAGCAGGGTGCCCAGGACCTGTCGACGCGCCGGATCGGCATGCGCCCGGCCGATCCGGGCGGGTCCGATCTTGAGGAAGTCTCCGGCACGGCCGTCCGGCCCCGGTGCATCGAAGGCCAGGCCACAGGCCCGTTCGGCGAGGCGCCCCAGGGCCTCACCCAGATGCGGGCCACGGGTCGTGCCGCCCATGCACTCCACCACCAGCCGGCCGGGGGCCAGGCCGGTCTTGTCCAGCAGCAGATCCAGCCCTTCACGCTCCACGAGGTCCACGATCATCGCCTCGCCGAGATTGATGAAGAGGCGCCCGGGCAGTTGCCCGTCCACGAAGGCATCGATCGCCAGCCCGGCGGCGAGGCGCTCGAGTTCGATCCCCATCCCCGCATCGCGGGCCACCCGCAGCAGTTGCTCCGGCGTGTGCAGCGGCGAATCGACCGGCCCCCGCATCAGGGTCTCGTAACCGAGGACATCCCGGCTCCGCAGGTCGAAGATCGGCTGAAAGACGATGCTCAGCGCCTGGCTCGCCAGAATGCTGCGGAGGTGGGTCACGAGGCCGCTGAAGTACATGGTCGCGGAAGGCGGGCGGAATGGGTAATACCGTTATTGTTGACGTCCACTCACGCAATTTGAATGAAACTTTTGTTAAGTCTCTGTTCTGTCACCGGGACCGGTCGGCGCGGGCAGCCGCAGCCCTGGCCTCGACCGGACGCCCCTGCTCGTTCAGCACATGGGCCAGGTTGGTCCACGCCGCAGGCGCATCGTGGCGATCGGCCGCAGCCCGGAAGGCGGCTTCGGCTCCTGCCAGATCACCGGCCTTGTAAAGGCTGTTACCCAGGCCGATGGCGAGGGTCAGGCTGGCCGGCCAGCGGGCCAGGCCGGCCCTGTAGACGGTGACGGCCTCCCTCGCCGGAGCCGCCTTCTCGAAGGCCACCATGGCTCGGGTGGTCTGCAACTCATCGGCGCTGGCCGCCAGCTGCCCGGGCGGGAGGGCAACGAAAGCCCAACGGCCGGCCCGGTCCCAGGTCCGTTCGAAGGTATCGATGGGCAGGACCTGCCGCTCCATCGGGCCGGAGCGGAGCAGGAAGGCAGACTCATCCAGGTCGTAGCCGATCATCACCGCGTAGTGCCAGCTCGGCGCCCACGACAGGCCCAGGTTGAGCAGCACCACCACGGGATGGCCGGCGGCGACTTCCGCCATCAGGCTCTCCAGCTGGCCTGGCAACTCCACCGCCAGGGCGCCGCTGCGCCGTGCCCCGGCCAGCATCTCGATCTGCAGGGAACCCTGGCGGCCGGGCAGAAAGACCCGCCCGGCCAGCTCGCCAAGCACTGCCGGAATGCCTGCCGCCCCAATCACCATGGCCAGTGCGGCGGGACCGCACTGGTAATCCTCCTGGGGATGGAAGGGCGTTGCAGCGAGTTCGACCCGGCGCGGCAGCCCGGCCGGCGGCGCGGCGCGCAGCAGATCGGAAGAGCGTCGTGTAGGGAAAGAGTGTAGATCTCGGTGG
>CALBTT010000197.1 GCA_937967645.1 uncultured Zoogloea sp.
ACCACCGAGATCTACACTCTTTCCCTACACGACGCTCTTCCGATCTGGGGTTCGGGCGCAGGTTCCGGCTCCGGGGTGACGAACACGCCCTTCAGCCAGCGCCAGCCGCGCTGCAGAAGGCCGGGCCCTTCCTGGGACTGGAAGCGCAGCTTCGGATCGATCAGGCGGTTGGCCAGGGCATAGTGGAAGGTGTCGCCGACGATGGGCAGGGCGCTGCGGGCCCCCTGACCCCAGTAGTCGCTGCGCAGGGTGATGCGGTTGTCGTTGAAGCCGACCCAGGCGCCCCCGACCAGCTGCGGGTGCATCAGGATGAACCAGCCGTCGGTGTTGTCCTGGGTGGTGCCGGTTTTGCCCGCCAGGTCGGCGCGCAGCCCGAACTGGTTGCGGATGGCCACCCCGGTGCCCCGGTCCACCACGCCGCGCATCACATCGAGCAGGGTGTAGGCGGTGCCGGCGTCCAGGGCGCTTTCTGCCTCGGCGGGGGCGAACTCCTCGAGCACCCGGCCTTCCCGGTCCTCGATGCGGGTCACCAGCACCGGCTCGATGAAGCCGCCGCCGTTGGCCAGGGTGGCGTAGGCGCTGACCATCTCGCGCAGGGTGACGGGGCTGGTGCCGAGGGCCAGGGAGGGTACTTCCTCCAGCGGGCTCTGGCGCACGCCCATCTTCTTTGCCAGGCGTGCCACCCGGGCCGGACCGACCTCCTGCATGAGCTGGGCGGTGATGCGGTTGCGGGAGTACACCAATCCGTCGCGCAGGCTCACCGGCTTGCCGCTGGGGGGCGATTCGTCGTCGGGACGCCAGATCTCGTCGTTCTTCAGGGGGATCTCCACGGCCTGGTCCACCAGGGTGTCGGTGGGGCTCATGCCCTTGTCGAAGGCCGCGCCATAAACGAAGGGCTTGAAGGTCGAGCCGGGCTGGCGGCGGGCCTGGGCGACGTGGTCGAAGGGGTCCTGCACGAAGTCGCGGCTGCCCACCCAGGCGCGGACCTTGGCAGTGCGCGGGTCCAGGGCCAGGAAGCCGACCTGGACCCGGGTCTTGTCCTGGCGCAGGGCGTCCATGAAGGCCTTGTCCGCCAGCAGGCGGGCCAGGGTTTCGTCCGGATCCTGGCCGCGGGCCACGGCGGCGCGGTACTCCTTCGACTCGCGCACGAAGGCGGCCACCAGCTCTGGGCTGCCCGACCAGCCCTTGCGGCTGTTCCAGGCCTGATCGGCCAGGCCTTGCAACTGGCGGCCGCGCCGGATCACCGCCTGGGTGGCCTGGGCCTGCAGGCGGCTGTCCAGGGTGGTGCGCAGCACCAGGCCATCGGCGTAGATGTTGTAGTCGTTGCGGTCGGCCCAGCTGATCAGCCATTTGCGGATCTGCACGGCAAAGTGGGGCGCCGGGCCGGGGGATTCGAGCTGGCGCTCGAAGTCGATGCGCAGCGGCTTCTTCTGCAGGGCTGCGAGGCGGCTTTCGTCGAGCTGGCCGCGCTTGACCATCTGGGCCAGCACGGTGTTGCGGCGGGCGAGGGCCCGTTCCGGATTGATCACCGGGTTGTAGTAGCTGTTGCCCTTGAGCATGCCGACCAGGGTGGCGGCCTCCAGCACATCCAGGTTGCGCGCCGGCTTGTCGAAATAGGTGCGCGCCGCCATCTCGATGCCCCAGGCGTTGTAGAGGAAGGGCACCGTGTTGAGGTAGGTCTCGAGGATCTCGTCCTTGGAGTAGAGGGCCTCGATCTTCAGGGCGGTGATGGCTTCCTTGAGTTTGCGGGTCAGGGTGGGGGCGCGGCCGATCTCGTCCGGAAACAGGTTGCGGGCGAGCTGCTGGGTGAGGGTCGAGCCGCCCTGGCGGTCGCCGGAGAAGGTGTGCAGCACCGCGCCGCCGAGGCGGTAGAAGTCGATGCCGTGGTGTTCGCGGAAGCGGTGGTCCTCGGTGGCGATCAAGGCGGCGGTGACCTGCGGCGAGATGTCGGCGAGGCCCACCCACTGCCGGTTGGCCCACTTGAACACGGCGAGCTCCTTGCCGTCGGCCGACAACACCCGGGCCGGCTGCTCCACCTTGGCCTTGCGGATGTCGCGGATGCCGGGGGTGAAGGGGACCAGCAGCAGCACATAGGCGAGGGCCAGCAGCGGCAGGGCCAGGGCGATGCGCCGCAGGCTGCGCCGGGACGGCCGGGGCAGTCCGCGCAGAGGGGCAAGGAGGCGCTGGTGCAGGCGGTGGGGGGACTCGGGGATATCGGACATGCGCGACGGGCAGGTGGAGGAGCGGCCAGGTCCGTGGCCGATACCGGTATTTTTGGGGGGCCGCGGGAGGCCTTATTCTAGCCGCAGAGCCTGCGGCACCGGCGTCCATCGACCGTTTCCCGCCGTGCTGTCCGGCCGGAAAAGCCGGACACATCCGGTGGTGGATCCGGATAGTCAGGCGCCGCCGATTTCTGCAGGATCACCAGACCATTTTGCCGACTCCGCCTACCGCCATGAGCACTCCCGCACGCGATCACTCCATGCCGGCCGCTGCCGGCCAGCCCCTCTACCGCGGCCTGGACCGGTCGCAGCTCGACCTGGCCTACAACAACACCCGCGCGGTGGCCGGCTTTCCGGCCATCCTGGCCAATTTCCAGGCCCGCAGCGCCCGCCTCTACCAGGCCCGCCCCAGCCTGCGCGACGCCGCCTACGGGCCCGATCCGCGCCAGCGCTTCGACGGTTTCGCCTGCGGGCGGGCGGATGCGCCGGTGTTCATCTTCATCCACGGGGGCTACTGGCAGGCCACCACCAAGGAGGACTTCGCCTTCATCGCCGAGGGGCCCCTGGCCCAGGGCTTCGACGTGGTGCTGGCGGAATACACCCTGGCCCCGGAGGCGTCGATGACCCGGATTGTCGGCGACATCGGCCGCCTGCTCGACCACCTGGCCGCCTCCGATGGCGAGTTCGGCCTGCGCGGGCGGCGCGTGGTGCTGAGCGGGCACTCGGCCGGCGGGCACCTGACGGCGCTGTACCGCGGCCATCCGGCGGTGACCCATGCGATGCCGATCAGCGCCCTGGTGGATCTGGAACCGATCAGCCTGTGCTGGCTCAACGACAAACTGCAGCTGACCCCGGCAGAGATCGAGGCCTTCAGCCCCCTGCGGCAGATCGGCGAGGGGGTGCCCACCCTGGTCACCGTGGGGGGCGACGAGCTGCCGGAGCTGGTGCGCCATTCCCGGGACTACGCCCTCGCCGCCCGGCAGACCGGGCAGGCCGTGTCTTACCTCGAAGTGCCCGGCTGCCACCATTTCTCGGTGCTCGACGACCTGGCCCGGCCGGACGGCGTGCAGATGCGCCGCCTGCTGGCCCTCATCGACGAGGGGCTCAGCTGACCCGCGTGCCGTCCTGGCGATCCGTCGCCATGGCATAGCGGCCGCGGCCGGCGCGTTTGGCGTCGTACATGGCCTGGTCGGCGGCGAGCAGGATGGCGTCCGGCGTGTCATGTCCGGCGCTCGCCGCGATGCCGATGGAGGCGCCCAGCGGGCAGGTCTTCCCGTCCAGGTCCACGCCTGCCGACAGGGTCACGATGCACTTGCTGGCCAGGCAGATGGCACGCTCCTGCCAGTCGCCCGACAGATCGGTGGCGAGCAGCACGAACTCGTCGCCGCCGATCCGGGCCAGGGTGTCGCTGCGCCGCAAGGTGGCCGACAGGCGGTGGGCGACCTCGATCAAAGCTTTGTCCCCCGCCTCGTGCCCGAGCTCGTCATTGATCGGCTTGAAGCCGTCCAGGTCCAGGTAGAGCACGGCAATCCAGGTCCCGTTGCGCCGTGCCCGGGCCAGCCCCTGCTGCATGCGGTCGTCCAGCAGGATGCGGTTGGGCAGGCCGGTGAGGCTGTCGTGGTGGGCCATGCGTTCGAGCGCCACCTGGCTGGTGTGCAGCTTGTCCAGGAGCTGGTTGAAGGCCACGGTGAGGTGCCCCACCTCGTCATTGCGGACCACCGGCAGGGCTTGCAGTGGTATGTCGCCGTGGGTCATCCGGTCGGCCAGCTGGGCTGCCCGGTGCAGCGGGCCGAGCATGGTGCGGATGAAGAAGCCGGCCACCAGCAGCACCATCAGCATCGCCGTGAAGCTGTGCCGGATCACCGTGTCCTGGGCGCGGCGCACCGGCGCGAAGGCCTCCGAGGTGGGCATGCGGGCCACCACGAACCAGCCGGTGCTTGGTATGCTGACCATGGTGGCCAGCTCCTCGACACCCTTGGCGTTGACGGTGATGCCGGTGCCGCGGAAGCCGGCCACGGCCTTGTCGTGCAGGAGGTTGACGCCCGGGGGCGGGGTCGGCTTCATCACCAGGTCGGGGTCGCTGGCGGCGATGAAGAGCTTGTCGGCCGGCGAGATCAGCAGGAAGCCGCCCGCCTCGCCGATGCGTCCATGGGAGATCCGGTCGAGGAAGCCCGGGGTGTTGAGGGCGGTGATGCCGATCAGGACCGCGCGGACATGGCCGTCGGCGTCCTTCACCGCCTGGCCGATCGGCAGCATCCACTGGTGCGAGAAGTCGCCACGCCGGGGTTGTCCGATGCCGCCCTTGCCCTCGGCTGCTGCGCGGAAGTTCGCCTGCCCCGCCACGGAGGCGCCCCGGCGTCCGCTGATCGGTGGAAAGTCGGCGATGATCCTGCCCTGGGGGTCGGCCACCACCAGGCCGAGGGAAAACACCGGGTGGAGTTCGTGCCGTTCGGCGAGCCAGGCCTCCAGCCGGGCCGGCTGCGTCAGCAGCGCCGGCGGCAGCGTCCTGCCCAGCTGTGCCAGCAGGTTGACCCGTTCGACGAGCTTGCCGTCGATGTCCTCGGCTACGGCCTCCGCCAGGGCTTTCTGCTGGGCCGACACCACCTGGGTCAGATCTTCCTGCAGGAAGCGGGACAGAAAGACGTACCGGGCCCCGCCGCCGAGCAGCACCAGCACCAGCCCGAAAAGAATCATCCGGCTGAGAAGGCTTGTAAAAAACCGTTTCAGAAACATCGCCCGATCTTATCCGAAGGGGCGGCCGCTTCGCCTGCTCAAGTCGTTCTCGGTGCGGGAAAATTCCTCGCTGCTTGATCCCGGGCAAGTGCCGGCGATGATTCGGCGGAACGCCACCGTTCGAGCGCTGCCGCGCTTTCAGGAGGGCGTGCCGGCGAGGACCTCTGCGGTGGCCTCGAAGCGCCGCACCAGCCAGTCGGCGGTGGCGGCGACGCGGGCCTGCTGGCGGGCGTCCGGATGGATCAGCATCCACAGCTCGCGGCTCAGCACCGGCCGGGGGCCGGACAGGCGGGCAAGGCGCGGGTCGGGGTCGGCCAGGAAGCATGGCAGGATGCCCTGGCCGATGCCGTCCGCCACCGCGCGGGCGAGCCCGCGCAGGCTGTTGGAGCGCAGGCGGATCCGCCCGTCCCCGAGCATGGCGGCCAGCTGGCGCATCTCCGGGGTGTGGTCCAGGTCGGGGTTGTAGGCCACCCAGTCGCCGGCGCGCACTGGCAGGTCGCCCTGGGCCGCACCGTAGATGGCGAAGCCCACATCGCCCAGCTTGCGGATCAGGAAGTCACCCCGCGCCGGCCGTGCCAGGCGGACGGCGATGTCGGCCTCCCGTCGCGATACGCTGAGGTTGTCGTTGCTGGCGATCAGTTCGATGCTCAGCTCGGGGTGCAGGGCATACAGGCTGCCCAGCTGGCCGGCCAGGTAATCGCCGATCAGGGCGCTGACGGCGGTGATGCGCACCAGGCCGCTGATGGCCTGGGTGCCGGCCTCCGCCACCCGGACCAGCCCGGCCACCTCGTCCTCGATGCGGCTGCAGCGCTCCAGCACCCGTGTCCCCACCGGCGTGGGCTGCCAGCGCCCTTCGTGGCGCTCGAACAGGGGCGTCCCCAGGGCCTCGTCGAGGGCGCGCAGCCGGCGCGCCACGGTGGTCTGGTCCACGCCGAGGCGGCGCGCGGCGGCGGCCAGCGTGCCCTCCCGGCCGATGGTGGCCAGGAAGCGCAGATCGTCCCAGTCGGGGAGCCGTGATGGAGGCTGCATTTTTGCAGGTGTGTCTGGCATGAATGTCTATTTGTGCAGGGGGCGGCTGAGTTTAGCCTGTGCGGACGGATACCCCACAACCCCCTCATGGAGACACGCATGACTGCAGCCCACACCCTTCGTCAGCTTTCCGGCCTGCCCGCCGAGCCCGCGCCCCTGTCCGCGTCGGCCTTGATCATCGTCGATGCGCAGAACACCTACCGGGAGGGCATCATGCAGCTTACCGGCGTCGAGCCGGCCCTGGATGAATGCGCCCGGCTGCTGGCCCGTGCCCGTAGCCTCGGCATCCCGGTGATCCACATCCAGCACGACGCAGGCCCGGGCTCGCCCTATGACATCCGCGCGGAAAACGGGGCGATCGCTGCCAAGGTGGCCCCCCGCGAGGGCGAGGCGGTGGTAGTCAAGAACTATCCCAACTCCTTCGTCGGCACCGACCTGGAAGAGCGCCTCAAGGCCGCCGGCGTGAAGAACCTGGTGGTGGTCGGGTTCATGACCCACATGTGCATCAACTCGACGACCCGCGGCGCCTTCAACCTCGGCTTTGCGGTGACGGTGCCGGCCGCTGCCACGGCCACCCGCCCGCTGCCCGCGCCGGGGGGTGGTGTCGTGGAGGCTGCCACCGTGCAGGCGGTGGCCCTGGCGGCCCTGGGTGATCTGTTTGCGGTGGTGGTGGCTGACGGGCAGGCGATTGCGGACTGAGGCTGAGGGGTGGGTGGGCGGCTGAAGCCGCCCCTACGCCGCCTCCTATATCACTCCTATACGCCCCAGGTGACGGGCTTCTTGTCCTTGAGGGAGCGTTCGAGCAGCTCGAGCAGGGGCACGGCCCGTTGGAAGAAGCTGACGTTGCCGCCGCCGGGCCGGGCCTCGGCCTCGTCCGGCTCGCCTTGTTCCGCCTGGCGGGCCTTGTCGGCGGCGATGGCCGCTTTCAAGGTGTCGATGGCGGCGGGCAGCTGCTCCACAGTGACGATGCCCTTGGCGTCGGCCGGGTCCTTGCCCAGCACCGTGAGCATGTCCTTGCCGTTCTTTTCGAACATGATGACGTCGCCGCCGGCCGGGGATTTGAAGATGATCAGCATGGGTGAAGGCACTCTCGCATTGGAATGACGGCATTGTAGGCCCGCCGGCCGGCGTGGAGGAAAACCCCAAGGGCGCCCGGCTGTCCCCGATGGTAAGTTGGAGATCCTCCCTTCCGTGCCCGTCAATTCCGTGGATCCTCGCACCACCCTCGCCGGCATTGCCTTCGGCCTCGGTGCCTATGGCATCTGGGGCTTCTTTCCACTCTTCTTCCGACAGCTGGGGCACGTGAGCCCGGCTGACGTGCTGTGCAACCGGGCAGTGTGGGGCTGCATCTTTGTCAGCCTGATCCTCACCGTGCGCCGCCATTGGGGCGCCACCCTGGCCGTGGCGCGCAAGCCGGGCACGGTCCTGCGCCTGTTCGTGGCGGCCCTGCTGGTCGGCTCCAACTGGCTGGCCTTCCTGTGGGCGGTGGATCAACACCAGGTGGTGGCGTCCAGCCTGGGCTACTTCCTGACCCCGCTGGTCAATGTGCTGCTCGGCATGCTGGTGCTCAAGGAGCGCCTCAACGGCAAGGAATGGGCGTCGGTGGTCCTGGCCCTGACGGCGGTGGGCAGCGAGTTCGTGACCCTCGGCAGCCTGCCCTGGATCTCGATCTTCCTGGGGGCCAGCTTCGGGCTGTATGGCCTGGTGCGCAAACAGGTGCCGGTGGATGCCCTGTCCGGCCTGTGGCTGGAGACCTGCTCCATGCTACCGCTGATCGGGATCTATACCCTGTGGCAGGGCAGCCAGGGGCACGGCGTGTTCACCGGCTTCGACGGCTCCACCCAAGGGCTCCTGGCGGCGGCCGGGGCGATCACCGCCCTGCCGCTGATGTTCTTTGCAGCGGCCACCCAGCGCCTCAACCTGGCCACGGTGGGCATGCTCATGTACATCAATCCGACCCTGCAGTTCCTCACCGCCGTGCTGATCTTCGGCGAGCCGCTGCAGCCGGCCCGCCTGCTCACCTTCGGGCTGATCTGGGCCGGGCTGGGGCTGTACAGCTGGAGCGGCTGGCAGAAATACCAGGCGGCCCGCGCTGGCTGAGCCTGTCAGGCCGGGGCCGTATCACGCCCGGGCGTTGGCTCGGGTGCGCGCAGGCGCTGGCGGATGCGTTCCGCGATGTCCGCTACCAGGGCGTCGAAGTCGTTTTCCCGCCAGCCGTCCAGCAGGTAGCGCAGCCGCCCGTCCCGTTCGGGGTTGGCGGCGAGGCGCGTGGTGAGCTCGAGGGGGTCCTCGATGGGCTCGACCAGCACCGGGATCAGACGCTTGTCCAGTTCGACGGCCCGGTGGATCTCGGCCATGGGGAACTCCCGCGCGGCGGTGTCGCGGCCGGCGACGCAGACCACCGCGTCGGCCTCTTCCAGCATCCGGCCCAGGGTTCTGGCCCAGTCCTCGCCCGAGGAGAGGTCCATGTCCCAGCGGACGTCGACACCGAGGCCCTTGAGGGCCGCCACCAGGGGGCGCACGTAGGGGGTGTAGGTCTGCGGGTAGGACATGAAGACCCGGATCGGCCGTGGGGTGGGGGGGCGAAGGGCCGGGAGGGCCGCATAGACCGGGCTGTCGGGGCGGGTCTGGGCCGGAAGCCGGGCCAGGGCGGCCTGTAGCAGCTGGCCCAGCTCGGCCTGCTCGCGGCGGTCCAGGCGGGTGCCGCGCCGCGCGTAGCGCAGCACCTGGAGGCTGTGCAGGCTGCTTGGCAGCGGGGTGTCCGTGTCGGCCAGGATCAGGGTGCGGCCGGCCCGCAGGCCATGGCGCAGGCCGAGCTGGAGCAGGGTATCCGGGGGCAGGGTGCTCAGGTCGGCCAGCACCAGGTCGGCGTCGAGGAGCGCTTGCAGGGTCTGGGGCGCGCCGGGATCGTCGTCGGTGCTGAGGGCTTCGATACCGGCGCCCTGCAGTGCCATGCGGAGGGCTTCCCGGCTGTCGTCCAGATCCACGCTGCGACCGCTGGCCGGATCGACGCGCTGCCCCTGCGCCTGGATCAGCAGGGCCTGCGGGCGGGACGGCAGGGGCGGCAGGTCCGGGGCGGGGGTGTCGGTGTCCAGTTGAGGAGGGCGCAGGTCCAGACCGAGATAGACCGGGCTGCGTGTCAGCGGGGTCTCCGGGCGGCGCAGGCTGCCGGCCAGCCAGGCGGCGAAGCCGGCGAGGCCATCGGCGGTGGGCGCGGGGGCGGTGTAGTGATGGATCAGCCCCAGGGCCAGCGCCTCCAGGCCCGGCCAGCTGCCCTGTTGCATGATGAGCTGGACGCCGTCGGGTCGCAGGGCCAGGGCCAGGCCCAGCTGGTAGCAGGTGTCGGGGTCGGTGCCGCTCAGGTCGCCCAGTACCAGGTCGGCGTCGAGCAGGGTCTGGACCTGCGCGGGGTCGAAGCTGGGCAGGTCGAGGCGCCGGCTGCTCAGGTCGAGATGGGCGAGGCCTTGGGCGATGGCCGGGTAGAGGGCGTCGAAGTCGATCGGCGTGCCTTCCGCCGGGTCGAGTCTGCGGCCGTGGCCGCCCAGCACCAGGCCGATGCGTGGGGGGGCGGCGGTCCCACTGCCTGGCGCTGGCGGGGCGGGCTGCGGGCTGGCGTCGGCGAGAGATCGGAAGAGCACACGTCTGAACTCCAGTCACGAATCACCATCT
>CALBTT010000198.1 GCA_937967645.1 uncultured Zoogloea sp.
CTCCAAAACAGCCGGCGACCTGTTCCGGGTTACTGCTGATTTGTTCAGGCAAAGGTTCTCTGGTAAAAGCATCAGATAACACGAAAGCACTGCCGGGTTTTAACACCCGGTATATTTCATGAAAAACCTTTTGTTTATTTTTGCTATGATTCACCACGCAATTAGAGAAAACTCCGTCAAACTCGTTATCTTTCATGGGAATATCTTCCATATTAGCAACGGTAAAATCTATTTTAATATCCGGAAATTTTTCTTTTGCTTTTATTCTGGCTTTTTCAATCGCCTTTTCATTAATATCCAGTGCTACTATGTGAACACCGGATAACGTATTATATCCATTCTCTAATGTTCCGCAGCCCAAATCAAGTATTTTTCCTTGAAAATGGAATAATTCTTTTGTATGGTCATTGCAGGAAAGATTCTCATGATATAAACTGCAATTTTCGTTATAATATCTCTCTATTTCTTCTTTAACATGGTTTGCTTTCACTTTCATATATTCATAAATTAATATATTCAAATCCACAAGTCAATCCTCTTTCCGAATTATATAGCAGATGAAAAAAACAACAAACGAATAAACCGATTTATCTAATGTTTTGAATTTTTAATTGTCTTTTAACCGCTGACTCAATAAATTCACCAGAACGTAAAAAAAAGCAACGAAAGAAAACATCATGCCAAAACGCACAGACATAAAAAAAATTCTCATTATCGGAGCCGGGCCCATTGTCATCGGTCAGGCATGCGAATTTGACTATTCCGGAAGTCAGGCCTGTAAAGCCCTGAAGGAAGAAGGATATGAAGTCATTCTCATCAACTCCAATCCGGCAACAACTTCCGCCGCGTTGGTGTCGTGGTGCGGGCGTCGCTCGACAACGTGGTCGTTGCGACCAAGCGGCTTGACGATCTGGTGCAGACGGCGTGGGACAAGCTGGATGCAGCGATGGATCGCAAGCTGGCCGACTTCACGGACGAAAACCAGCGCAACGCTGTGCGCCTGAGCTACGCAGGCTCGCTGCGTGTGCCGGTCGCCGAGCAGCTTCACATGCTCGACGTGGGCCGCCACGCCGAGTCTGTCACTTCGGCCGCCGCCAAGCAGACGCCCTGCCCCGTCGAGGTGCAGCGCTTCTTGGCGAAGGAATGCTCCGAGCACCGCTCGACGATGGTTGCACTTGCCCAGAAGCACGATGCAGACATCCAGACCCTCGAACTGCTGGCCTCAAACCCCGACCGGGATGTCCGGCTGACGCTGGCCGCCAACCTCGGCGGCCGTATGCGTCTGAGTGAGCCTCAACTGACGGAAAGCAAACTGGCAGTGTATAATGCGCTGTTAAATCATTACGAGAGCGACTTTGCGCCGCACCTCGTTCCGGTTTGCCGCGACGAGGATCAGTTGGCGCAGATGTACGCTCAGACGAGCAAGACGCCCAGCAACGGGCGCTTGTTCGTTGACAACCCGTACACGCCGGATCAGGTGCTGCTCGACATCAGCACCTCGATGCCGCTGAGAATGATGCCCGGAGGTTCAGCAGTCGCGAGCGAAGCGAAGCAGCAGGTCGAAAAGCGCTTGTCGGTGAGAAGCGACGCTGCGCCCGAACCCTATTGAGAGGCCCTTGGGACTATGCAGCTATCAATTCGAGATGCCAGTCGGTTTGTGATCGGTGCAGCGATCATCCGCGACATGGCAACCCAGAACACGCCGGAGAGCGCGATCACGTTCGAGAACGTGGCTGCGATGGCTTTGCGCGACGGTGCCGACGGACAGAACCTGCGCTCTTCCATCGAAAAGCTCGCCGATCAGGAGGGTGCTTGGTTCCGCAGCACCCCTCCCCACACGCTCGCCACCGAGCGCGTCATGCAGACCCGTGCGCAGGAAGTGCGCACGCTCAACGATTCCAACCTCGCTGTGCTCGCCACGCTCGAATTCGGGCCGGAAGCTGCCGCAGGCAAGCCGGAGGCGCGTGAAGCCCTCCAAGGCCGCCTGCAAGCCGCTATCCGGGCCATCGACGAGATGCCCGGCTCGACCACCGAGCGGCGCGCTCTGCTGGACTCCTTGAAGGGCCAGACGGGCGAAGCGCTGGGTGATCCTGCCTTCATGGCACAGCAGTTGAAAACGGCCCAGAAGGTCTACCTCGACAACTTCCGCGAGGAACGTCTGGCCGCCTACACCAACCCGTCGCTGGAACGCAGCGACGATCTCGACTTCGGCATGTAAGGAGGCACCCCATGACAGCCACTGCAACGCAGTTCCAACCGATGCTTGCCTCTGTGGTCGCCTCGCAGGATGTCGAGGTGACGCTGGGCAAGCAACCCATCATGGCCGACTACGGCCGTGAAGTCCGCACCGCCATCAATGCCCTCCCCCCGGAGGTGTCCCGTGGCCTGATGTCTGAATACCGCGAACCGGCCCCGCAACTGGTGGCCCAGATGGAAGGCGCGATCATGTCTCGCGAACTCGCCATCGAGAACGCGGCTCAGGAACAGGGCCTCGATCAAGAGTGGCTGGCCGGTGGCGGCAAGGGTCGCAAGGTCAGCGAGGCGGACGCCAGCGCAGACGACGAGTGGAACACGCCCGGCCTCTGATCGACCGGCACCCCAAAGCAAAAGGCCCTTGGAGCGATCCAAGGGCCTTTTTCATGGGCGATGCTGCTGTGGGGTCAGTGAGGCTTGTACGAGCGCCCCTGCGAGGGCGCTGAGTCCGAGCGCAGGGCGTTCGAGAGCACCCCGGTCATGGCGTCGGAGGCCGACGTGCTGGAACCGCCGTCGTCGCCATCGACCAGTGCAGCCCACATGCGGTCGAGCGGCGTGGCTCGCCGGGCCGACTTCGCGTGCAGATCAGGGCTGCACGCCGAGGTGAGCACGGCCGCGATGACGGTGATCGTGATGGTGGCAGCGTGTTTCATGGTGGCCCCGTTCACTTGATCGCGTTGGCGGCACCCTGCTCTTTGGCGACCTCAGCCTTGCGGGCTTCGATGGCCTCCTTGACGGTCATCTTGTAGTCGATGTCCTTCTGCATGGTGTGCCGCATCACGTAGGCTTGCAGCGCGGCTCGATCCTGCGGAGACAGGGTTTCGAGCAGCTTCTTGGCGTTCTCGGGCTGGTTCATCTCCGAGAGCTTGATGTCGGTCGGGCCGCTGCAAGCGGCCAGCGCAGCGACGAGCGCGGCGAGTATGAGCTTCTTCATGAGGGGCCTCCGGTCAGCGAATGATGATCTTGCCGTCAGGCGCGACCGAGAAGCGCACCCTCATGCCAACTTGCCATTGGCCGTCGAGCGCACCACGAAAAACCTCGCCAGTGGCATCGTCGCGGAAAGCGACTTGCGAGTACGGCACCATCTCTTCGGTGCCAGCGGCGGCAGCGCCTGCCGCTGCACCCGCGAGGATGCCGAGCGCGGTGGCGACCTTCTTGCCGTTGCCCTTGCCGATCTGGTTGCCCGCCACGCCGCCCACGGCGGCACCGGCAGCGGCACCACCGGCACTGGGCTTGAACACCTTGCGCAGCGACTGGCGCGAGTCGGTGATCGTGCCGTCGCGCACCGGCAGGTCTTTGTACTGGGTCGCACAGCCGCCGAGGGTGGCGAGCACCATCAAAGCCAGCAGAAAACTCTTCATTTTTTTCATCAGCAGCATCGTCTTGCCCTTTCTCGTATTGGAGCCGAACTCAAGCGTTTGGCATGTGCAAAGTATGGACTCCATTCCATACGTCGTCAAGCTCCCCCAAAAGGGGGAATTGCCGGGTCACTTGCCAAGGAGGTTCTTGAGTTTCAGCGCGTCGTTGATGCCGAAGTGCTGCTTCTGCTGCTGCGGTTGCGGCGCGGGCTGCTGGTAGACCGGCTGGCCGCCCACGGGCTGCATCTGGAAGCTGTCGTCGGCGCTGGCCGTGAGCCAGCGGACGGGCTTGGCATTGGGCTGCGGAGCACCGGCAGGCCCGAACGTGGCCGCGATGTAGGCCGGGTTCATGTCGGGCTTGTTCACGATGATCGTGCCGTCCTCCCGGACGAACTGGGGCGTGCCGACCACGCGCACGCCCACGGCCATGAGCACGTCGCGCAACTGCTGTTCGGCCAACTCCGCCACTCGCGGATCGGCGAACCGGCACTGACGCGGCTGCGGGATCGTGCGCGAGGCCCAGAAGCCTTGCCACGCTGCTCCCGCATCGTCTGCGCACCAGATGCGCGAGACGGCCTGCCACTGCTGGGCACCGCCTTGGTTGATCTTTTGCAGGGACGATGGCACCACGTAGATGGTGGAGTCGAGGCCAGCGGCGTGCTTGCGCATGTTGTCCTCGAACGCCTTGCAGAAGGGGCAGTCCACCGCACTGAACAACACCAGACGGCGACCGCCGCCGTCGCCGTGGGTGATCTTGGGCAGCTTGTCGTAGTCGATGGCAGCAACCACCTCGCCGCGCAGATCGGCGATCTCGCCGAGGTTCAGCGGGCGCGGCTGGGCACCGTTGGGCGCAACGAAGTTGAAGCCTCGGGAGTCACCGAAGAGCGTCCAGATCGGAAGAGCGTCGTGTAGGGAAAGAGTGTAGATCTCGGTG
>CALBTT010000199.1 GCA_937967645.1 uncultured Zoogloea sp.
CGCGGTTGATTTCCGTTGACGCCGCGACGGCGGAAAACCGAAGCACGATCCCGACGAGAATAATTCCGGTCGCGCCGACGAGTCCGAGCGGCGCTAAGGTTTTGCCTGTGATTTTTCCGTTGTCGTTCATGGGTGGTTACATCCGAAAAAATATCGCGTCGATGAATTCATCCAGCGGCTACAATCCGCGCGCGATTCGGCGACAGTCGTTCAGGGAGGCAATAGACGATGAACTGAGACACGCGTAGGATAATATGCGACCGTCGAAATGATCGGTCAATATTCCAGCAGTTCTGCGCGATCCGACGGTGAGCCGATCCGGGGCGGCGGACAAGGCGCAGGCGTTCTCGCCGACCGCCGACCATTCATTCCCGGCATCGTCTACGACATAAAGAATCGCGCCGGTATATACGGCTCGCAGCGTCCGTCCGTCCGCCGCCGCTAACCGCAGCGCGGCATCGCCGACCGATAGAATAGCCGCGCCGTCCGTCGCGCAGACGCATTGAGTCGACCGGTCAATGTATATCCGCCGAGTTATCGATTCCGCCGCGTCGCTCGCTTCGATGAGAACCGCCGAGTCGTTTCGGATGGCGTCAAAGATGCTGAGCGTTTCAAACCGGACTCCGAGCGCGAGTTCGGATTCGTTCGTCCGGTCGAGGCGCATAATGATATTGCAGCTGTCCGCCGGATATGCGCTCGCTTCCGCTGCGATGGTTTCGGAAAAATCCCGCACTCGGGCTGACTCAAACCGTTTATAGCGCAGTTCCGCGGATTCGGCATCGGATAAAGCGATCGCGTTATACGCTCGGATCTCGCCGATAAGCCCATAGAAATCCCAAGACGACGCCGTCGAAACATACCGCCCTATCATATTCGGAGTATTGACGATATCGACTCCGGACGCGTCGTCGATTGTCAGCGTTTGACTGACGCCATTGATGTATATTTTCGATTTCCCGTTATCCATAGCGAAAGCAATAAGATACTCTCTGCCGACGACGGGCGTAAAACTGCATTCCGTAACATCGACCCCGGTAATCGCTATCCGTAACCGGTTCGTCGCGCCGGAATAATAAAACGTCAATCGGCCCGTAGCGGAAACCCATTGGCTGAATAATCCCGTCGATGTTTTAATGGACGCTGCATCGAACCGGACTCGCAAGCATACCGTCGCCGTCCGCGCTGAAATAATCGCGCTGCCGTTTTTCAGGTATTCGCCGCCGTCGAAATAGGCGCATTGATTCCCGTCATCCCATTGCTGATACGATTCGTCGCCCGTCCATATCAAATGGTTTGAACCGCGCTTGTCCTGCGCATCGCCCACTAACGGATAATATGCCGTCAGATTATCCGCGAGCCGCCCGGTATAGACCGGCGCAGGCGCCGATTCAAATAGCCCGGTCTCGTTATTCGACGCAATATATCCGTATAGAACATCGACATCCGCCGTATCGCCGTCCAGCACCTGGACCGCCGTACCGTCCAGCAGCCAGCCGTCACCCGCCCGGCGGGCCTGGATCTCCAGCGCAGCCGGCGCGACGAAGGGCGACAGGCCGGGGCCGGCGATCACCGTGCTGATCAGGCGCCCCTCCGCCAGGGCCGGCAGCAGGCGCTGGCAGGCCAGCTCGGTGGCACAGCGGAGCAGCATCGGGTGGCTCAGGGCCACGCCGGTGAACAGCGGCGAGCGGGTGAGCTGACGGCCGCTCTCCTCCAGCAATACCGCCGCCTCGGCCAGGCCCAGGCCCAGGCCGCCACAGGCTTCCGGCACGATCACCGCCGGCCAGCCCAGGCCGGCGATACCCTGCCACAGGGCCATGTCCCCGTCGCGACCGTCGCGGGCGTTGGCGTGGCCGGCCAGATAGGCGGCAGCGGTATCCCGGAGGGCCTGCTGTTCCTCGGAGCAGATTCCGCTCATGATGTGACCCTCCTGTCGCTGCGCGACATCCTCCCCAGGGGAGGGAGCGCCCCTTCGGGCGGCCGTGCGGTGGCGCTCATGGCGTAACCTGCGCTTCCATGGCCGCCAGGAAGTGCTCGCCGTAAGGCGGGAGCATGCCCCACTCGCGGCGCGGGTCGTAGGCGGGTGCCTTGAACACGGTGCGCACATGGCTGAACTCGATGAAGCCCTCACGCCCGTGGTAGTGGCCCATGCCGGAGGCCCCGACGCCGCCGAAGGGCGCGTCGTGCATGGCGGCGTGGAACATCGCCTCGTTGAGGGTGACCCCGCCGGACAGGGTGTGATCGAGCACCCGCTGCTGCTCGGCGGCGTCTTCGCCGAAGTAGTACAGGGCCAGGGGGCGCGGGCGGCTGTTGATGTCGTCGATGGCCTCGCCGATCTCGCCATAGCTGCGGATCACCACGGCAGGGCCGAAGATCTCCTCCTGCAGGATGCGCGCGTCGGCCGGCGGATCGATGACGATGCGCAGCGGGCAGCGGCGGCCGGCCGGCGGCTCGGCCGGGCTCGACTCGACCCGCGCGCCACGGGCGGTGGCATCCGCCAGGTAGCCCTCGATGCGGGCCAGGTGCGTGTCGTTCACCACCGCGGTGAGGTCGGCGTTGCCGGCCACCGTGGGGAAGAGGCCGGCGAAGGCCGCCTTGAGGGCCGCCACGAAGGCCTCGCGCTGGTCGCCGGCCACATAGATCACGTCCGGATTGACGCACAGCTGGCCGGCATTGGCCCCCTTGGCGGCGGCGATGCGGAAGGCCGCGGTGGCCAGGTCGGCGCTGCGCCCGATCAGGGTCGGCGATTTGCCGCCCAGCTCCAGGGTGACGGGCACCAGGTTGGCCGCGGCATTGCGCATGACGGCCTTGCCGACCTCGGTGCTGCCGGTGAACACCAGATGGTCGAAGGGCTGGGCGCAGAAGGCCGCCCCCATGTCGGGCCCGCCGGTGACCACGGCCACCTCCAGCGGGTCGAACAGGTCGGCCACCGCCTCGGCCACCACCGCGGCGGTGCGCGGCACGATCTCGGAGGGCTTGAGGATGGCCCGGTTGCCGGCCGCGAGGGCGTAGGCGAGCGGCGCGAAGAGGGTGAACAGGGGGGCGTTCCAGGTGCCGATGATGCCCACCGAGCCCTTGGGCTGGTATTGCACCCAGGCCTCGGCCCCCAGCTGGTCGTAGGGCATGAAGGGCTGACGCTTGTCGGCAGCCATCCACGGCTCGAAGTGGTCGCGGGCATGCTTGAGGGAGGCCAGCGAGCCGAGCACGTCGTTCATCAGCGAGAAGCCCGGGTGGCGCCCGCCGAAGTCCTCGTCCATCGCCGCGACAAGGGGCTTGTGGTACTTGACCAGCAGGTCGATGGCGGTCTGGATGCGGCGGCGGCGGGTGACCGCGTCCACGGCACCGGCGGCGCGGAAGGCCTGCTGCTGAGCCACAAGGCAGGCAGCCAGCTGGGCGGGGGTGTGGTCGTGTGTGTTCATGGTCTCCGGATCACCTCTGTGGGGTATGGGGGGAAGTATGGGGGAATCAAGAAAAAAGGACCGGTCCGGCCTAGCCCAGCCGGAAGCGCGCCGACAGGCGGTCTAGGGTCTTGGCCAGCTGATCGAGGCCGGCAGCGGATTCGGCATTGCGGGCGGCGCTGGCGCTGAGCACGGTGGTGCCCTCGGAGACACTGCTCACCCGGCGGACGATCTCGCGGGTGGCGGCGGACTGCTCCTGCAGCACCTCGCCGATGCTGCGAACGGCGTCGATCACCTGGCTGTTGCCGGCCCGGATGCCCTCCACCGATTCGCTGGCCCGCGCGGCCAGGCCGGCGCCGGTGCGCACCCGGTCCACCGCCGCCTGCATGCCCGAGGACACGCTGCGGGTGCGGTGCTGGATGTCGCCGATGGTGGCGGTGATCTCGGCAGTGGACTGGGCGGTGCGCTCGGCCAGCTTGCGCACCTCGTCGGCCACCACGGCAAAACCACGGCCCTGCTCGCCGGCCCGGGCCGCCTCGATGGCCGCATTGAGGGCCAGCAGGTTGGTCTGGTCAGCCACGTCGAGGATCACCTGGACCACCCGGCTGATCTGCTCCGACAGGCTGTCCAGCTCGCGCACGTGGCTGGCGGTGTGCTCCACCACGCTGGCCACGGCGCCCATCTCGTCGGCCATGCTGCGGATGTGGCGCTCGCTCTCCTCGGAACGGCCGAAGGATTCACGGCTGGTGTGCAGGGAGGCATCCACATGGGCGGCCACCCGGTCGATGGACTGGTCGAGCTCCCGGGCCGCCTCGGACATGCTGTGCACGGCCTCGGCCTGGGCATCCGCATGGCTGGCCGCATGGGTGGCAGTGGAGGACAGCTGGCGGGCCTCGGTGCCGAGCTGCTCGACCTGATTGCGCATCTCGTCCACCAGCCGGTGCAGGCCGTCACGCATCTGGCCCACGTCCACCAGCAGGCGGCCGAACTCGTCGCGCCCCAGGGCGGGCACCGGCTGGGCCAGGTCACCATCGGCGATGGCGCGGGTCACCCTGGCTGCCACGCCGAAGGCCAGCTTCATTCGCCGCAGGGTGCTCACCGCCATCAGGGTCCCGGCGAGGGCGCCGATCAGGGCCAGCACCGCATAGGCCAGCACGGTCGCATCGTAGCGTTCGCCCGCCGCCTCGTAGTCCTGGCGGGTGAGGACGGACTGGTGATCATGCAAGGCCGCCAGCGCCACCGACGCGGCCTCCCCCGCGGGCTCGCCGGTCTGCACGAAGTAGCTCATGTTGTTGAGGCGGAAGCTGCCAATGCGCAGCGGGGCCAGCACCTCGTCAAGTTCCTTCGCCCAGTCGGCGTAGCGGGCGGTGAAGGCTTCGCGCAGGCGGGCTTCCTCGGGATCGCGCGGCGCGGTCTGGAGGGATGCCTTCCAGAGGGCCTCGACGCGCTGGCTGCTGGCGTCGATCTGCTCCAGATAGAAGGCCAGGGGGCGCACATGGGCCGAGGCGAAGCCACTGTCGGGGTCAAGCTGGAAGGCCAGCAGCACCAGCCGGCGGCTGGCCTGCAGCTGCTGCTCGATGGCCTCGAAGCGCTGCAGCGCAACCAGTCTTTCCTCATGCACGACACGCAGCGTCTCGCGGGCATGGAACAGGGCATACCAGCCAAAACCGACGGCCGCGAAGAACAGCAGCGTCGCAAGAATGGCCCATAACCACAGGCGTTGGGCGATGGTGAGCTTGTCGAGCATGGAGTGGACCGGGCAGTCGGGTTGATCCGCACCATAGCAAGGGCCGCGGGTCTGCCCATCGTCCGATTGGATGAGGTGGAGGCCCGGCACGTCCGGCCGCGCCGTTAGTCCGTTGGGACGATGCCCCGGCCCGGTGCGCTATCGATACTCCGGTCATGACCCACTGCCCCAGCGAGGCATGACATGACCCAAGCCAGCTTTGACCCCCAGGCCTTCCGGGCTGCCCTTGGCACCTTCACGACCGGGGTCACCATCATCACCACGCGCACCGCCGACGGGGCGCCCGTGGGCATCACCGCCAACAGCTTCAACTCCGTGTCCCTCAATCCGCCGCTGGTGCTGTGGAGCCTGGCCAAGACGGCCAGGAGCCTGCCGGTCTTCGAGGAGGGCCTGCACTGGAACGTGCACGTGCTGTCGGCCGGCCAGGAGGCGCTGTCGGGCAGCTTCGCGACCCAGGGCAGCGACAAGTTCGCCGGGCTGGCGCTGGACCCGGGGATCAGCACCGCCCCGCTGCTGCCGGGCTGCACCGCGCGCTTCCAGTGCCGCACCGCCTTCCGCTATGACGGCGGCGACCACGTGATCTTCGTCGGCGAGGTGCTGGCCTACGACCGCAGCGAGCTGCCCCCGCTGGTCTATCAGGCCGGCCAGTACGCCATCGCCGCCCGCAAGCCGCGCCATGAGGTCCGCCTGGGGGCCACGCCGCCGCCGGAATGCAGCTACACCGAAGACTTGCTCGGCTACCTGCTCGGCCGCGCCCACTACCAGATGCTTCACGCCCTGCGCCAACTGCTGGCCAGCCATGCCCTGGACGAACCGGCCTTCTTCATTCTGTCCACCCTCAGCGTGCGCGACCGCCTGAGCCTGGACGAGCTCAACGCCATCATCGGCTACACCGGCTTCGTGGTCACCGCCGCCCAGCTCGACGCCCTGGAGGCCCAGCGCTTCATCGCCCGGGAAGACGACGGCGACATGCTGCGCTTCGTGCTCACCGCCGATGGCCGCGAGGCCTCGCTGCGCCAGATCGCCCACGCCAAGGCCGTCGAGGAGGACCTTGCCGACACCCTCGGGGCCGGCGACGTGATGGCCCTCAAGCTACTGCTCAAGCGCCTGATCGCCAGTACCGACCCCGGCCTGCCCGACCTGTGGGCGCCCGTACCCGAACCGGCCGCCCTGGCCTGAGCCCGCGTGGCTCCTTCCTACGTTTGCCTCTGACATTGACAGCAAGGATGTTCCGATGCCCCTGATCGACCGCTTCTCCCTCCACCAGCAGGTGGCCCTCATCACCGGTGCCGGCCGCGGCATCGGCCGGGCGATTGCCCTGGCCTACGCGGAGGCCCGCGCCGACGTGGTCTGCGCAGCCCGCACCCTGGCCGACGTGGAGGCGGTGGCCGGCGAGGTGCGCGCCCTGGGCCGGCGCGCCCTGGCCGTGGCCTGCGACGTGAATGACCCCGACCAGCTGGCCGCCGCAGTGCAGGCCACCCTGGCCGAATTCGGCCGCCTCACCCATCTGGTCAACAACGCCGGCGGCGCCGGCCCCAATGACCCGCTCAAGCTGTCCCCCCAGCGCTTCGACGAGATCCTGCGCTTCAACGTGGGCAGCGCCTACGCCCTGACCCAGCTGTGCGTGCCCGCCATGCGCGAGGCCGGCGGCGGCAACATCATCAACATCACCTCCGGCGCCGCCCGCTACGCCCAGCGCCACTTCAGCGCCTATGGCGCGGCCAAGGCCGCCCTGACCCAGCTCACCCGCCTGCTGGCCCAGGACTTCGCCCCCCAGGTCCGGGTCAATGGCATCGCCCCCGGCCCCATCCTTACCGCCGCCCTGGACCGTGCCCTGCCGGCAGGCATGCGCGAAGGCATGGTCCGCAACACGCCGCTGCAGCGCCTCGGCGAAACCGAGGACATCGCCGCCGCCGCCCTGTACCTGGCGACCCCGGCCTCCGGATGGGTCACCGGCAAGATCCTCGAGGTGGATGGCGGCGCCGAATCCAGCGTGTGGCCGGGCTGAGAGCGCGATGAGCCTGGCCGCGAGCCTGCTCACCCGCCTGGGCGGCGGCACCCACAGCGTCGCCCCCTGAGCATTGCCCGAGACATCTCGTTCTCCCCAGTTTTCCCGCTTGCAGCCGTGCGACGGGGCCCATCCCCTCCCCCTCCCCCGGGTCCCGTCGCACCGCCTGCACCGGGCGTATTCATGAAAGCACTCCCATGACGAAAAAGATCAAATGCGCCCTGATCGGCCCCGGCAACATCGGTACCGATCTGCTGGCCAAACTGCAGCGCAGCCCGGTGCTGGAGCCGGTGTGGATGGTCGGCATCGACCCGGAATCGGACGGCCTGAAGCGGGCCCGCGAGATGGGTCTGAAGACCACCGCCGAGGGCGTGGACGGCCTGCTGCCGCACATCAAGGCCGACGGCGTGCAGATCGCCTTCGACGCCACCAGCGCCTACGTGCATGCCGAGAACAGCCGCAAGCTCAATGAGCTGGGCGTGCTGATGATCGACCTGACCCCGGCCGCCATCGGCCCCTACTGCGTGCCGCCGGTGAGCCTGGTGGAGCACGTGGGGCAAGCGCCGTCGCCGGGCCGCTCCCAAGACGGCGGCGCCCCCCCGGGGGGCAGTGCGACGCAGGGCGGCGCACGTGGGGGCCTGTTCAAGGAGATGAACGTGAACATGGTCACCTGTGGTGGCCAGGCGACGATCCCGATGGTC
>CALBTT010000200.1 GCA_937967645.1 uncultured Zoogloea sp.
CATACGATATGGTGATTCGTGACGGGAGTTCAGACGTGTGCTCTTCCGATCTGGGGCGTCGGCGATGCCGCCGCGATGACCGGTGGCGGTGCCACCGTCGGGGTCACCTCGGGCGGCGGCACATAGGCCGGCGGCGGCGGCGCCTTCAGCTTCGGCGCCTCCAGCTTCACCACCTTGGGCGGCGGGGGCGGCGGCGGAGGCAGCTTCACCTCCTGGATCACCGCCGCATCCAGCGGCTTCTTGATGACCTTGACGATATCCCGGGCCAGGCCAGACACCAGCGCATAGCCGAGAACGACGTGCAGCCCCACGACCACGACCAGCCCGGTGGCGCTGCGGGAAGGGTCCTTGGGCTGAAAATGGTAGTTTGCGGTAATCGTGCTCATTCTATGAATTGCTCGCTGCCAATGACGCCAATCTTGGTGAGCCCCGAGCGCTTGGTCGCCGCCAGGATGCTCGCCACCACTTCATAACGGGCCTGCCGGTCGGGGCGCAGGTGCACCTCGGGCTGGACCGGCAGCAGCGAGACGTCCTTCATCTTCTGCTCCAGCTCGGCCCCGCTGGCCACCGCCACGCCCTGCCAATGCACCACGCTCTTCGCATCCACGTCGATCTTCACCACCTCGGGCTTCACGTCGCTGGGCGGCGGCGTGCCGACCGGCAGGTTGAGATTGACGGCGTGGAGCTGGATCGGGATGGTGATGATCAGCATCACCAGCAAGACCAGCATCACGTCGATCAGCGGCGTGGTGTTGATGTCCATCATCACCTCGGGATCGCCGCTGGCGCTGCTGCTTCCCACGTTCATTGCCATGTTACGGTCCTCCCTCAACCGCCCCGGGCGGGCGGTTCGGTAATGAAGGCCACCTTGCCGATGCCGGCCAGCTGGCACGCGTAGAGGATCTTGCCGACCCCCTCGTACTGCGCCGTCAGATCGCCGCGGATCTGCACCTCGGGCTGGGGTTCCAGCCGCGACACCTTCTTCAGCTGCTCCACCAGCGCCCGGGTGCTCGCCACCTTCGCGTCCTGCACATAGATGGCGTTGCTGCTATCCACCGAGATCACCAGGTTTTCGGGTTTGGTTTCGCGGACTTCCACGGTCTCCTTGGGCAATTCCACCTGCACCGATGTGGTGACCACGGGAATGGTGATCAGGAAGATGATCAGCAGCACCAGCATCACATCCACCAGGGGCGTGGTGTTGATGGCGGCGATGACCTCGTCGTCTCCCTCGGCGGGAGCTGCACTGATGGCCATGACTGCGCGCTCCGCCAATCAGGCCTTGCTGGCCGAAGCCAGGATGACCGAGTGCAGATCGCTGCCGAAGGCGCGCACGTCGTCCAGCACGCTCTTGTTGCGGCGGACCAGCCAGTTGTAGCCCAGCACCGCCGGCACCGCGACAGCCAGGCCGATGGCGGTCATGATCAGCGCCTCGCCCACCGGGCCGGCCACCTTGTCGATGGAGGCCTGGCCGGCCACGCCGATGGCGGTCAGGGCGTGGTAGATGCCCCACACGGTACCGAACAGGCCGACGAAGGGCGCCGTCGAGCCCACCGTCGCCAGGAAGGCCAGCCCGCCCTGCAGGCGGCTCTGGATGCGCTCGATGGCGCGCTGGATCGACAGGGTCACCCACTCGTTGAAGCCCACGTGCTGCAGCAGGCCGTCATGCTTCTTGGTGGCCTCGATGCCCGCCTCGGCAATGAAGCGGAAAGGGCTGGAGCCCTCCAGGTTCTCGACCCCCTGCTGCACGGAACCGGCGCTCCAGAACTGGCTGCCGGTCTTCTTGGCCTGGCGGCCGATCTTGGTCTGCTCCAGCAGCTTGACGATGATCACGTACCAGCTGCCGACGCTCATGATCAGCAGCAGCAGCAGCACGGTCTTGGCCACCGCGTCGCTACCCTTCCACAGGGCCTCGATGCCATAGGGGTTCTCGACGCTGGTGGTGGCAGCGGCCTTGGCCGCGGCATTGCCGACATCTACCGCAGCGGGAGCGGGCGCGGCCTCGGCGGTGGCGCTCACGGCGGGCGCCGGCTGGGACTGGGCCAGCGCCGCCCCGGTGAAAGTCGCCCCGGAAAGGGCAATCAGCCCAGAGGCCAGCACGGCCGAAATACGGGAACGACCGCGGTTTATATCGAAATTGAACATGCTAATTCTCCGGACAGATAAGCAGAAAGACAGAAATGCGGCGGAAGACGTCGAGGCGACAATGAATTCCGTCGATTCAGGGGGCATCCTGATAAGAAAGCCCCGCTCGGACTGGGCGCCGAAAGCAAGCCGACGCATCCACACCAAGGCCATTGCACAGCCCGTGCCAGAATAAAAAACAACGATTATTCAGCCGCTTGCCATTGACTCCGGAGAAACACCCAGCCATTCTGCTGAAGCCCATGCAGAATGGCTGCTGATATCCCAGCAGAACTGCTGACGAATAAGCAGATACCCCTGAGATATAGATAGAAGAAATTCTTTGTTTCAGACCGGGAACCGTATTCCTACAATTCGCTCACCCCCATCCGGTCTCGCGAGAAAAATGAACTATTCACCGCACATCATTACATTCCCGGACCCGCGTTCCGTATCCCTGTCCATCCGGGCCAGCGCGGTGGTCTTCGCAGACCCCAAATCGCTGCAGCTGCTGTCACTCATCGACCGGGTGGCGCCCAGCAACGCCAACATCCTGATCATCGGCGAAACCGGCACCGGCAAGGAACTCGTGGCCCGCCAGGTTCACCTGTCGAGCCTGCGGGCGTCGCAGCCCTTCCTCGCCATCAATTGCGGCGCCTTTTCCGAAACCCTGTTCGAGAGCGAGCTGTTCGGTTTCGAAAAAGGCGCCTTCACCGGCGCCATGAATTCCAAGGCCGGCTGGTTCGAGGCGGCCAATGGCGGCACCCTATTCCTTGATGAAATCGGTGACCTGCCGCTGCCGATGCAGGTCAAGCTCCTGCGCGTGCTGCAGGAAGGCGAGGTGGTGCGCATCGGCGCCCGCAAACCGGTGAAGGTGGACGTCCGCCTGATTGCCGCCACCAACGTGGACCTGGAAAAGGCCGTCGCCGAAGGGCGTTTCCGCGAGGATCTGTATTACCGCCTCAAGGTGGTGGCGCTCGAATTGCCGATCCTCCGCGAACGCCCCCGCGACATCGTCCCGCTGGCCCGCCATTTCATCAGCAAATACGCCCATCGCCTGGACATCGTCGAACCGGGGCTGTCACCGCAGGCCGAAAGGGCCCTGCTCGACTACCCCTGGCCAGGCAATATCCGGGAACTCGAAAACGTATTGCACCGCGCCCTGCTGGTCTTTCACGGCAAGCAGATCGAAGCAGAGGATCTGCACCTGCTGCCCACCCAGATCGACAAGCCGGCCCGCGAACAACCGGCCTCGCCGGCCGACCTGCAGGACTGCTTCACGCGCCACCTGAAAAGCCTGTTTGAAGAGGGGCGCGAGGGCATCTTCGATCACATCGTGGATCAGACCATCCATGCCGCCTACCAGTGGGAACACCTCAACCAGGTCCGCACCGCGCGGCTGCTCGGCATTTCGCGCAATGTGCTGCGCACCCATCTGAAGCGCATGAAGCTGATCGATTGAATACGGGGACGTGTTTAGCCGCCCCCCGCGGGCGACTGACTTTCTTGCGTCCCATGTAGGGGCGACTTCAGTCGCCCGCGGAATTCGATCGGGTACATCGCCGTCCGTGGGCGGCTGAAGCCGCCCCTACACTGCCCTCAAACAGATATTCAAACCATGGCCGGAAAACCCTGGGTCGACGCCAATTACCGCTTCATCGCCGCCTACCAGGAGGTCAATGCGCGGATCGCCCAGCGTCAGCAGGCGCTGGCCCTCTACGTGACCCTGGTGGTCAGCATCCTGGCCGCCCTGGTGGCCCTCAAGCCGGGTGCCGGCGCCGGCCATGTGCCGGTGGAGTGGCTGCTGCTCGGCTTTCCGGTAGCCTCCACCTGTCTGGCCTTCCTCAATTACAAGGCCGAACGGGCCATCACCAACCTGCGCCAGTTCCTCACCACCCTGGAGCGGCTCGAGCGCGAGGTGCATGGCCTGCCCAGCTACAACACCGACCCCCGCTGGTCGGCGCGGGCCAACCAGGCCCGGCGCTTCCACGACCTGGCCGCGGCGGTGCTGGTGGCCGGCGGCAACGGCATCGGCCTGGCCGCCGCCGCCAGCATCTATCCGGAGCGGATCGCCGAGAACCGCGCCATCCTGTGGGTGGCCATCGCCGCCAGCCTGGTCTCCCTGGCCATCCTGCTGCTCAGCCCACGCTGGAGCTTCCGGCCGGAGGGATGAGGCCGGCCGGCCCATCTGCCCTCTGCTGATACTGCAACAGAGCTCCAGCACACCTGCTGCAAACCCAACCTCCGCCCGCCCCCCGGACACACGACACGGCCAAGCTCCGGCCCAGCCTGGCCCCCTGGTCCAATCCCGCTGACCGGCCTGTCCTGTGTAAATCCTTTTTCAATTCAATTCCTTGATTCCTTATTCGCAGGACTGCGCCGCTTATTCGGAAAAATGAATTGGAAAGGGCACGGAATCTGCAATACAGGGAGCAAAGAGGGCGACGTTTCCATCTCGCCCCGCACGGCCCTGCGCCACGCATTTTCGAGCCATTCAAATCCCATGAAGAAAAGCCATATCTGGACCTCCATTGCCCTGCTCGCAGCAGCGACTGCCGGCGGTGCGATCTATTACCGGGGCAGCCCTGCCCCCGAAGCCAGGGCCGCCGACAGCGCGCCCCGCGGCGACGGCCCCCAGCGCGGCAAGGGTGGCCGCCGCGACTTCGCCAACCGCCCGGTGCCGGTGCAGACCGCCGCCAGCCGCAGCGGCAACATCGACATCACCCTCAACGCCATCGGCACCGTCACGGCCCTCAACACCGTCAATATCCGGCCGCGGGTGGACGGCCAGCTGCAGCGCGTCGTGTTCCGCGACGGCCAGACCGTGAAGGCCGGCGACCTGCTCGCCGAGATCGACCCCCGCCCCTTCGCTGCTGCCCTCGAACAGGCCAGCGGCCAGCTCAAGCGCGACGAGGCCCTGCTGGCCAACGCCCGCCTCGACCTGGAGCGCTACAAGGGCCTGCTCGCCAAGGACTCCATCGCCCGCCAGCAGGTGGACGCCCAGGAGGCCCAGGTGCGCCAGCTGGAAGGCACGGTGCAGACCGACAAGGCCCTGGTGGACACCGCCCGCCTGAACCTGGGCTTCACCCGCGTGACCGCCCCGGTGGCCGGCACCCTGGGCCTGCGCCAGGTGGACGCCGGCAACATGGTGCGGGCCAGCGACGCCACCGGCCTGGTGATCCTCACCCAGACCCGCCCGATCACCGTGCTGTTCTCCATCCCCGCCGCCCATCTGCCGGCCATCCAGGCCCAGGCCGGCAAGGGCCTCGGTGTCGAGGCCTGGGACCGGGACGGCCGGCGGCGCCTGGCCAGCGGCCGCCTGATCAGCACCGACAACCTGATCGACACCAGCACCGGCACGGTGAAGCTGAAGGCCCAGTTCGACAACGCCGACGGCACCCTCTTCCCCAACCAGTTCGTCAGCGCCCGCCTGCGCGTGGATTCACGCCAGGACGCGGTGCTGGTGCCTTCCGCAGCGATCCTCAAGGGCGCCCAGGGCAGCTTCGTGTACGTCATCAACGAGAAGGACAAGACCGCCAGCATGCGCCCGGTGGTCCTCGGCCCGGCCACCAGCGACACGGTGGCCATCGAGTCCGGCCTGGCCTCCGGCGAGAAGATCGTCATCGAAGGCGTCGACCGCCTGCGCGACGGCGCCCAGGTCGAGCTCACCTCGCCGGAATCCCGCCAGCGGGGCGAAGGGCATGGCGAGCCGGGTGGCCCCAACGGTGAGCGCCGCGAGCGCAAGAAGCCGGCATGAACCTCTCCCGCCCCTTCATCCTCCGGCCGGTCGCCACCTCCCTGCTGATGCTGGCCCTCCTGCTGGTGGGCCTGATCGCCATGCGCCTGCTGCCGGTCTCGGCCCTGCCCGAGGTCGAGTACCCCACCATCCAGATCGCCACCCGCTACCCGGGTGCCAGCCCGGAGGTCACCACCTCGGCCATCACCGCCCCGCTGGAGCGCCAGTTCGGCCAGATGCCGGGCCTCAAGCGCATGTCGTCCACCAGCGGCGAAGGCATCTCGGTGATCACCCTGCAGTTCGACCTGTCGCTGGCCATGGACGTGGCCGAGCAGCAGGTCCAGGCGGCCATTTCGACCGCCGGCAGCTTCCTGCCCCAGGATCTGCCGATGCCGCCGGTGTACAGCAAGATCAACCCGGCCGACGCCCCCATCCTGACCCTCGCGGTCAGCTCCAACAGCCAGCCCCTGGCCCGCCTGGCCGACCTGGTGGATACCCGCGTCGCCATGAAGATCTCGCAGCTTCCCGGCGTCGGCCTGGTGACCATCGGCGGCGGCCTGCGCCCCGCCGTGCGGGTCCAGGTCAATCCCCAGGCCCTGGCCTCGGCCGGCCTCAGCCTGGAGGACGTGCGCACCGCCATCGCCAATGCCAACGTCAACATGGCCAAGGGCAGCTTCGACGGCCCGGTCAAGGCCACCACCCTGGATGCCAACGACCAGCTCAAATCCGCCGAGGACTACCGCAAGCTCACCCTGGCCTGGCGCAACGGCGCCCCGATCCGCCTCGGTGACGTGGCCGCCACCGTGGAGGGCGTGGAGAACACCCGCCTCGCGGCCTGGGCCGACAAGAGCCCGGCGGTGATCATCAACATCCACCGCCAGCCCGGCGCCAACGTCATAGAGACCGCCGACCGGGTGCGCGCCCTGCTGCCGCAGCTGGCCGACGACCTGCCCACTTCAGTGGACCTGCGCCTGCTCACCGACCGCACCACCTCGATCCGCGCTTCGGTGGCCGACGTGCAGTTCGAGCTGGTGCTGGCCGTGGCCCTGGTGGTCGGCGTGATCTTCCTGTTCCTGCGCAGCTTCACCGCCACCCTGATCCCGGCGGTGGCCGTGCCCCTGTCCCTGGTGGGCACCTTCGCGGTGATGTACGCCGCCGGCTTCAGCATCAACAACCTGACCCTGATGGCCCTCACCATCGCCACCGGCTTCGTGGTTGACGATGCCATCGTGATGATCGAGAACATCAGCCGCCATGTGGAAGACGGCGAGACGCCCCTGGAGGCCGCCCTCAAGGGCGCGAAGCAGATCGGCTTCACCATCCTGTCCCTCACCGTATCGCTGATCGCCGTGCTGATCCCGCTGATCTTCATGGGCGACGTGGTCGGCCGGCTGTTCCGCGAATTCGCCATCACCCTGGCGGTGTCCATCCTGATCTCGGCGGTGGTGTCCCTGACCCTCACGCCGATGATGTCGGCGCGCCTGCTGCGCCCCACCGGCCATCACCACAACCGCAACGGCGCCTTCTTCCAGGCCATCGTAGACCGCTACGCCGCGATGCTCGAATGGGTGCTCGACCGTCAGGGCCTGACCCTGCTGGCCGCCTTCGGCACCCTGGCCCTGACCGTGCTGCTCTACCTGTTCATCCCCAAGGGCTTCTTCCCGGTGCAGGACACCGGGCTGATCCAGGCCATCTCGGACGCCCCCCAGGACATCTCCTTTCCGGCCATGGCCGAGCGCCAGCAGACCCTCGCCGGCATCGTGCTGGAAGATCCGGCGGTGGACAGCCTGTCTTCCTTCATCGGCGTGGACGGCACCAACACCACCCTCAACAGCGGGCGCATGCTGATCAAGCTGAAGCCGAAGGAAGAACGCGAGATCAGCGCCGAAGAAGTGATCCGCCGCCTGCAGGAGCGCCTCGAACTACGCCGGGTGGACACCCGCCTGTTCATGCAGCCGGTGCAGGATCTCACCATCGAGGACCGGGCCAGCCGCACCCAGTACCAGTTCAGCGTGGAAGGCGCCAACGAGGCGCAGCTCGCCCAGTGGGCCACCCGCCTGACCGACAAGCTGCGCACCCTGCCCCAGCTGGCCGACGTGGCGAGCGACCTGCAGGACCAGGGCGCCCTGGCGTATGTGGACATCGACCGGGACAGCGCCGGCCGTCTCGGGGTGACGCCCGCGGCCATCGACAACGCCCTCTACAGCGCCTTCGGCCAGCGCCAGGTCTCCAACATCTTCACCCAGTCGGCCCTCTACCGGGTGGTGCTGGAGGTGGCCCCGGACTTCCAGCAAAGTCCCGCCTCGCTGGAGCACATCCACGTGCCGGCCGCCGGCGGGCGCAGCGTGCCCCTGTCGTCGGTGGCCCGCATCAGCGACCGCCGCACCATGCTGGCGATCAACCACATCGGCCAGTTTCCGGCGGTGACCCTGTCCTTCAACCTGGCCCCGGGCGTGGCCCTCGGCGACGCGGTGGCGGCGATCCGCAGCGCCGAGGCCGAGCTGGAGGTCCCGCGCGGCATCCGCAGCAACTTCCAGGGCGCCGCGCTGGCCTTCCAGGCCTCCCTGGACAATACCCTGCTGCTGATCCTGGCCGCCGTGGTGACCATGTACATCGTGCTCGGGGTGCTCTACGAGAGCACCATCCACCCGGTCACCATCCTGTCCACCCTGCCCTCGGCCGGCGTCGGCGCCCTGCTCGCCCTGCTGGTGTCGGGCCACGAGCTGGGCATGATCGGCATCATCGGGATCATCCTGCTGATCGGCATCGTCAAGAAGAACGCCATCATGATGATCGACTTCGCCCTGGAGGCGGAGCGCGAGCAGGGCAAGACGCCCCGCGAGGCCATCTTCGAAGCCTGCCTGCTGCGCTTCCGGCCGATCCTGATGACCACCCTGGCCGCCCTCCTCGGCGCCCTGCCGCTGATGCTCGGTGACGGCGACGGCTCCGAGCTGCGCCGCCCCCTGGGCATCACCATGGTCGGCGGCCTGCTCCTCAGCCAGATCCTGACCATCTTCACCACCCCGGTGATCTACCTGGCCTTCGACCGTCTGGCCCGGCGTGTGGGCGGTGTGGGCGGTGTAGGGGCGGCTTCAGCCGCCCACGGACTTCGATCTGGCACCGACGGGCGGCTGAAGCCGCCCCTACAGCCGGCACCACAGCCAGCACCACAGCAGGACCTGCAGACCGCGGAAGGCGAGCGCCCGTGAACCTCTCCGCCCTCTTCATCCGCCGGCCGGTGGCGACCTCGCTGCTGGCCCTGGCCATCGCCCTGGTCGGCCTGGTGGCCTACCGGCTGCTGCCGGTGGCGGCCCTGCCGCAGGTGGACTTCCCCACCCTCACCGTGTCGGCCAACCTGCCCGGCGCCAGCCCGGAGACCATGGCGGCCACCGTGGCGACGCCCCTGGAGCGGGCCCTCGGCACCATCGCCGGGGTCACCGAGCTGACCTCGTCGAGTTCCCTCGGCAACACCCGTATCACCCTGCAGCTGGATCTCGACCAGAACATCGAGACCGCCGCCAAGAGCGTGCAGGCCGCCATCAATGCAACCCGCAGCCAGCTGCCCAGCGGCATGTCCGGCAACCCCACCTACCGCAAGATCAATCCCTCCGACGCGCCGGTGCTGATCCTGTCGATGACCTCCGACTCGGTGTCGCGGGCGGCCATGTACGACTTCGCCTCCACCGTGCTGGCCCAGCGCCTGGCCCAGGTGAAGGGCGTCGGCCAGGTGAACATGGGCGGCGGCTCCCTGCCGGCGGTGCGGGTGGAAGTGGATCCGGGCGGGCTGGCCGCGGCGGGTGTCGGCGTGGAGAGCCTGCGCCAGGCCATCGATGCCGCCAACGTGACCCGCCCCAAGGGCAGCCTGGAGAACGGCGAGCGCCACTGGCAGCTGGGCGCCAGCGACCAGGCCACCAAGGCCGCCGACTACCTGCCCACCATCGTTTCCTGGAAGAGCGGCGCGGCCCTGCGCCTGGGCGACGTGGCGCGGGTCTTCGACGGCGAGCAGGACACCCGCAACATGGGGCTCGCCAACGGCAAGCCGGCGGTCATCCTGCTGATCAACCGGCAGCCCGACGCCAACGTGATCGAGACCGTCGAGCGGGCCCTGGCCATCCTGCCCCAGCTGCGCGCCGAGCTGCCGCCGGGGATCAAGCTCGAGGTGGTGGCCGACCGCACGGTGACGATCCGCGCCTCCCTGCGCGAGGTGCAGCACACCCTGCTGCTGTCCATCGGGCTGGTGATCATGGTGGTCTTCCTGTTCCTGCGCAACGCCCGGGCGGCACTGATCCCCAGCGTGGCGGTGCCGGTGTCCCTGCTCGGCACCTTCGCGGTGATGTACCTGTGCGGCTTTTCGCTCAACAACATCTCGCTGATGGCCCTGGTCATCGTCACCGGCTTCGTGGTGGATGACGCGGTGGTGGTGCTGGAGAACATCTCCCGCCACATCGAGGCCGGCATGACGCCCTTCGATGCGGCCCTGCGGGGCGCCCGCGAGGTGGGCTTCACGGTGCTGTCCATGAGCCTCTCGCTGATCGCCGTGTTCATCCCCATCCTGCTGATGGGCGGCGTGGTCGGACGGCTGTTCCGCGAATTCGCGGTGACCCTGTCGGCGGCCATCCTGGTGTCGCTGGTGGTGTCCCTGACCCTCACCCCGATGATGTGCGCGCGCCTGCTCAAGCCCCACGCACCGCCGCCCGCCGGCACCCGCCCGACCCTGGCCGCCCGTCTGCAGGACGCCCTGCTGGGCGGCTACGGGCGCTCCCTGGCGGTGGTGCTGCGCCATCCGTGGATCACCCTGGCGCTGCTGTTCGCCACCATCGCCTTCAACGGGTACCTCTACGGCATCGTCCCGAAGGGCTTCTTCCCGCAGCAGGACACCGGCCGCATCATGGGTTTCATCGATGCCGACCAGCGCACCTCCTTCCAGTCGATGCAGGGCAAGCTGAGCCGCTTCGTGTCCATCGTGCAGCAGGACCCGGCGGTGGACAACGTGGTCGGCTACGCCGGCGGCGCCGGGGGTGGTGGCCCGCGGGGCGGCAGCGGCGGGATGATGTTCGTGACCCTCAAGCCGCTGGCCGAACGCGACGTGACCGCCGATCAGGTGATCGGCCGCCTGCGCGGCAAGCTGTCCCGCGAACCCGGCGCCAGCCTGTTCCTGGTGGCCGCCCAGGACATCCGCATCGGCGGACGCATGTCCGGTGCCCAGTACGAATTCACCCTCCAGTCCGACTCCCTGCAGACCCTGCGCCAGTGGGAGCCGCGCATCCGCGAGGCGATGCGCAAGCTGCCCCAGCTGGAGGACGTCAGCTCCGACCGCCAGGACAAGGGCGAACAGACCTACCTGGAGGTGGACCGGGATGCCCTGGCGCGCCTGGGCCTCAACCAGCGGCTGGTGAATGCCACCCTCAACGACCTGTTCGGACAGCGCCTGGTCTCCACCATCTACGGCCCCCTCAATCAGTACCGGGTGGTGCTGGAGGCGGAGCAGCGCTACCTGCAGAGCCCCGAGATCCTCAACGACTTGTTCGTGGTCGGCCCCGACGGCAATCGGGTCCCGCTGGCCGCCTTCTCCCGCTGGCAGGCCGGCACCATGCCGCTGGCGGTGAATCACCAGGGCGGCAGCGTGGCCAGCACCATCTCCTTCAACCTGCCGGTCGGCGTGTCCCTGTCCGAAGCCACCGACGCGGTGCGCCAGGAGATGGCCCGCATCGGGGTGCCCAGCTCGGTGCATGGCAGCTTCGAGGGCAATGCCAAGGCCTTCCAGGCCTCCCTGAAAAGCCAGCCGATGCTGATCCTGGCGGCCATCGTGGCGGTGTATCTGATCCTCGGCATGCTCTACGAGAACCTCACCCACCCGATCACCATCCTGTCCACCCTGCCCTCGGCCGGGGTCGGAGCGATCCTGGCCCTGCTCGCCTTCAAGACCGAGTTCGGGGTGATCTCGCTGATCGGCGTGATCCTGCTCATCGGCATCGTCAAGAAGAACGCCATCATGATGATCGACTTCGCCATCAGCGCCGAGCGGGACCGGGGGCTGTCGCCCCGCGACGCCATCTTCGAGGCCTGCCTGCTGCGCTTCCGGCCGATCATGATGACCACCCTGGCGGCCCTCTTCGGCGCCCTGCCCCTGGCCTTCGGGGTGGGCGACGGGGCCGAGCTGCGCCAACCGCTGGGCATCACCATCGTCGGTGGCCTGATCCTCAGCCAGATCCTCACCCTCTACACCACCCCGGTGGTCTATCTGCAGCTCGACCGCCTGCGCCTGGCCCTGCGCCGGCGCCTGGGCCGCCCCAGCCACAGCCCGGCCTCCGCAACGCATCCATGACCCGTACCGCCTTTTCCGCAATGACACTCCGCCTGCCCCTGC
Organism: uncultured Zoogloea sp.; assembly: GCA_937967645.1. Lineage (GTDB taxonomy): Bacteria > Pseudomonadota > Gammaproteobacteria > Burkholderiales > Rhodocyclaceae > Zoogloea. Next base: position 12,228 of record CALBTT010000200.1, read on the forward strand.
TGGCCACCACCCTGCTCCTCGCCGGCTGCGCCGTCGGCCCCGACCACCGACGCCCCGAAGCCCCCGTCCCCGCCCAGTTCCGCGAAGCGGAGGGCTGGAAGCTCGCCGAACCGGCCGACGCCCAGACCGCCCAGGCCTGGTGGAAGCACTTCCACGACCCGCAGCTCGACCAGTTGGTGGAACAAGTGGATCTCTCCAACCAGAGCATCCGCATCGCCGAGGCCCGCTTCCGCCAGGCCACCGCCCTGCTCGATGCCGCCCAGGCCCAGGCCCTGCCCAGCCTCAACGCCACCGCCGGGGTGACCCGCAGTCAGGGGGTCAGCACCACCACCACCGGCGGCACCACCGCCAACGCTGGCGCGCCGATCCGCAACACCAGCCGGCTGAGCCTCACCGCCAGCTGGGAGCCCGACCTGTGGGGCCGCATCGCCCGTGCCAGCGAAGCCGCCGGCGCCAGCGCCGCCGCGGTGGGCGCCGACCTGCAGGCGGCCCGCCTGTCGGCCCGTGCCGCGGTCACCCAGGCCTACCTGCAGCTGCGCATCAACGACGCCCAGCACGCCCTGCTGGAGCGCACCGTGACGGCCTACACCCGCTCCGCCGAGATCACCCGCCACCGCTTCGACGCCGGCGTGGCCGCGCGGGCCGACGTGACCCAGGCCCAGGCCCAGCTGAAGACCGCCCAGGCCCAGCTGATCGACCTGGGCATCCAGCGCCGCCAGCTGGAGCACGCCATCGCCGTGCTCACCGGCAAGGCGCCCGCGGAACTCCGCCTGGCCCCCTCCAGCACCCTGCCGGAAGTGCCCCGGGTGCCGGGGCTGCTGCCGTCCGCCCTGCTCGAGCGCCGCCCCGACATCGGCGCCGCCGAACGCCGGGTGGCGGCGGCCAACGCCCAGATCGGCGTGGCCCAGGCCGCCTTCTTCCCGACCCTCACCCTCGGCGCCACCGGCGGCACCCAGGGCAGCGCGCTGGCCCGCGTGCTGTCGCTGCCCAACAGTTTCTGGTCCCTCGGCCCCAGCCTGGCCCTCACCCTGTTCGACGGCGGCGCGCGCAGCGCCCGCAAGGACCAGGCGGTGGCCGCCTGGGAGGAGAGCGTGGCCAGCTACCGGCAGACGGTACTCACCGCATTCCAGGAAGTGGAGGACAATCTCGCGGCCCTGCAGATCCTCGACGCCGAGGCCCGGGCCCAGGCAGAGGCCCTCGCGGCCGCCACCGAATCCCTGGAACTGGTCAACAATCAATACCTCGCAGGAACCGTCAGCTACCTCAACGTGACCAACGCGCAAACCGTGGCCCTCAACGCAGAGCGCGCCCGCCTCGACATCCTGGTCCGCCGCCTGACCGGCAGCGTGGCCCTGTTCAAGGCCATCGGCGGCGACCGGCCATGACGACGCCCCCTACCTGTCCATGAATCCACTCTCAGCTCCAGGAGCCAACATGCAACGCCAACGCGTCTGGGACCTGCCCATCCGCCTCTTCCACTGGCTGCTCGTCGCCAGCATCGCCTTCGCCTACGTGTCCGGCCAGCTCGGCGGCAACCTCATCGACTGGCACGCCCGCGCCGGCTTCCTCATCCTCGGCCTGGTGGTGTTCCGCCTAGTCTGGGGGCTGGTCGGCACGCCCACCGCCCGCTTCGCCACCTTCGTGCGCGGCCCGGCTGCCATCGCCGCCTACCTGCGCGGCGAATGGCGCGGCATCGGCCACAACCCGCTGGGCGCCCTGTCGGTGCTGGGCCTGCTCGCCCTGATCGGCGCGCAAGCCGCCACCGGGCTGTTCACCAATGACGACATCGCCTTCCAGGGCCCCTTTGCCGACTGGGTCGGCAAAGAGCTGTCGGACCGCTTCCACGGCTGGCACGCCCTGTTGCAGAATGCCCTGCTCGTGCTGATCGGCGTGCACGTTGCGGCGATCGTCTTCTATGCCCGCATCAAGAAGGAGAACCTGGTCAAACCGATGATCACCGGCTGGACCGAAGCCCCTGCCACCGGCACTCCCGCCCCCCTCCGCGGCGGCGGCGTGGTCGCTTTCGTCGTGTCGGCGCTGATCGCCGGGGCCGCCACCTGGGCCGCGGCCGGAGGCCTGCTGCCGCCCCCGCCGGCCGCCGCCGCCCAACCGGCTGCGGCCTCACCCGCCTGGTAAGAGAACTTAGTGCCCCGCCGGGGAGTCCCAGACACCATCTTCCCGGCCCTTCACCCCACCCCACAGGAACAACGCCCATGAAGAAGCGCCTGCTCGGAGCCCTGCTGGCCATCGCCCTCGGCACCACCGCCTTCGCCGATGCCCCGCGCCTCGCCCCGACCATCGAACAAGCCCAGGCCGCCTACCTCGGCTCGATGTTCCTGAGCCGCTACCACTATGCCGTGCGGCCCCTCGACGACACCCTCTCCAGCGAGATCTTCGATCGCTACCTGAAGAGCCTCGACCCGGAACGGCTGTACTTCACCCAGGCCGACATCGACAGCTTCGCCGGGCTGCGCACGCGCCTCGACGACGCCATCCTGCAGGGCGACCTGCAGCCCCCCTTCGCCCTCTTCCAGCGCTTCGACGAGCGGGTGGCCGAGCGCTTCGCCGAGGCGCGCAAGCTGCTGCAGCAGGACTTCGACTTCAGCGTCGCCGAGAGCTACCCCCTCGACCGCAGCAAGGCGCCCTGGCCCAAGGATGACGACGAGGCCCGCGACCTCTGGCGCAAGCGGGTCAAGAACGACTGGCTGCGCCTGAAGCTGGCCGGCAAGGACAGCCAGGCGATCCGCGAGACCCTCGGCAAGCGCTACGACAACGCCCTCACCCGCAGCCGGCGGACCCGCAGCGACGACGTCTTCCAGACCTTCATGAACGCCTACGCGGGCGCCATCGAACCCCACACCAGCTACCTGGGGCGGGGCGCGGCAGACTCCTTCGACATCTCGATGCGCCTCTCCCTGGTCGGCATCGGGGCCGTGCTGCAGGAGCGCGACGAGTACATCACCATACGCGAGCTAAGCCCCGGTGGCCCCGCCGCGCGCTCCGGCAAGCTGGCCGCCGGCGACCGCATCGTCGGCGTCGGCCAGGGCGACGGCAACCCGGTGGTGGACGTGGTCGGCGCCCGGGTGGACGAAGTGGTCAAGATGATCCGCGGCACCAAGGACACCCGCGTGGTGCTCGACATCCTGCCCGCCGGGGCCGGCCCGGATACCCAGCACAAGCAGGTCACCCTGGTGCGCGACAAGATCAAGCTCGAGGAGCAGGCCGCGCGCAAGTCGGTGGTCAAGGGCGAGGGCGACCAGCGCATCGGCGTGATCACCCTGCCCGCCTTCTACGAGGACTTCGAGGGCCGCCGCCGCGGCGACAAGGACTTCCGCAGCGCCAGCCGCGACGTGGCCAGGCTGGCCGAAGAGCTCAAGAAGGAAGGGGTCGCCGGACTGATCCTCGACCTGCGCAACAACGGCGGCGGTTCCCTGCGCGAGGCGGTGGAGCTGACCGGCCTGTTCATCGACACCGGCCCGGTGGTGCAACAACGCAGCGCCGACGGCAAGATTGCCGTCGAGAGCGACGACAAGCCCGGCGTAGTGTGGAGCGGCCCCCTCGCCGTGATGATCAACCGCGGCTCCGCCTCGGCCTCCGAGATTCTCGCCGCCGCGCTGCAGGACTACGGCCGCGCCGTGATCGTCGGCGAACCCAGCTTCGGCAAGGGCACCGTGCAGACCCTGGTGGACCTGGACCGGGTAGCCAACAACGCGAAGCCCGTGCTGGGCGAGCTCAAGATGACCGTGGCCCAGTTCTTCCGCGTCAATGGCGGCACCACCCAGCTCAAGGGCGTGACCCCCGACATCCGCTTCCCCTCGGCCTTCGCGGCCGACGAGTTCGGCGAGACCAGCTTCGACAACGCCCTGCCCTGGCGCGAGATCGCCCCGGCGTCCTATCAGCCCGCCGGCACCCTGCAGGACATCCTGCCCGAGCTGCAGCGCCGCTACGAGGCCCGCACCCGGGACGACAAATCCTTCCGGGAGCTCCAGGAGGACGTCGCCGAGGTCACCCGCATCAAGGAAATGCGCAGCCTGTCACTGGTGGAGGCTGAGCGCAAAAAGGAGAAGGAAGCCCGCGAAGCCCGCCTCAAGGCCCGCAAGGGCGAGGACGCCGAAGCCCTGAGCGACGATGGCCTGCAGTCCGGCGAGCGCAGCCTGAAGGCCGAACTCGCCTCCGAAAAGGCCTTCAAGGACCGCAAGGACTTCCTCCTCGAGGAAACCGCCCGCATCGTCACCGATGCGGCGGTGCTGGTACCCGCATCACGGCCCGTGGCCAGAGCGCAGTAACCACACCCTTCCCTCCGCAGGTCCTGGAACGCCGGCCTCCCTCGATACGAGGGGCCGGCGTTCCAGCATTCCGGCCAGCACACGCATGCACGCCCCGCAACAGCATTGCCAGCACATCTGCTGACTACCCAGCAGCACGGCCCCTGGGCCGCACCATCAGGCAAGAAAAACCGTTTTGATATCAGCCTCTTGGCAGACCACCCGCAGCACCGCAAAGACGGCGCGATTGTTGCAATCCAGAGCGGGCGGGCGCCCCGACGGGCAGCCCCGGTCAAATCCTCTTCAGCCAAGAAAGACATCATGAAAACCGCTCTCCTCCTCGCCGCCCTGCTTGCCGCCGGCACCACCAGCGCATTTGCCCAGACTGCCGCCCCGGCGCAGCAGGCGGCGCCTGCCAAACCCTACGTGGCGCCGCCCTGGGCCTACAAGACCAAGCAGCTCAACCGTGCCGAGATCGACGCCCTGCTGGCCAAGCCCGGCGAGGTGCTGGTGCTCGACGTGCGCCGCCCCGACGAACTGATCACCCGCGGCAGCTTCCCGGTGTTCCTGAGCATCCAGTTCGGCGAGGTAGAGAAGTACCTGGCCTACATCCCCAAGGACCGCAGCATCATCACCGTGTCCAACCGCGCCCACCGGGCCGGCGACATCGGCGACAAGCTGAGCGCCAAGGGCTACAAGATCGCCGGCGCCGCCGGCTCCCTGGACTACGAGGACCAGGGCGGCAAGGTGGCCCGCGTCACCGCGCCGGCCCCCCGCGCCGCCGCCAACTGAGCCGGTCAGGGCGGCAGCGGAGAGCCGCCCGTCTTATCGTCGGGCGCCTTGCCTCCGCGCCCGACACCGCCACCTGCAACCCCTTGATGCCCGCCCGCCGGGCGTAGAATGGCGCCCGGACAGGACAACAGGGAATGCAGCGGGCATGCAAGCAAGTCGATACGGAGTTCAACAGGTGTCCTATGCCCTGGCTGGCGCGGCCATCCTCGCCGTCCTCGGCCTGCACCTGCTGCAGGCCTTGTTTGCCGGCATGCTGGTCTTCATGCTGATCCACCTGGCCCAGCCCCTGCTGGGCCGCCACGTGACCGGCCTGCGGGGGCGCCAGCTGGTCACCGCCCTACTGGCCATGCTGGTGATCGCCGCGGTGGTCGGCCTGGGCCTGTGGATCGGCGACATCCTGCACGGACAGGGCGACCTGGATGCGATCTGGGCCAGGATGGCCGAGACCCTCGATGGCGCCAACGAGGTGATTCCGCCCTGGCTGCTCGGCCACCTGCCCAGCAGCGGCCCCGAACTCAAGACCGAAGCCTCCCACTGGCTGCGCGACCACGCACCGGAGCTGCGCCTGCTCGGCAAGGAAGCCGGCGTAGCCGCCGCCCACATCCTGCTCGGCATGGTCATCGGCGCCATGGTGGCGGTGCAGGAGCTGGCGGCCACCGAACAGCACCGCCCCCTGGCCCGGGCCCTGCTCGAGCGCATCCGCGCCTTCTACGGCGCCTTCCGCCGGGTCTTCGTGGCCCAGGGCAAGATCGCCGCGATCAACGCCTTCTTCACCGGCGTCTACCTGCTGGGCATCCTGCCCGCCATCGGCTACCACCTGCCCTTCAGCAAGACCATGGTGCTCATCACCGCCCTGGTAGGCCTGCTGCCGGTGGTCGGCAACCTGATCTCCAACTCCATCATCGTGATGATCAGCTTCTCGGTGGCGCCCCAGGCCGCGCTGCTGTCGCTGCTGTTCCTGGTGCTGCTGCACAAGGCCGAATACTTCCTGAACGCCCGCATCGTCGGCGGAGAGATCAACGCCAAGGCCTGGGAAATCCTCATCGCCATGGTGCTGATGGAGGCCTTGTTCGGCTTCGGCGGGGTGGCCATCGCCCCGGTGGTGTATGCCTGGATCAAGACCGAACTGCGCGACCAGGCGCTGATCTGAGGCAGACGGAGCCCGGACCGGCACCGCCGCCCCCGAATGAAAAAGCCCCCCCGGCCAGCACGGCGGGAGGGGCTGAGGTGCCCTGCCACCCGGGGCCAGCCGGCCCTGGCAGGCAGCCTCAATCCTTCTTGCGGAAGTCGTCGTGGCAGCCCTTGCACGTGGCGCCGAGCTTGCCGAACTGGACCTTGACCGCGGCGGCGTCGCCCGCGTTGGCGACCTTGGCCAGTTCATTGGCCTCGGTGATGAACTTGCGGGCGGCTTCGCCGGCCTTGGCGGTGTCGGTGAACAGCTCCGGCTTCACCGAGGTCTCGCGCCAGCCTTTGCCGGTCTCGGTGCCGGCCGGGTACAGGGCGCCCAGGCCGGAGTTGGCGATGGCGGCGATGCCGTTGGCGGCGCGGACCACGTCGTCCTTGTTGTAGGTGCCATCCACGTTGGCCTTGATGCGGCCGTTGTACCAGGCGAGGGTCTGGTAAACCGACTGGCGCCACTTGATCACCTGCTCGGGCTTGGGAGCCTGCTGGGCGATGGCCGCGGAGGAGGCGGCGGAGACGAGCAGGACGGCGAGCAGGGGTTTGACGAACTTCTTCATTGTTTCTCCGGATGGTTTCAGGTTGATGCTGCGTTGGATGGTCGCCCTCAGGCCTTGAGGTGCGTCCTGAAGAACGCCACGGTGCGCTGCCAGGCCAGTTGGGCGGCCTTGGCGTCAAAACGCGGCGTGGTGTTGTTGTTGAAGCCGTGCTGGGTGCCCGGGTAGAAATGCGCCTCGTACTTCACGCCAGCGCCCTTCAGGGCCTCCTCGTACTTGGGCCAGCCGGCGTTGATGCGCTCGTCGTTCTCGGCGTAGTGGATGAGCAGCGGGGCCTTGATCTTCGCGGCCTCCTCGGCGGGCGGCTGACCGCCGTAGAAAGGCACCGAGGCGGCCAGATCGGGGATGCGGGTGGCCAGGAAATTGGCCACCCCGCCGCCGTAGCAGAAGCCGGTGACACCGACCTTGCCATTGCCCTGGGGCAGTTTCTTCAGATAAGCCGCAGCGGCGACGAAGTCCTCGCGGGTCTTGTTCTGGTCGAGCTTGGGGAAGAGTTCGCGGGCCTTGTCCTCATCACCCGGATAGCCCCCCAGCGGGAACAAGGCATCCGGCGCAAAGGCGATGAAGCCGTCCAGCGCCAGGCGCCGGGCGATGTCTTCGATGTGCGGGTTGAGGCCCCGGTTCTCATGCACCACCAGCACGGTGGGCAGCTTGCCGGAGGCATTGGCCGGCTGCACCAGGTAGCCCCGCAGGGTGCCGTAGCCGGCGGGCGACGGAATCTCCACGAAGCTGCCCTTGATGCGGGCATCCGTCGGCTGGACCTCCTGGGCCTCGGCGAAGCGCGGACTCAGCGCCGCCAGCAGGCCCTCGGCGGTCACCCCTGCCACCGCGTACTTGCCCGCACTTTTCAGGAACTCGCGGCGCGGGATGAGGCCATGGACATACTTGTCGAAGAGCTTGAGGACTTCCGGATCAAAATCGGCAACGGTCTTGCGGGTCATGGTGGGAATCTCCTGGGATGGATGGGCGGGATCTTGTCGCGGGTGGGGCCAGGGTTGCAGGGGGTATGTGGGGTACGTGTAGGGGCGGCTTCAGCCGCCCGCAGGTGCGTGATCCAGAGTCCGCGGGCGGCTGAAGCCGCCCCTACAGGCCCCTACGCGTACCCTACAGGCCCTTCACTCCCCCTTACTTCGCGCGGCCAGTGTAGCCGGCGGTAAGCACCGGAACCCGCCACACGGAGCCGCTGCCGACCACGTAGAGCTGCTTCTTGTCGGGCCCGGCGAAGGCCAGGTTCTGAGGCCGCTTGGGCAGGGCAATGGTTCCCAGGGCTTCGCCCTTGCTGTTGAACACCTGCACCCCGGCGTTGGAGGCCACGTAGAGGCGTCCTTCCGCATCCACAGCCAGCCCGTCGGCGCCGCTGGTGGGGCCGTTTTCGGTCTGGCGGAAGCCCTCCAGCCTGGCAAATTCGCGCTTCGGTCCGACCTTGCCATTGGCGGCGATATCGAAAGCCAGCACGTGCTCACCGGCGGTGTTGGCCACGTAGAGGGTCTTCTCGTCCGGGCTCAGCTGGATGCCGTTGGGCCGCGTGATGTCGTTGGCGATGCGCTCCAGCGCATACTCCGGCGAGATCCGGTACACCGCGGGCCTGGCCGTCTTGCTCAGGTCGGGCTTGGGATTGGCGTTGGCGTTTACGCCGGAGTCAGTGAAATACACAAAGCCCTTGCGATCCACCACCAGGTCATTCGGACGGCCCAGGTTGAGGCCGCCCTCCACCTTGCCCACCAGACTGCGGGCGTTGCCCTGAGGCTGGATCACGCCGACCTTCGGGTCGAGGGTCTGCACCGTCACCAGGTCGCCGTTGGGGGCAAAGGCCAGCGCATTGGAACCATTGGCACCGGCCAGATAGACCGAGACGGAGCCGTCCGGCGCAATGCGGAGGATCTTGTCGTTCTGGTTCTCGGTGAACAGCAGACCGCCGTCGGGTGCGGCGATCGGGCCTTCGGTGCCCTTGAAGCCATCCTTGATCAGTTCGATCTTCGTGCCGGCATTGACCACACCGGCAATCGCCGGGGTGACGGCCGGCGCGGCCTCCTGGGCCAGGGCGGAACCCGCCACGGCCAGTACGGCGAGCGAGGCGATCGAAGTACGCAGGGCTTTGACTGAAGCTTTGAGTCTCATGGCAATGGTCGATGAATGGTCGATGGCAAGAAGGTGAAGAGCGGGATTCAGATCAGGGCGGGACAGCGCCCCCTGGCCTGAACACGTGCACTCAACGTGCCAGTTCCCGCATCGGGGCCGGCGTCAGCCCCGTGGGGCCGCTTCATTCATTTGATTTATCGGGAGAAATACGGCCGGAGGAAACGCCGAATACCCCTCTCCAGACCGGGGTCAAAGCATCGCGGGCGCTGTTGCCCAGCCCGCAGGCTGCTGCGATCGCAACGCTGCTGCTGCCGGAAGAGCAGCAGCGTTGCGGCGATGCTCAGAGCAATTCCACCTGCACCGTATCCAGGCTGCCGCTGAAGCTGAAGGGCACCTTGTATTCACTGCTGACCGGGGTGCCCAGGTCGGCGCCGATGTCCAGGGTGTCGTAGCTGCCATAGGCGATCTTGCTGATGCGCCCCTCGCCCACCTGCTTGCCGTTCACATACAGGCGGCCGGTGCCTGGCACCGCGGGCTGCGGCTGGCCGGGGCCGGTCGCGGCAGGCACGGAGGAGGCCGAGCCGTCCGGCTGGAAGCGGAATTCCACCTGCACCTTGCCACGGGGCAGGCGCTCCGACGCGACGATGTAGCCGCTGCGGTGGCCATGGGCGTTGGCCTCGTAGCTCAGGCGGCCGTCCTTCACGAACAGGCTGAAGCCGCCCCAGCGCCCCCCATCGGCGATGATCACCCCGTCCCCGCCCTTGCCCGACAGGTCCAGCCCGGCGCGGATGCTGTGGGCCCGGCGGGTCACGTCGGGCCCGTTGCGGCTGGGGATGCGTCCCACCCCAGCCCGGTAGGTGAACAGCTTGCGGCCCGCCGTGAGGCTCGGGCGTCCGACGCCCGCATCGGGCGCCAGCGGGTACACATCATTGGCCCACGCCTCCTTGTCGAAGGCCGCCACCAGCTCGGCCAGCTTGTCGGGATACTGATCCGCCAGATTGCGGGACTGGGTGAAATCCTCGTCCAGGTTGTACAGCTCCCACTTGCGGGTGCCGAAGGGGGCCTGGTTGAGGGCCGAGTTCCCCGCCTGGGTCACCAGCCGCGAGCCGGCCCACCAGCCATCCTTGTAGATGCCGCGGGTACCACGGATCTCGAAGTACTGCAGGCTGCGGCGGGAGGCGGCGCGGGGTTCATCGAAGCTGTAGCCCAGGCTCTTGCCCGACAGGGGCACCTGATCCACCCCTTCCACCTTCTGCGGGAAGCGGATGCCCGCCAGCTCGTAGATGGTCGGCGCGATGTCGGTGGCGTGGCTGAACTGGCTGCGCACCGCCCCCCTGTCCTTGATGCCCTTCGGCCACGACACCACCAACGGGTTGCGGGTGCCGCCCAGATAGGCCGGGATCCCCTTGCCGTACTGGAAGGGCGTGTTGTCGGCCCACGCCCAGGCAGACCCCACCTGATTGTCGAAGGCCGGGCCGCCCAGCTCCTCGATGCGCCTGACCCGCTCCGCCACGCTGGCCGGAGTGCCGTCCGGGGCCACCAGGTCGCGGCCCAGCAGGGCGGTGTTGGCCTCGGCGCCGTTGTCGCCGACGATGTAGAACACAAGGGTGTTGTCCCCCTTGCCCTGGGCCCGGATCTCGGCCAGCAGGCGCCCCACCTGGTAATCGGTGTAAGCCAGGAAGGCGGCCGTCACCTCGGCCTCACGGGCCAGCAGGCGGCGCTGCTCGGCGGGCAGCGAATCCCAGGCCGGCAGCTCGGGCGGGCGCGGCGTCAGCACCGCATTGGCGGGGACCACGCCCTTGGCCTTCTGGCGGGCGAAGATCTCCTCCCGCAGGACATCCCAGCCCTTGTCGAAGCGCCCCTTGTAGCGCTCGATCCAGTCCTTCGGCACATGGTGGGGCCAGTGGGTGCCACCGGGGGCGAACCACACGAAGAAGGGCTTGTCCGGATACACCGCATCCACGTTGCGCAGCCAGCGGGTGGCCTCGTCGGTCATGTCGGCGGTCAGGTGGTAGCCCTGCTCCGGGGTCGCCTTGGGTTCGATGGCCGTGGTGTTGCGGAACAGGCGCGGCTCCCACTGGTTGTCGGCCCCCCCATGGAAGCCGTAGAAGAACTCGAAGCCCAGGCTGGTCGGCCAGTGGTCGAAGGGGCCCACGGGGGTGATCTCCCACTCCGGCGTGTTGTGCCACTTGCCGAAGGCCGCCGTGCTGTAGCCGTTCTGGCGCAGCACCTCGGCCAGGGAGACGGTGTCCTTGGCCCACACCGAGTTGTAGCCGGGAAAACCCGCCGAGGCGCCGGCCACGTTGCCGAAGCCGGCCTCGTGGTGATTGCGGCCGGTGAGGATGGCCGCGCGGGTGGGCGAGCACAGGGCCGCCACATGGAACTGGTTGTAGGACAGGCCGTTCTGCGCCAGCGCCTCCAGCGCCGGGGTCTCGGCAACACCGCCGAAGGTGGACGACTGGGCAAAGCCCACATCGTCGAGGAGTACCACCACCACGTTGGGCGCGCCCTCGGCGGCCTTCACCTGCTTCGGCCAGGCGGGGGTGGATTGGGCCTTGTCCGGGGCGATCCGGCCGGCAAAGGGCTCGGGCGGGCGCGGCAGCACCTGGGTGGCCTGCTGGGCCTGCGCGGCGACGGAGGCCAGCGCCAGGCCGATGGCCAGAGGGAGGGTCTTGGATCTCATACGGAAGGGTCTCTCGGGGAAGTGAGGGAGGTCGGGGCATGTGCGGCATGTAGGGCGTGTAGGGGCGGCTTCAGCCGCCCTCAGGTGCCGAATCGGAGTCCGCGGGCGGCTGAAGCCGCCCCTACACGCCCCGACAGGTCCCGCGAAGAAGCAGGTGGACGCACAGACCGTACCAGCCCCAAACCCCCACTCCGGCCCGCATTCCAGCCCCGGACACCCCCACCACTGCTGCGCACCCAACCGCAGCGCAGCAAAGCTGCTGCCCAGCCAACACTTCCACCCTCCCCCACCGGGAGCAAGGCCGCAGCAGACGGGGCCCGGCGCGCGTGGAACGGAATTTGCCGGGGGAAAGGGTTTGCTTGCTCCCGGCGGGCCGCCCTGGCGCGCCTGCCCCCGCCTCCATGTGGATCGTCAATATCGCCCTGCGCCGCCCCTACACCTTCGTGGTGATGGCGCTGCTCATCCTGCTGTCCATGCCCTACGTGCTGCGGAAGATGTCCGTGGACATCTTCCCGTCCATCGACATCCCGGTGGTGGCCATGCTCTACAGCTACAGCGGGCTTCCGGCCCCGGAGGTGTATAGCCGGATCACCCGCAGCGCCGAGCGGTCGATGACCCAGTCGGTGGACAACATCGAGCACACCGAGTCGATCTCGGTGGCCGGCGGCGCGGTGGTGAAGGTCTTCTTCCAGCCCGGCACCGACATCGGTACCGCCCTGGCCCAGGTGCAGTCCGGCGCCAACGCCGCCTATCGCTCCATGCCGGCGGGGATCGCCCCGCCGCAGGTGGTGCAGTACTCGGCCACCGACCTGCCGCTGCTGCAGGTGGGCGTGTCCAGCGCCACCGTGCCGGAGACCGAGGTCGGCGAGCTGACCAACGACGTGGTGCGCAACACCTTGCGCATGAAGAAGGGCGTGGAGCTGACCGCCCCCTTCGGCGCCCGCAACCGGCAGATCTCGGTGGACATCGACACGGCCGCCCTGCTGGCCCGCGGCATCACCCCCGCCGACGTCACCAACGCCATCGGCAACCAGACCCTGACCCTGCCCACCGGCATCATCAAGATCGGCAGCCAGGAATACGACGTGGCCCTCAACGGCTCGGTGGCGAGCATCGCCAAGATCGGCGACATCCCGATCAAGACCGTCGGCGGCAGGACCGTCCATGTGCGCGATGTGGCCAGCGTGCGCGACGGGGCCGGGCCGCTGCAGACCATCGTGCGGCAGAACGGGGAGCGCGGCATCCTGACCTCGGTGTTCAAGGTGGGCGGCGTGTCCACGCTGGAGGTGGTGGACCAGGTGCGCAGCGAGCTGCCGCGCATCCTCGAGAAGCTGCCCGAGGACATGAACGTCAAGCTGATGTTCGACCAGTCGCTGTTCGTGCGCGCGGCCATCGGCAACGTGCTCCACGAGGCCCTCATCGCCGCCTCGCTGACCGCCGCGATGATCCTGCTGTTCCTGGGCAACTGGCGGTCCACCTGCATCATCGCGGTGTCCATCCCCCTGTCGATCTGCTGCTCGCTGATCGTCCTCTACCTGCTCGGCGAGACCCTCAACCTGATGACCCTCGGCGGCCTGGCCCTGGCGGTGGGCATCCTGGTGGACGACGCCACCGTCGAGATCGAGAACATCGAGCGCCAGATGGCCCTCGGCAAGAACCCCCACCAGGCCATCCTCGACGGAGCCCAGGAGATCGCCGTACCGGCCTTCGTGTCCACCCTGTGCATCTGCATCGTCTTCGTGCCGATGTTCTTCCTCAGCGGGGTGGCCCGCTCCCTGTTCGTGCCGCTGGCCGAGGCGGTGGTGTTCGCCATGCTGGCCTCCTACCTGCTGTCGCGCACCCTGGTGCCGACCCTGGTGATGTACATGATGGCCTCGCAGCACGGCGCCCACCGGCCGCCTCCCGCCGCGGGCCTGGCCGCCACCTTCCACCGGGTGCACCTCGGCTTCGAGGCCGGCTTCCGCCGCCTGCGGGAGCACTACACCGCGCTGCTGGCCGCCCTGCTGCGCCAGCGCCGCCGCTTCGGCACCGCCTTCCTGGGCTTCGGCCTGCTGTCCCTGGGCCTTGTCCCCCTGCTCGGTCAGGACCTCTTTCCGGCGGTGGATGCCGGGCAGATCCGCCTGCACCTGCGGGCCCCCTCGGGCACCCGCCTGGAGGAGATGCCCAAGCTGGCCGACCGGGTCGAGGCGCTCATCCGCGAGACCATCCCCGCCGCCGAGCTGGGTGACATCCTGGACATCGTCGGCGGCCCCTATTCCACCCGCAACACCCTGTTCGGCAACTCCGGCACCACCGAGACCGCCGACGCCGAGATCATGGTCTCGCTGCGGCCCGGCCACGCCCCCAGCGGCGACTACATCACCCGCCTGCGGGCGCTGCTGCCGGAGCGTTTTCCGGGCGTGGAGTTCTTCTTCCAGCCCGCCGACCAGGTCAGCCAGACCCTCAACTTCGGCACCCCGGCGCCCATCGACATTCAGTTCATCGGCGGCAAGGCCGCCGACGTGATCCCCCTGGCGGTCGAGCTCAACAACCGCCTGCGCGCCATCCCCGGCATCGTCGATGCCCACGTCTACCAGCGCTGGGGCAAGCCGGCCCTGGCCTTGGACATGGACCGGGTACGCCTGCAGCAGCTCGGCCTGGCCGCCCGGGACGTGGCCCAGAACGTGATGATCTCCCTCTCGGGCAGCATGCAGGCCTCGCCGGCCTACTGGCTCAACCCGAGCAACGGCAACACCTACACCATCGGCGTGCGCAGCCCGGAGACCGCCCTCGAGGATCTGGACGCTCTGCTGCGCACCCCGGTGGGGGCCAACGAGGACGGCCCGCAGCTCCTCGGCAACGTTGTGTCCCTGTCACGCCAGGCCATGGCCCCCATGGTCACCAGCTACAACACCAACCTCATCTTCAACGTCTACGCCAACATCGAAGGCCGTGACCTGGGCAGCGTCAGCCGCGACATCGAGGCGCTGCTCGACGAGATCCGGCCCAGGCTGCCGCGGGGTGTGGACCTGGCCCTGCGCGGCCAGGTGGAAACCCTGCACAGCTCCTTCGCCGGCCTGGCCCTCGGCCTGGCGGTGGCGATCGTGCTGGTGTACCTGCTGCTGGTGGTCAACTTCCAGTCCTGGCTCGACCCGCTGATCATCATCAGCGCCCTGCCCGCCGCCCTGGCCGGCATCGCCTGGCTGCTCTTCCTCAGCGGCACCACCCTCAGCGTGCCGGCCCTCACCGGCACCATCATGACCATGGGGGTGGCCACCGCCAACTCGATCCTGCTGGTGTCCTTCGCCCGCAGCCGGCTGGCGGAGGGCGTGCCTCCGGTGAGCGCCGCCCTCGAAGCCGCCTCCACCCGCCTGCGCCCGGTGCTGATGACCGCCTTCGCGATGATCGCCGGCATGCTGCCGATGGCCCTGGGCATCGGCGAAGGAGCCGAGCAGAACGCCCCCCTCGGCCGCGCGGTGATCGGCGGCCTGGCCTTCGCCACCGTCTCCACCCTGCTCTTCGTGCCCCTCGTCTTCGCCGCAGTGCACCTGCGGCTGGCGCGCCGCGGCCTTCGCCCTCAACCGGCCCTCGCCTGACCCACACGGAACACCCGTCATGCCCGACCCGACCCTCCCCCCGCTCACCGCCCACACCGGCGGCCGGACCCTGCGCTACGCCCGCTTCGCCGGCTTCAGCCTGATCGGCCTGCTGCTGGCCGGCGGCGGCGTGCGCCTGGCCCTGCAGCACCAGGACGCCCGCGCGCTCGAACAACGCACCGCCACCAGCCTGACCCGCAACGTGTCCACGGTGGTCGCCCGCCCTGGCGACAGCAAGCGCAGCGTGACCCTGCCCGCCACCCTGCAGGGGCGCAGCGAGATCACCCTGCTGGCCCGCAGCGGCGGCTACCTCGCAGCCTGGCACAAGACCATCGGCGAACGGGTCAGGAAGGGCGAACTGCTCGCCACCATCGAGGCCCCGGAGCAGGACCAGGAGCTGGAACAGGCCCGCGCCGCCCGCGAGCAGGTGCGGGCCCGGGTCGAGCTGACCCGCGACACCCTCAAGCGCTGGGAGCACCTGGCCAGCCTCGACAGCGTGGCCAAACAGGATCTGGACGAGAAGCGCAGCGCCGCCGCCCAGGCCCGCGCCGACCTGGCCGCCGTGGAGGCCAACGTCAGACGCCTGGAACAGCTCAGGCAGTTCCGGCGCATCCACGCCCCCTTCGACGGCGTCATCACCCGGCGCAGCGTGGAGGTGGGCGACCTGATCGCCGCCAACGGCAAGGAGCTCTTCGCCCTCGCCCAGACCGACCCACTGCGCCTGACCCTGTGGATTCCCCAGGTGTACGCCAGTGAGATCAGCCAGGGCCAGGAGGTGAGCCTGCGCATCCCCGAGAACCCGGGCCGCAAGCTCAGCGCCCGGGTGGCCCACGCCGCCGGCGCCCTCGACCCGGTGACCCGCACCCGCCAGGTCGAGCTGGAACTGCCCAACCCCGACGGCAAGCTGCTGCCCGGCACCTACGGCGAAGTCACCTTCAACCTGTCGAGCAGCGCCAAGGCCCTGCTGGTGCCCACCAACGTGCTGGTCACCGGCCAGAACGGCAACCAGGTGGTGGTGGTGGACAAGGACAACACCCTGAGCTTCCGCAAGGTCACCCTCGGCCGCGACCTGGGCCGCGACATCGAGGTGCTGGCCGGCCTGGAGGCAGGCGAAGTCCTGGTCAGCAGCCCCTCCGACCTGCTCGCCGAGGGCGAGACCGTCCATCCCAAGGCCCTGCCCGAGAAGAAGGGCAAGGACGCGCCCGGCAGCAAGCCCGCCCCCCAGGACAAGGCCGCGGCCAAGGCCACCGCCGCCAGCGACAAGACCCCCGACACCCCGCCGGCCCGCAAGGGCTGAACCCAGGAGCCCCTATCCATGAAATCCCTGCTGCCCCCCCTCCTCGCCCTCCTCGCCCTCACCGCCAGCCTGCCCGCCCAGGCCGGCCGGATAGACAACGGCACCTGGAGCCATGCCTGCGGCCCCCGGCCCGCCGCCGTCAATCTGGACCTGAAGAACGCCGACGCCTTCAACAAGAGCGTCGGCGCCGTGAATGGCTACCGCCAGGCCCAGCGCGCCTGGCTCGACTGCCTGCAGAAGGAAGGCAACGCCGACATCCAGGCCACCAGCCAGCTGATCAGCCAGTACATCAACGGCGAGGCTCAGGCCGCCAAAGAGATCAATGAGCGGATCGCCACCGATGCCAAGGCGGCGGATGCAAAGTTTGGTGAAGGCAAATAAGGAAATGGACGCCGCCCGCCCTGCTGCCCCCGGCTGGCTGCATCGGCTGACCAGCGCCGGCCTGATGCTCACCGCCCTGGCCCTCTACGGGGCAGGCGCCGCGAGCGGCCAGGCCGGCTTCGTGATTGCCGGCATGGCCGCCGACATGGCGTTCTGGATCAGGATCGCCCCTCACAGGCGGCGCGTGCGCGAAGCACGGGGCGGCTGAGGCGCGCACGCTCTCAGCCCCGTCTCAGCCCTTCCTCGGAGACGCGCTCCGCCTCAGGCGCAGGCTTCGGCCTGCTGCCGCACCCGCCCCGCCACCGTGGGCGCGGTGGCCAGCACGCGGCCGTCGCGGAAGCCCCACAGGCTGCCCGCGGGCATATTGACCCAGGCCTCGTCGTGGGTCAGCGGCACGGTGGTCAGCACCACGCTGCGGGTCGCCGGATCCACGCCCTGGCCGAGGTCGCAGTCCTCGTCGGTATCCACTAGGCGTACCCGCCGCTTGAACGGCGCCTGACGCAGCACGTGGCTGAGCCGCGTCGAGCAGTGGGCCAGCATCAACTCACCGTCGGACAGCAGGAAGTTGATCACCCCATAGTCGCTGAGCGCAACCGCGGCCTCGCGCAGCCACGCAAAGAGGGTGTCGAAGTCCGGTCGGACATCGCCGAAGCGATGCTGCAGACCGTCCATCAGCCAGCAGAAGGCCCGCTCGCTGTCGGTGCAGCCCCGGGGCCGGAAATCCCCCTCCAGCCGCGGCACGAAATCCACCAGGGTGCCGTTGTGGGCGAACACCCAGTCACGCCCCCACAGGCGGCGCGAGAAAGGATGGGTGTTCTCCAGGCGCACCGTACCGACCGTGGCCTTGCGGATATGCGCCACGATGTTGGTGGCCTGGAAGGGATGCTCCGCCACCATCTCGGCCAGCTGCGACTGGCACGACGGGTGGGGCTCATTGAGGATGCGCAGCCCGCCGTCCTCGAAGAAGGCGATACCCCAGCCGTCGGCATGCTCGTCGGTACGCCCGCCGCGTTCCCGGAAGCCGGCAAACGACGCGCAGATGTCAGTGGGCAGGTTGCTGTTGAGACCGAGGAGCTGGCACATGGTCGGGTTGGAAACGCACTCTCTGTCGATTCAAGGGTTGCCCGTTGGCGCCTGACACGCTGTTCGTGGCGCGGCGGGTTTTCACTTTCAACGGCCGGGATGCACCGAAAGTGGACACCAATTTCCGCAATTTGCATGAGCCGCGTGAGCAAGCGCACGGACACCAAGGACTATGCAAGACCCGCGCCAGGCTCAGGGGGCCGTGTTCATGGCCCGGGCGGGGTGTATGGGGGGAGGTGCTGTGCGGAAATCAACACGGCTTCGCCCAGCGGTGTTGAAGCGGAAGCAGCGGATGGCATCGGATGGCGCGCCCGTGGCATCGGACGGGCTGCTGGTGGCATGGGAGAGGCTGCCGATGCCACGGGAGGCGCTGCCGATGCCACGGGAGCGGCTGCCGATGCCATGGGAGGCGTTGCCGATGCCATGGGAGGCGTTGCCGATGCCACGGGAGGTGCTGCCGATGCCATGGGAGGCGCTGCTGATGGCATGGGCGCGCTTGTCTGTGGCGCTGGAGTGGATCTTGTCAGGAGCCTTGTGCTTGAGCCATTGCTGGGCGGCTTTCCGTTGTTTTGAGTTGGATTGGCCGGGAATTTCCCACGGCCGGGTTTGCACACCCGGCCGGCTACGGCGGCGCGGAGCCGTGCTCCGCGAAACCCCGCCTCCGCCCCCGGCGGGCGACCTTCTTCTTTGCCATGTAGGGGCGACTTCAGTCGCCCGCAGGTGCTTGATCGGAGTCCGTGGGCGGCTGAAGCCGCCCCTACATGCGACGCAAAGAAAGGGGTCACCCGCCGGGGCGAATTCCCGGCCAATCCAACGCTAAACAGCGGAAAGCCGCTAAATGGAGCCCCCCCAAGCCCCATGCAGGAATATCCGCCCCCCCTTACCAGCTATACCCCGCCTTCAAATACGCAAACCGCCCGTTGAACCCGAACGGCGAACTCTGGCTGTAGGGCAGCACGGTGTTCGGCGTGGTGGCCGGGGTGAGGCGGTTGGGGTAGCGGTCGGTGAGGTTGTCCACGCCGGCGGTGAAGGTCCATTGCCGGAGCTTGTAGCTGGCGGCCAGGTCGAGCACCCAGGCGGGGTTGAAGGTCTGGTCGAGGGCCGGGTTGCTGGCGTGGTAGGCCGTGAACTCACCATAGCGGGTCAGCAGGCCGCGCAGGTTCCACGCGCCAAGCCCGTAGTCGGCACCCAGGGTCAGTTTGTCGGAGGGCGAGCCCTTGGTGATGCGGCCGGTCTCGGCGCGGCCGATGCGCTGCACCGCCAGGCCGTTCTGCGCCAGGATCGCCGGGTTGGGGGCGACGTGGGTGATCTCCGTGGTGTTGTAGTTGAAGCCCAGGCTCAGGTCGAGGCGGCCCAGGCGCTGCAGGTCGAGGCGGTAGGTGCTGACCACATCGACGCCGCGGGTCCGGGTGTCGATGCCGTTGGTGAAGTAGCGCCCGCCGTCGGTGCCGGGGTAGCCGTTGGCCGCCAGGAAGCTGCGCACTGCGGCGCCGGTGAGGTTCTCCGACAGCACGATACGGTCCTTGATGCCCACCTGGTAGGCGTCGATCGAGGTGGTAAATGCGCGGCTGGGCTGGAGCAGCACGCCCAGGCTGAAGTTGGTGGACTTCTCTGCCTTCAGGTCTTCGGCACCGAGCTGGCGGGCCACCGGGTCGGCGACGGAGAAGGTGCGCACGTCGTAGGGCACGCTGCTGATGAAGCTGGTGGTCGTGGTGGAGTAGTGCTGCTGTACCAGGGACGGGGCACGGAAGCCCGTGGAGGCGGTGCCGCGCAAAGCCACCTGGGGCGACACGGCGTAGCGGCCGGCGAGCTTGGCCGAGGTGGCGTCGCCGAAGTCGCTGTAGTTCTCCCCGCGCAGGGCGGCCGAGCCGCTGAACCGCTTGGTGATGTCGGCTTCCAGGTTCAGGTAGACAGCCTTGCTGTCACGCTTGTGGGTACCGGAGTCACCGGGCCGGAAACCTGAGAAGACCTGGGCGCCGGAGCCGAACCAGGACTCCGGCGAGCCCGCCGAGATCGCGTACTGCTCGTTGCGGGTCTCCAGGCCCCAGCCCACCGTGAGGGGGCCGGCCAGCCAGCCGAGACTGTACTCGCGGGCGAAGTCGGCATTGACCACGGTCTGCACGTTCTCCAGCTCGCCGGCATAGAAGCGGGTCGGGCTGCTGGCACCCAGACTGGTGTTGAGGGTGTTGTCGATGTTCAGGCGGAAGCGGTTGGCGCCGTAGTTGGCGCTCAGGTCCCAGCGCCAGCCGGCATCGGTGACGCCACGCAGACCAGCCACCAGGGATTGGTCGAGGCTGTTGCTGGCCTCGATGGGCAGGTAGCCATTCGGATAGATGGCGCGGATGTTGCGGCTGTCCAGGGCCGGCCGGTAGAAGCCGGCGGCGCGGGAGTCGCGGCTGCTGTGGCTGCCGAAGAAATAAGCCTCCACGTCGTTGTTGATGCTCAGCTGGCCGTTGAGGAAGACCGCCCCCTGGTCGCTGTCCGGGTCGCCGAAGCGCTGGCTGACGGTGCCGTAGAGGGGCTCGGCCGGATTGCGGAAGTCGGCCAGGGCCCGGTTGGTGGAGTTCTGCTCGCGCTTCTCCACCGCCACCCGCAACCAGCCCTGGTCTGACAGGGGCAGGCCGAAGCTGAGGCTCTGCTTGTGCTGGGTGCCGTCGCCTTCGCTGAACTGCCCGTAAGAAGCTTCGGCGCTGCCCCCCTCGGCCCCCTTCTTGAGGACGATGTTGATCACGCCGGCGATGGCATCCGACCCGTACTGGGCCGCAGCCCCGTCGCGCAGCACTTCGATGCGCTCGACCGCGGCGAGGGGGATGGCGTTGAGGTCCACCGGCGCCGAGCCGCGCCCCTGAGTGCCGCTGGCGTTGAGGATGGAGGTGGTGTGGCGGCGCTTGCCATTGACCAGCACCAGGGTGTGATCGGGGGACAGCCCCCGCAGCTGGGCCGGGCGCACCGCATCGGTGGCGTCGGTAACCGCCGGGCGCGGGAAGTTGAGGGACGGCAGCAAGCGGGCCAGCACCGTGGCCAGCTCGGTGGCGCCGGTGCTCTCCAACTCCCTGGCCGAGATCTGGTCGATCGGCGA
This sequence comes from uncultured Zoogloea sp., assembly GCA_937967645.1. GTDB lineage: Bacteria > Pseudomonadota > Gammaproteobacteria > Burkholderiales > Rhodocyclaceae > Zoogloea. The sequence continues at coordinate 33,198 of CALBTT010000200.1, forward strand.
CAGGGATGACGTGACCGTGCGGGCCTTGGCACGGGTGCCGGTGACGATCACCGGTTCGAGATCGACCCCACCGCCGGCCGGCGCCTGCTGGGCCCAGGCGGCGGGAGAAAAGGCGGCGGCGAGGCTGAGGGCGATCAGGCTCGGGCGGACGGAGAGGGATGGCAGTTTCATCGGGACGAGGATCATGGGAACGCAGACCGGCTGTTGTTCAACAACCCCTCTCCGTGCAAATCCTGCGCCACCGGGCCGAAAAGCCGGCCCTCAGCCCCCCCGGGCTCACAAGCCCTTCATCCGTAAAGAAAAACCAGCGCGCCCCCGATGCCGCCGGGCGCGCCCAAACAGACTACCTGCTGCTTAACCGCCAACAGCCCCTCAGCACACGTGCTGGGAGATCATCATCCGCATCCGCGATGAGCAATCCCCTCCCCCCGCTCAGGCCGAGGTGGCGCGGGAGAACAGCTGGATCACCCCCACCCCGGCAACGATCAGGCCCATGCCCAGCATGGCCGGCACGTCCAGTCGCTGGCCGTAGACCAGCCAGGCCGCCAGGCTGATCAGCACGATGCCCGCCCCGGACCAGATGGCGTAGGCCACACCGATGGAGACATGGCGCAAGGCCAGGGACAGGAAGAAGAAGGCTGCGGCATAGCCGATCACCACCAGGACGCTCGGTCCGAGGCGGGTGAAGCCGTCGCAGGCCTTGAGGGCCGAGGTGGCGAAGACTTCGCAGACGATGGCGAGAGCGAGGAACAGGTAGGGCATGGGTCAGGCACTCCATTGAGACCCTGAGGAGCTTACCCCGGGCCTGGCGCGGTCGCGCTCATCCTTTGGGAGTACAAGCCCCACAAGCCCCGTGTGACGCCCTCTGCAATCAGGTCGGCGAGCGGGTCGTTCCGCAAGACGGCTTGACCACGCTCAAGATGGCCGACGGCATTTCCGAGTAAATTACTCGGAATTACCCCATGCAACGACGCCATGGCGAAGAAATTCCCGATCCACCCCAAGCACCCGGAGCGCATCTGCTGGGGCTGCGACAAATACTGCCCGAAGGACGCCCTGGGCTGCGGCAACGGCTCGGGCCGCACCCAGCACCCCGCCGAACTGCTCGGCGACGACTGGTATACCTACGGCGACTGGGGGCTGGACCTCGAAGAGACACCCGCGAAGGGCGGCGAGCGCAGCTAGCGGCGCTGACGCTTTGGTCCTTCGCTGGCCCTCACCGAGGCGATCGGGTACTTCTGGCCACGGACGGCCAGCGATCCGGTGTTGTCGAGGGCGCCCGAAGGCCCGGTGACGAAGCCGATACCCTCGGCGTGCAGCAGATGCCGTGTCGGCGCCACCAGCCTCACCCGGTACCACTTGCGGAAGTTGTCCTGGATCAGCAGGGTCGCTTCGTCCACCGCCACCCAGTCGCGGATGCCGCCCCGGTTGGCGAAGGGGATCGACAGTTCCGGCGCGTCCGCCGGCTCGACGCGGCGGGTCTCATCTTCAGCGGCGGCCAGGCCGAGCCAGCCGATGGCCGTACCCACCGCGACCAGCCAGACGATCAGGATCAGGTAGCGCATCGCTTCACCGCTCAGGGAATGCCGCAGCCCGCCAGCGACACCACAAGTTCCCGGTAGTCGGCGCTGGCCGCGGGGGTGCTGCCAAGACGTTTCACGGCGGTCATCTCGGCCAGGATGGAGACGGCGATCTCCGGCGGCGTGCGGCTGCCGATGGCCAGGCCGACCGGCCCGTGCAGGCGCTCCACCTCCTCGCGCCCCAGGTCGAAGTAGGTGAGCAGGCGCTCCTTGCGCTTGCGATTGTTGAGCCGGGAGCCGAGGGCGCCCACGTAGAAGGCCGGCGACTTGAGGGCCTCCAGCAGGGCCATGTCGTCCAGCTTGGGATCATGGGTCAGGGCCACGATGGCGGTGCGCGGGTCCGGGTTCATGGCCAGCACGGCGTCGTCGGGCATGCCGGGCACCCATGGGGCGCCAGGCACCTGCCATTCCGTGCTGTACTCGATGCGCGGGTCGCAGACGCTGACCTGGTAGTCGAGGGCCTGGGCCATCTGCGCCAAATAGGTGGAGATCTGGCCGGCGCCGATGATCAGCAGGCGCCAGCGTGGGCCGTGCAGCGTGGCCAGAACCTCGCCATCCCACGCCACCGTGGGGCCGGGGAGCCCCGCCTCGAGGGTGACGCGGCCCCGCCCCAGGTCCACGACCCGCCGCACCAGCTGTCCGGAGCCGATGCGCGCATGCAGGTCGGTGAGCAGGACCGGGTCGGGATCGGGCTCGACGACAAGTTCAAGGGTGCCGCCACAGGGCAGGCCGAAACGCTCGGCCTCGGCCTTGGTGACCCCGTAATCCAGGCGGAACGGCACCGTACCGGCCAGCCGGCCGTCGCGCATGCGGGCGATCAGATCGTCCTCGATGCAGCCGCCGGACACCGAGCCCTGCACCGCGCCATCGTCCCGCAGGGCCAGCCAGGCCCCCGGCGGGCGGGGCGCCGAGCCCCAGGTGCGGGCCACCGTGACCAGGGCGAAGCGCCGACCGGCGGCGCCCCAGCGCTGCACCGCATTCAGCACCTGTTGATCAAGCTGCTCCATCTCAGCTCCAGCGCAGATCCGTGCGCGACAGGGGCAGCTGGCGCACCCGCTTGCCGATGGCCGCGAAGATGGCGTTGCACACCGCCGGCGCCAGCGGCGGAAAGGCCGGCTCGCCGAGACCGGTGACCGGGTAGTCGGTCTTCACGAAATGCACCTCGACCCGGGTCGGCGCATCGGGGATGCGGATCAGCGGGTACTCGTTGAAGTTGCCCTGCACGATGCGCCCACGCTCGATGTTCAGCTCCGGGAACATCAGGGTGCCGAGGCCATCGACGATGGAGCCTTCGACCTGGTTCTCGGCGCCGGAGAGATTGACGATCTGGGCGCCGATGTCGGTGGACACCACCACCCGGTCGAGCTTGAGGCTGCCGTCCTTGCCCACCGTCACCTCGGCCACCTCGGCGATGTAGCCCCGGTGGCTGAAATGGAAGGCGATGCCCTGCCCCTGCCCCTTCGGGAAATTGCGCTTGCCCCAGCCCGACTTCTCGGCCACGTCGAGCAGAACCCGCCGCATGCGGCTCACGTCGTAGGGCGTACCGCGCTCGCCGGTGCCGGGCATGATGGCCTTGTCGCCGAGGATCTCCAGCCGGAATTCCAGCGGATCGCGGCCGGCGGCGTGGGCCAGCTCGTCGATGAAGCTGTGGAAGACCCACGCGAACACATTGCTGCCCGGCGCCCGCCACGGGCCCATGGGCACTCCGCACTCGATGGCGCTCTGCTCCAGCAGGCAGTTGTCCACCCAGCGGCCGGGGAACTCGTCGCCCGACAGGCTGCCGCCGCTGCCGGGCTGCAAGGTGGTCTTGCCGTCCCGGCTGACCGGGTTGGCGAAGGTCACGAAGTGGTTGTGCCAGGCGATCAGGCGGCCCTGCGCATCGGTACCGCCGCGCAGGAAGTGAAAGCCGGCGGCCCGGAAGTGGTCGTGGCGCAGGTCGTCCTCGCGGGTCCAGGTGAGCTTCACCGGCGCCGCCACCTTCCGGGCGATGGCCGCCGCCTCGACGATGTAGTCGGCCGACAGGCGCCGGCCGAAGCCGCCACCGCTGCGGGTGATGTGCAGCAGGATCTGCTCCTTGGGGATCCCCAGGGTGGCCGTCACCAGCTCCTGGCCGGCGGCCGGGTTCTGGGTGGGCGCCCACAGCTCGAGGCGCCCGTCACGGAACCAGGCGGTGCAGTTCTGCGGCTCGATGCTGGCGTGGGAGATGAAGGGGTAGCTGTAGGCCGCCTCGACGGTCCGGGCGGCGCCGGCCAGGGCGGCATTCACGTCGCCGTCCTTGCGCAGGGTGGTGGTGCCGGGCTGCTTGCCCAGGCGCTGGGCCTCGGCCACGAAGCCGGCCCAGCTCTGGTCGGCGAAGCGGCCTTCGTCCCACTCCACCTGGAGTTGCTTGCGGGCACTCCAGGCAGCCCAGGTGGACTCGGCGACGATGGCCACCCCGGGCAGCAGCCCGCGCAGGTCGGCCGTGCCCTCGATGACGAAGGCGTCCTTCACCCCGGGCAGGGCCTTGATGGCCTCCAGGTTGGCGCGCCGGACCTTGCCGCCGAAGACCGGCGACTTCTCATACACGGCGTAGAGCATGCCGGGCAGGCGGGTATCCACCCCGAACAGGGGCTGGCCGGTGACCACCGCGTGGTTGTCCACGCCACCGATGCGCTTGCCGAGCAGCTTGAAATCCTTCGGGTCCTTCACCCGCACGCTCCGGGCGTCGGGCACCGGCAGCGCCGCGGCGGCATCGACCAGTTGGCCGTAGCCCAGGCGGCGCTTGCTCGGGCGGTGGTGCACGGCGGAGTCGGCCGCCTCGCATTCGCCGGGCGGTACCTTCCAGGTCCGCGCGGCGGCCTCCACCAGCATCGCCTTGGCGGTGGCGCCGAGGCGGCGGAAATCCTCGTAGTTGGTGGGGGTGGAGGTGGAGCCCCCGGCGCTCTGGCGGCCATAGGCCGGGTCCAGGTCGCCCTGCACGATGCGCACGTCCTTCCAGCTCACCTCCAGCTCCTCGGCGATCACCGCCGGCAGGGAGGTCTTGATGCCCTGGCCGATCTCGGGCTGCTTGGACACCAGGGTCACGATACCGTCGCGGCCGATGCGGATGAAGGCGTTGGGCTTGAACTCGGCCCCCGGCGCGGCGGCCGGCTTGGCCACCTGCTCGGCGGCGTTGCCGGTGCCGTTCAGGTAGAAGCCCAGCACCAGCCCGCCGCCCGCCAGAGCGGAGCGGCGCAGGAAGTCGCGGCGGCCGGCGCTGGCCAGATCGGGGGCGTTCATTTGCGGCCTTTCTTGTCGGCGGCAGCCAGTTCGGCCGCCCGGTGGATACCCTTGCGGATGCGCAGGTAGGTGCCACAGCGGCACAGGTTGCCGGCCATGGCCCCATCGATCTCCTCGTCGCTGGGGCGGGGGTTCTCCTTGAGCAGGGCGGCGGCGGTCATGATCTGGCCGGCCTGACAGTAGCCGCACTGGGGCACGTCCAGCTCCTTCCAGGCCCGCTGCAGGGGGTGCTCACCCTTCGCGTCGAGGCCCTCGATGGTGGTGACCTGCTTGCGCCCGACCGTGGACACGGGGGTCATGCAGGCGCGGGTGGGCACGCCGTTCAGATGCACGGTACAGGCGCCGCAGTGGCCCGCCCCGCAGCCGAACTTGGTGCCTGCCAGTTCGAGGCTGTCGCGCAGGACCCACAGCAGCGGCGTATCCGGCGCCACATCGACGGCCCGGCTGTGCCCGTTGATGGAAAGGGAGTATTTGCTCATGGTGGGTTCGATCCAGGTGGAGGAAGGGGCTCACAGGCCCGACAGGTAATCGGCCAGGGCCTCGATGTCGGCATCGCCGAGGGGCTTGGCGATCTGGTTCATGACGCCGTCCGGGCTGTTGCGGCGGGTGCCGCTGCGCCAGTCCTGCAGCTGGCCCCGCAGGTAGAAGCGGTGCTGACCGCCGATCGCCGGATAGGCCTGGCCGGCGCTGAGCGCCTGACCCTTGCCGTGGGTACCGTGGCAGCCGGCGCAGGCCGGGATGTTGCGCGCCGGGTCGCCCTCCTCGAAGAGGCGGCGCCCCAGCGGGTTGGCCACCGGGGCCGCGCCCTTCATGACCGGCTGCACGGAGAAGTGGGCCGCGACATCGGCCAGCTCGCGGTCACCCAGGTCCTGGGTGAGGGCCTGCATGATCACGTTTCTGCGCCGTCCGTCGCGGAAGTCGCGCAGCTGCTTGTACAGGTAGGCCGCCTGCTGCCCGCCCAGGCGGGGGTACTCGGCGACTGTGCTGTTGCCGTCCGGGTTGTGGCATTCCTTGCACACGTTGTCCTCGGACCAGGCCTTGCCGGCCAGGGGGTCGCCCGGCCGCTCGGCCGCCGTGGTGGCGGTGGCGCAGACGATGGCCGCGCCGGCCAGGAGGAGGCGGATCAGGATACGGGGCATGGCTCAACCCTGGGGCTTGATCGGCTTGAAGCGGTCATGGCAGGCCCGGCAGTCGCGGGCGATGCCGAGCGCGGACTCGAAGGCGCCGGAGAAATCTCCCTGGCGGGCCAGGACGGCGGCACTGGCGGCGCGCTGGCGGCCGTCCCAGGACAGCAGCAGCGGGTCGTCATGCTCGCCGCGGGCTTCATAGAAGCGCTCCATCAAGCCGTACAGGCGCGCCAGCTCACGGGCGTCGGCCACGGCCGCGTCGGCGTCCTGGCGCTTCAGGGCCGTCAGGATGGTCTGGCTGTGACGGTCGATCTTCTGCATCCAGATGTCGAACTCCAGGATGCTGTCAGCCGTCGCCTGCCCCGCCGTCAGCACGCCCGCCAGCGCCAGCAGGCGCAGGAGATGCGCTGGCTTCAAGGCCGCCGGCCCGCCAGGCTGCGCACCACTTCGAGGGCCTTCTCGACGTTGGTCACCGGTGCCAGGCCGCTGAGCGTGGCGGCGATCCGGCCGTCGGGCCGGATCACGAAGGTGGTGCGCTCGGCAAAGCCGTGGTCGATGTCCTGCCCCCGGGAGTCCTTGCGGCCGCTGCCGGCTTCCCTGACGGCCAGGTCGTAGGCCTTGGCGATGCGTCCGTCGGCGTCGGAAGCCACGGTGAGCTTGCCGGCGCAGTAGTCCGGATCAGCCGAGAAATCCTTGAGCCGGCTGATGCTGTCGAGGGACACACCGACCACGCTGGCACCCGCCGCCGAGAACTGGCTGATGTTCTCGCTGAAGGTGTGCGCCTGCAGGTTGCAGCCGTTGGTGTAGGCGGAGGGATAGAAATACACCACCACCGCCCCCTTCTTGAGGGCGTCCTTCAGGGAATAGCCGAAGGCCTTGCCGGCCAGGGCGGCCTGGGCCTGAAAGTCCGGGGCGGCATCGCCCTCCTTGAGCGCCGCGGCAGCCGGCAGCGCGGTGGCGGCGATGAGCACGCCGAGCAGCAGTTTCTTCATGGCGTCAGTCCTGCTTGTAAACGTTGTGGCAGCTCTTGCAGGTGCGACCGAGCTCGGCCGAGGCCACCGCGGCACTGTCGAAATCCTTGGCGGCAACGGTCGTGACGATCTTGCTGGAGAGGTCGATGCTCTTCTGGGACAGCTTCACGCCCTCTTCGGCATCACCTTTTTTCACATAGTGGTCCACCACTTCCTTGAAGAGCTTCTCGAGCTCCTTGGCGTCGGCGGTGGCGGTCTTGGCGTCCTTCAGGCCGATGGCTGAATCGGCGCTCTTGAAGGTGTCCTCCACGGTGCGCATGAAGTCTTCATCCACCGCCCCGGAGGCAGTGATGGCGGTGGTGGCGAGGAGGCTGCTCAGGGCAAGGTGAAGAAGTCTTTTCTTGTACATGGTTCTCTGCGGTTCAAATGGGGGGCAAGGGAGGTGCTGTTGGGGCGGCTATGGGGGTCGTAGGGGCGGCTTCAGCCGCCCGCGGACTCCGATTCGGCACCTTAGGGCGGCTGAAGCCGCCCCTACACCCCTACACCCCTGCCTGCCTCCCGGTCAGGTGATGATTTCCTGGACCACGTCGCCGAAGACGGTGGTGGCCTTCTCCTGGCGGCCCTGGTACTGGAAGGTGAGCTTGCGGTGGTCCAGGCCCAGCTGATGCAGCAGGGTGGCCTGCAGGTCGTAGGTGTCCACGATGCCGCTGGCGGCGCGCAGGCCGATCTCGTCGGTGGCGCCGTGGGTGTAACCGGCCTTGATGCCGCCGCCGGCCACCCAGGAGGTGAAGCCCCAGGGGTTGTGGTCACGCCCGTCGCCGGTCTGGCCGTAAGGCGTGCGGCCGAACTCGGAGGTCCACACCACCAGGGTGTCCTTGAGCAGGCCACGGGCTTCCAGGTCGGCGAGCAGGCCGGCGATCGGCTTGTCCACCAGCTTGGCCATCGTGCCGTGGTTCTTCTCGATGTTGTTGTGGGCATCCCAGTCGGGCAGGCTGTCGTCCGGCGAGCCGGAGATCACATGCACGAAGCGCACGCCCTTCTCGATCAGGCGGCGGGCCCGCAGCAGGTTGGTGCCGTACTCGACGGTGGATTTGTCGTCCAGGCCGTAGAGCTTCTTGGTGGCATCGGTCTCCTTGGACAGGTCCACCGCCTCGGGGGCGGACTTCTGCATGCGGTAGGCCAGGTCGTAGGAGCGCAGGCGGGCCTCCAGCTCGGTGTCCGCCGGGTAGCGCGCGGCGGTGCGCTGGTTGAGGGTCTTCAGCAACTCCAGGGTGTTGCGCTGCTCCACGTCCGAAACGCCGGCCGGGCGGTCCAGGTGCAGGATGGGGGAATCACCCTGGCGGAAGGCCGTGCCCTGGTACACCGCGGGCAGGAAGCCGGAACTCCAGATCACCTGGCCGCGGCCACCGCCGCCGGTGCTCTTGCCGTTGGCCAGCACCACGAAGGCCGGCAGGTCCGGGTTGTTGGTGCCCAGGCCGTACTGGATCCATGAGCCGAGGGCCGGACGACCGGGCACCAGGCCGCTGGTGTGCAGCTTGAGGGAGGCGATGACGTGGGTCGAGCCTTCGGTCTTGCTGCCTTTCAGGAAGCAGATCTTGTCGGCGTGCTGGGCCAGGTTGGGCACCAGATCGGAGAACCACGCGCCGCTCTCACCGTATTGCTTCCAAGTGCGCTTGGTGGCGTAAAGGGCCCCGACGCCGCCGTCGGTGGCGGTCTTCAGGTTCTTCGAGAAGGAGTCTGGCAGCGGCTGGCCGTGCAGCTTGACCAGTTCGGGCTTGTAGTCGAACAGGTCGAGGGTGGACGGCGCGCCGGCCATGTGCAGCCAGATCACGGCCTTGGCCTTGGGGGTGTGGTGGGGCTGTTTGGGGGCCAGCGGGTCCAGGTACTCCGCGGCCTGCACGGAGGAGATGAAGCCGCCACCCGGCAACAGGCCGCTGAAGGCGTAGGCGCCGATGCCATAACCGGCATTGACGAGGAAGCGGCGACGGGCGTTCTGATCGATAGTCATGATGTGTGTTCCAGCCTTGTTCTCGTGTGTTCTTACAGGCGATACAGGAATTCGTTGGAGTTCACCACTGCGTGGACCAGCTCCACGAAGGCGGCGCTGCGGGCGGGGTTGGCCTTGTCCTTGTGACCGGCCGCCTTGGCGGCGCCTTCGCCGTCGTCATCCCCGGCCTTGGCCGCCTTGGCCTGCTGGGTCTCCAGGTAGGACAGCAGGGTGGCCCGCTCGAACTTGTCGGGGCTGCGGCCATACAGGGTCTTGAACAGGCCCTCGACCTTCTCCTTCACCGGGCCGGCGTCCTTGGCCCCCACCGGCGCCACCACCTTCTTGCCGGTGGCGAGCTGGTTGGCGACGACCTTCTCCTGCTTGTCCAGGAAGGCCAGCAGGCTGTCCTTCTCGCTCTTGTCCGGCGTACGGCCGAAGGCGATCTGGTACAGGCGGTCGAGACGCGCGTTCTCGCTCTCGCCGGCTTCGCGGATGACCCGGCCGGCCAGGGCCTTGGACCACTCGAAGACCAGGTCGCTGTTGGCCAGGGCCAGGGCCTGGGGCGCCGTGGTGGTCACCTCGCGGCGGCCATGCACCAGCTGCGGGTTGGCCCAGTCGAAGGTGTCGAGCAGCGGGTAGGGCGTGTTGCGGCGGATGAAGATGTAGGCGCTGCGGCGATGCTGGTCAGCCAGGCTGTCGGAGACCTTCCAGGCATTGCGGTTGTCGAAGTTGGCCGGCACCGGCGGATACACCGACGGCCCCCCCACCTTCTCCTCCAGCAGGCCGGCGGCATACAGCAGCGAGTCGCGGATCTGCTCGGCATCCAGGCGCTGACGCGGGAAGTAGGCCAGCAGCTTGTTCTCCGGGTCGACGCTGACCAGCTCCTCGCGGTGGTCGGACGACTGGCGATAGACGCTGGACAGCAGGATCTCCTTCTGCAGCTTCTTCACGCTCCAGCCGTTCTTGACGAAGCTGTCGGCCAGGTAGTCGAGCAGCTGCGGATTGACCGGCTTCTGGCCCATCTTGCCGAAGTCATTGACCGTATCCACCAGGCCGCGGCCGAAGTACTGGTTCCACACCCGGTTGGCGAAGACCCGGGCGGTCAGCGGGTTGGACGGGCTGGCGATCCAGTTGGCGATGGCGGTGCGGCGGCCGGAGGAGGTGGCCGTGGGCACGATCTTCGGGTTCTCGCCGCCGGACAGGGCCGCCGGCAAGCCGGGCTGGACTTCATCCAGCTTGCGGTCGTAGATGCCCTTGAAGAGCACGTGGGTGGGCGGCGAGTCGCTGTGGCCCAGCTCGGTGGCGGTGGAGATGTAGCCCGGATCCTTCGGCTTGAGGTCGTCGAACTTCTTGAGCTCAGCCACCACCTTCTCGTACTCGGCGTACTGGGCCTTGTCCTTCTCCTTCATCTGGTTGGCCGCGTTGCGGGTGCGGCCGGACATGGTCCACAGGTTGCGGTGGTAGATCCAGCGGTCGTAGGCGTTGCGTTCCTTCTCGGGCTTGGTGATGGACTCGCGGGTCTCCGGCACGAAGCCCAGCAGGCGGTCGGCCTCGGCCTTCTCGATGTAGGGCTTGAGCAGGGTCTCCTGCTTGGCGCGGATGTCCTTGGTCGCCTCCTCCCACTTGGCCAGCTTGCTGGAGAACTCGCTCAGCGCCTTGCCGGTGAGCGGAGTCACGTCGTCCCGGAAGCTGGTGTTCACGAAGTAGGCCTGGAGCTGGTAGTACTCCCTCTGGGTGAACTTGTCGAACTTGTGGTTGTGGCACTGGGCGCAGTTGGCCGTGGTGGCCAGGAACACCGAGCTGACCGTGTCGGTCAGGTCGTTGGCGATCTCCTGCTTTTTCAGGTTCAGGTCGCGGGCGTTGATCTCGTCCGGGAAGTTGCGCAGGAAGCCGGTGGCCACCAGGGCGTCCTTGCGGTCCGGCCACAGCTCGTCACCGGCCAGCTGCTCCTTGATGAACACATCGTAGGGCTTGTCGGCGTTGAAGGCGTTGATCACGTAATCGCGATAACGCCACATGTTCGGCCGGGTGCCGTCGGTGTTGTAGCCGTCGCTGTCGGCGTGGCGGGTCAAGTCGAGCCAGCGGCGGCCCCAGCGCTCGCCATAGCGCGGCGAAGCGAGCAGGCGGTCCACCAGCTTCTCGTAGGCATTGGGCGACTTGTCATTGACGAAGGCCTTGACCTCTTCCGGGGTCGGGATGATGCCCCAGGTGTCCAGGGTGACGCGGCGGATCAGGGTGGCGCGGTCCGCATCGGCGGAGGGCTTGATCCCCTTGGACTCCAGCTGGGCCAGGATCAGGGCGTCGATCGGGGAGCGCACCCACTTGGCGTCCTTCACGGCCGGCGTCGCCGGCCGGGCCACCGGCTGATAGGCCCAATGCTGCTGGCCCTGGGTGGAACGGGTCGTCCTGGTCTCGCCGGCACCGGCCACTTCCGCGGCCGCGACGGCCACGGACTCCAGGCCCATCACCCCGACAAGGCTCCACACCACGGCAAGGTAGGCTGCTTTTCTCTTCATCGTTTCAACTCCTTCAACTGCGGCCGGAACATCCAGGCCGCTGCGCATCGAATCTGCATGCGGGTCAGCCGGTGCGAAAGGCGACCCGGCTCGACGATGACATCAGCAGAATCCATGCCGCCTGCGGGAGAGTTGATGACATGCGCACAACACCAGCAGAAACACGAATATTTATCAGAGACTTAAAAGCAGCCTTCCCTCTTCAGAAGAGCGCCCCCAGGCCACCGCGGAGGGGTGACCGGAAGGCAGCAGCTGTTGCCCCGCCAGCACGCGCGACAACGCCGATGCTGCACTGCCAACAGCGGGCCGGCCGCCGCCTTCCGCCCGAGGCCTCAGGGCTGCACGGCCAGGTAGTCGGCGAGGGCGCGCAGCTCCTCATCACTCAGCCCACGGGTCACCCGGTTCATGACGCCGTCCCGGCTGTTGCGGCGCTCGCCGCTGCGCCAGTCGAGGAGCTGCTTCTCCAGATAGCGCCATTCCTGCCCACCGACCCGCGGCGCGGCCGCGCCGAGACCGGCGATCCCCTCTCCGGCCGGGCCGTGGCAGGCGATGCAGGGCTCGATCCCGCGGGTCGAATCCCCACTCTCGTACAGGCGGCGCCCCAGCGGACTGACGACACCCCCCTCCCCTTTCATCGGCGAGCGGCTGGCGAAGTAGGCGGCGATGTCCAGGATGTCGGCCGGCTCCACCGTGCGCGCCATCAGGGTCATCACGTCATGCTTGCGGGCCCCGCTGCGGAAGTCCGCGATCTGCTTGACGATGTAGTCCGCCGACTGCCCGGCGAGCTTGGGGTGTCGCCCTTCCGAACTGGCACTCTGGCCGAAACCATGGCCATCGGCGCCGTGACACTCCTGACAGCGCTCCTCGTCCGACTTGCGCGCCCCGGCCAGCGGATCCCCCGTACGTGCCGGCGCGGTGAGCGGCGCGGCAGCGCCGACCCCCTTCGCCTTGCCCTTCACCACCTGTCCCAGCACCGGCCCGGACAGGCAGACCACCCACACCGCCAGGAGCATGGCGACCCCACCTCCCCACCCCCGGGAGATCCCCGGGGCCCTGCTCGACCCAGACATCAAACGGCGGCCCTCAGCGTCGCGCGGACGCCAGGCGCGTCACGGTTTCGAGGGCTTTCTCCACATTGGCGACCGGCGCCAGACCACCGATGGTGGCGGCGACCTTGCCATCGGGCCTGATCACGAAGCTGACCCGGTCCACCCGGCCATGGTCGATCTCCTCACCGCGGGTGTCCTTGCGCCCCGCCGGAATGTCGCTGACCGCCAGATCGAAGGAACGGGCGATCCTGCCGTCCGGATCGGATGCCACCGCCAGCTTGCCCGCGCAGAATTCGGGATCGGCCGAGAAGGCATTGAGACGCTTGATGCTGTCCAGGGAGACACCGATCACCGTGGCACCGGCGGCGGCGAACTTGTCGATGTTCTCGGCGAAGGTGTGGGCCTGCAGGTTGCAGCCACCGGTATAGGCGGAGGGATAGAAATACACCACCACCGGCCCCTTCTTCAGGGCATCCCGGAAGGAGTAGTTGAAGGCCTTGCCGGCCAGGGAGGCCTGGGCGGTGAACTCCGGCGCCTTGTCGCCCTCGTTGAGGGCCGCAGCGGCGGGGCCGGCCAGCACGGCGGACAGGAGCACGCCGGGCAGGAGGGATCGTTTCATTCGGACAGTCCTTTTGCAGGATTTCTTGTGCGTGTGACAGCCGCAGGGCGCGGCTGCTCTCTGTAGATGGGCGGACGGCGGCACCACCGGGCGCCGCCGTCCCTGCCCGGGTCAGGCCAGCAGCTCCTTGATGACCTTGCCGTACACCACGGTCGGACGCTCGGAGCGGCCGTTGTTGATGAAGGTGGTCTTGAGGTGGTCGAGACCCAGCAGGTGCAGCACGGTGGCATGCAGGTCATAGGTATCCACGGCCTTGTCCTTGTCGGCCACCTGGACGCCGAGCTCATCGGTCTCGCCGTAGGTGAAGCCGGCCTTCACGCCACCACCGGCAATCCACTGGGTGTAGCCCCACGGATTGTGGTCGCGGCCGGTGCCGCTCTCGCCCCACGGGGTGCGGGAGAACTCGGAGGCCCACACCACCAGCGTCGAATCGAGCAGGCCCAGGGTCTTCAGGTCGGCCAGCAGGCCGGCGATGGGCTTGTCCACCATGCGCGCCTGGGTGCCGTGGTTGCCATCGAGATCGCTGTGGGCATCCCAGCTGCGGCGCTCCTGATCAGAGATGTTGCTGGGGTAGCCCGACACCACCTGCACGAAGCGCACGCCCCGCTCCACCAGACGACGGGCCCGCAGCAGAACCTTGCCGTAGCTCTCGCTGGTGGGATCGTCGATGCCGTACAGCTTGAGAGTGGCCTCCGACTCCTTGGACAGATCCACCGCCTCCGGCGCCGCCCGCTGCATGCGGTCGGCCAGCTCATACGACTCGAGGCGGGCACGCAGCTCGGTGTCCGCCGGCCGGCGGTCGCCGCCCAGCCGGTTGAGCTGCTTGAGCAGGTCGAGGGAGGCGCGCTGCTGCTCGGCGGAGCGCAGCTCGGGGCGCTCCAGATAGAGGATGGGCGAGTCGCTGGGGCGGAAGGCCGTGCCCTGATACACCGCCGGCAGGAAGCCGGAGCTCCAGTTCACCGAGCCGGCGCTGGGCTCCTGCTCGCCGTTGTAGAGCACCACGTAGGACGGCAGATCCGGGTTGAGCGAGCCGAGGGCGTAGTTCACCCACGCCCCCAGGGACGGGCGCCCCGGGTTCAGGTCGCCGGTGTTGAGCTTGAGGATGGAGATGTCGTGGGTCGCCCCGACGGTCACGCTGGACTTGATGAAGGCGATCTTGTCGGCCTGCTGGGCCAGGTTGGGCAGCAGGTTGGAGAACCACGCGCCGCTCTCACCGTATTGCTTGAAGGTGCGCTGATTCGAATAGAAGAGCTTGTTCACGCCCCCCTGGGTGGAGGTCTTGATCCCCTTCAGGAAGGAGGCCGGCACCGGCTGGCCGGCCAGCTTGGCCAGCTCCGGCTTGTAGTCGTACAGGTCGATGGTGGAGGGCGCGCCGTTCTGGTGGAGCCAGATCACCGACTTCACCTTGCCCGGGAAATGCGGCTGCTTGGGCGCCAGGGGATCGAGCAGTTCGGCCGCGGTGGCCGCGTTGATATAGCCCAGCCCGGGAATGAAGCCGTTCGCGGCGACAGCGCCCACACCCAGCCCGGCTTTGAGCAGAAAGTCTCGACGATTGATACTCATGATGTTTTTTCCTTATTTCAAATCACTGGGGTTGGTCAGAAGCGGTAGGCGAAATCGCTGGAATTGGCGACGGTATGCACCAGATCCACGAAGGCCGCGCCGCGTACCGGATTGATGACCAACGGATCCTTCAGGCCGGTCGGCACGGCGGCTTCGAACTTGCCGGCGGCGACCTTCTTCTGGACGACGCTTTCTTCCCTCGCCAGGAAGGCCTTGAGGGCCGCCTTCTCGGTCTTGTTCGGCTCGCGGGCAAACAGGATCTGGTACAGGCGGTTCAGCTGGGCGGACTCGTCCTTGCCGGCCTCATTGATGATCCGGCCGGCCAGGGCCTGCGACCAATTCACCACGATGTCGCTGTTGAAAAGGGTCAGGGCCTGCAGCGGCGTGGTGGTCACGTCACGCTTGTGGTGGGCCTGGGAAGGATTGGCCGGGTCGAAGTTCTGCAGCAGCGGATAGGGCAGGCTGCGGCGGCTGAAGATGTAGATGCTGCGGCGGTTCCAGTCGGACTTGTCCTTGGACACCGTCCATTGACGGTTGCCGTCGAAGTCGGCCTGGCCGTTCTCCAGCACCTTGGCGATCGGCGGGAACACCGAGGGACCACCGACCACGTCGGTCAGCTGGCCGGACGCATACAGCAGCGCATCGCGGATCTCCTCGGCCTCGAGGCGCTTGCGCGGATAGACCGCCAGCAGCTCGTTCTTCGGGTCCACTTTGACCACGTCCTGACGCTCGTCGGAAGCCTGGCGATAGACGCTGGAGAGCAGGATCTCGCGCTGCAGCTTCTTCACGCTCCAGCCATTCTTGACGAAGTTGGAGGCCAGGTAGTCGAGCAGTTCCGGGTGGGTCGGCTTCTCGCCGGCGCGGCCGAAGTCCGCCGGCGTACCGACGATGCCCTTGTCGAAATACTGGCTCCACACCCGGTTCACATACACCCGCGCGGTCAGCGGGTTGTTGGCGCTGGCCAGCCAGCCGGCCAGGGCCGAACGGCGGCCGGAAGAGTTGGCGGTGGGCGTGATGCTGACCTTGTCACCGCCCCACAGGGCGGGGATGCCCGGCTGGACCTCCTCGGTGGGGCGCTCGTGGATGCCACCGAAACGCACGAAGGTCGGCGGCGAATCCGTACCCAGTTCCACTGCGGTGGTGATATTGACCGAGCCGCTCAAGGGGCGCAGGTTGTCGAACTTGCGCAATTCGGCCTGCAGCTTCTGGTACTCCTTCCAGGCGGTGATGCGGTCGGGCGTATGGTCGGCGTGATCCTTGTTCTCGGCGGTCAGGCGCAGATAGCCGGCGGTATCGGTATCCGGATTGAAGACGCTCTTGTGGCGGAAGTTCACCCAGCGATCGAGGGCGTTCCATTCCTTTTCGGGCTTGAAGATCGATTCCCGGCTGTCGGTCAGGTAGCGCTCCTTCTGGTACTTGATGCCCGCTTCCTTGTAAGGCGCCAGGACGGCCGCCTGCTTGTCACGGATTTCCTTGGTCGCTTCACGGTACTTGGCCTGCTGCTCGGCGAACTTCTTGTCCCACGCCGTCTCGGTGCCCTTGTCCAGCGGACGGCGCTGATCGAAGGCGGTATTGGCGAAGAAGGCCTGGAGCTGGAAGTATTCCTTCTGGCTCAGCTTGTCCGATTTGTGGTTGTGGCAGCGGGCGCAACCGGTGGTGGAGGCCAGGAAAGTCTCGCCGATGGTGTCGGTGATGTCGGTGGTGATCTGGTATTTGCGCTGCACCAGGTCGCGGGAGTTGGCGTTATCCGGATAGCCCCCGAGAAAGCCGGTGGCGATCTTGGCCTCCTGGCTTTCCGGCCACAACTCATCGCCCGCCACCTGCTCCTTGATGAAACGGTCGAAGGGCTTGTCTTCGTTGAAGGCCTTGATCACGTAATCGCGATAGCGCCAGTTGTTCGGGCGGGTGGCATCGTTCTGGAAGCCCGAGCTGTCCGCATAGCGGGCCAGGTCCAACCAGCGGCGGGCCTGGCGCTCACCGAAATGGTGGGAGGACAGCAGGCGATCCACCAGCTTTTCGTAGGCATTCGGGGATTTGTCATCGACGAAGGCCTTGACCTCCTCCGGGGTCGGCAGCAGCCCCCAGGCATCCACGGTGGCGCGCCGGATAAAGGTGGCGCGATCGGCCTCCGGCGACGGCTTGATGCCCTTCGCCTCCAGGCGGGCCAGCACAAAGGCATCGACAGGGGTACGCACCCATTTGCCCTGCTTCACCGCCGGCAATTCCGGCGCCTTCACCGGCTGATAGGCCCAGCCATTCGGCACGCTGGCCTTCGCCGCTGCCGGCTTGCTGTCCGTTTCCGCCCCAATGACCGATGAGGCAACCGCCAGCATCACCGCGACACACACACCTTTTCTGACAAGCATCTACTGACTCCCTGGAACACGATTGATCAGGCTTCCTTTCCGGCCCCCGACAAGGGCCGGCAAAATCCACCATTCCATTGCAGAACAAAAAGCAATCCTCATGGCCGCTGCCCCAAGAAAAAACCGGAAGATCAGCAGGCCCAGCGCCATACCTTTTGCAGCTATCGTGCCAACCCGAAATGCCCCCTGAAAACCTCCGAAAAAATCCAACTAATTCATTCAATTCAAAAGACTACATAAAAAAGCCGAACACCCTTCGAAGCAACCTGGATTGCACGCCAGCAAACACCATGCTGCGCCGCGTGCAGGCCCCGGAACCATGCTGCTGATTACCCCACAGCATTGCTGCCCAGCCACCATAACCCCGCAGATTCATTAAGACTTTCATCGCAACTCAAATTTCTTCGTAAACCCGAACGTCATGTCTGCTTTCGTTCACGTGGCCATCACGATTGAACGCAATGCACCACACCACAGGAATGACATAACGATTTCCTCATCCGGATATATACCTTGATTGCAAAGTGGTTTTATAAAAAGGAAAAACCTTCCATTTAATAATTGGGGCGATATCCGCCTATTTTTTCGATCAATTCGTCATGGCACAGCTGATGCTATTCCGGACAACACCCGTTTTGTTCCCTGAGTAGAAAAGCCATGACCTCCATCCGAAAAGAAAACACGCGTTCAGCCCACCCCTTCCGAATCCGGCCCATTTCAATTCTTGTCGCCAGCCTTGCCCTTGGCGCATCCGGCGCCATGCACGCCCAGGAATCCCGTTCGGCGGCGGAACTCCAGGCCGACCTGCAGAAAGCCAATACGGAGATCCAGAACCTCAAACGCGAGCTGGAGCGGAGCCGTGGCGCAGCGGTGCCAGCCGCCACGCAGACGCCGGCGGCGGCTGCCCGCGAAGAGGTCGTCGAGAGCGCCGCGGCGCCGGCCACCCAGACCCTCGACTCGGTGGTGGTGCGCAGCCGCCGCCAGCTCGAGAAGCTCCACGACGTACCCGTGTCCATCTCCGTGGTCTCGGGCAGCGAGCTGGCCCGGGAGCAGGCCTCGGACTTCGAGGCCATCACCAAACGCCTCGGCAACATCACCTTCAACCAGAACAACACCCGCGGCTCGTCCCTGTCGGTGCGCGGGCTGGGCCGCCGCGGCTTCACCGAGACCCAGGACCCCAGCGTCGGGCTGATCGTCGACGGCGTGCCCTACGGCCTCGCCCAGCTTGGCAATTTCGACTTCTACGACGTGCAATCGGTGGAGGTGGCGCGTGGCCCCCAGGGCACGCTGCAGGGCAAGGGCGCCAGCGCCGGCGCCGTCACCATCACCAGCAAGGGCCCCTCCTTCACCCCCAGCGCCGACCTGGAGCTCACCTATGGCCAGCGCGAGACCGTCCTGCTGAAGGGCGCCCTCGGCGGCCCGATCATCGACGACCTGCTGGCATGGCGCGGTTCATTCGTGGTGAATAACCAGCGTGGCTATTACACGGTGGGCGACGATACCGGCAAGGAACTCGACACCATGTACAACCGCAACCGGGTCAGCGCCCGCACCCAGTTCCTGCTGACCCCCTCGGCGGACTTCAACGCCAAGCTGAGCCTGGACATCCAGCCCCGCGCAACGCAGTTGCAGAACGGCTTGACCAACTTCACCGAGGTCCCGCTGCGCTACGCCAACGGCACGCTGGTGGACCCCAACGGCACCGGCAACCGCTCGCGCCTGAACCGCAGCTGGTTCGCCAACCGCAGCTTCAACTACGACACCTTCATCAACAGCGTGGCGCGGGACGGGCGGGTCTACCAGAACGAGACCCAGGGCCAGATCGCCTCCAGCAACGGCGCGGTGGCGGAGCTCAACTACACCCTCAACGACACCCACACGCTGACCTCCATCACCGGCTTCCGCCAGTACAGCTTCCAGGCCCGCAATGACGAAGGCACCCCCTTCGACATCAGCAAGCTAGGCGGCGGCAGTGTGTTCTACAACCAGACCACCCAGGAGGTCCGCCTCACCGGCAAGCCCAGCAAGCTGGTGGACTACCAGACCGGTCTGTTCCTGATGCGCACCGAGGACGAGATCGAGTCCCGCTCCAGCTATGGCGCCGATGCCGGCGCCTGGTTCGCCAACAATGCCCAGTACGCCACCCTGGTGGGCAGTGCCGGCAATAACGTGGGCGCCGGCCGCTCGCTGGCCACCGACGCCCTGAGCGGCCTCTACAAATGGGGTGAGCAGTACGTCAAAACCTTCAGCAAGGCGATCTACGGTCAGGCCAACGTCCACCTCACTGATGACCTCACCGTCACTGCCGGCCTGCGCATCGGTACCGAGGCCCGCTCCACCACCCAGCTCAACGCCCTGCGCAACCTGGGCTATGGCGCGGCACTCAACCCGGTGTCGGTGCGGGCGGACGGCAGCGGCGGCACCACGCCCCTGGGCGGCTTCAACTCGGTGGCCTACACCACGGCCAACGTGGCCAACGGCACCGCGGGCAACCTGGTGGGCAGCAACAGTGCGGCCCAGCTCGCCCAGGCCAACGCCGTCGCCCAGAAGTACTACGGTGTCGCCACCTATGCCGAGCTGACGGCCGCGCAGAAGGCCCAGGTGGCCGCCGCCAAGGCGATCCGGGCGTCGCAGATCGGCACCCTGGTCAACCAGGTGCGTAGCGACTACAAGGACCAACTGCACTCCGCGGTGCTCAGCCCGAAGTACAGGATCAACGACGACATCACCGCCTACGCCAGCTGGCAGTACGGCGAGAAATCGGGTGCAGCCCTGGTGGTGAATGGCATCCCGACCACCGTCAAGCCTGAGCGGACCAACGCCTATGAGCTGGGCGTCAAGACCTTCCTGCTCAACAAGACCCTGACCCTCAACGCCGACGTGTTCCTGATGGACATCAAGAACTACCAGCAGACGGTGGTGGCGGTGGATGACTTCGCCACCCAGGACAACATCCGCAACGGCATCGCCAACCCCACCGCCTACACCAGCATCCAGGGCAACGTGGCCAAGGTGCAGGTGTCCGGCGTCGAGGTGGACGCCGCCTATACCGGCCTCCCCTTCACCAGCTTCCGGGTGGCGGCGTCCTACAACGACGCCCGCTACAAGGACTTCAGGAACGCCGGCAAGCCGTCGGAGCTGACCTACCTTGCCAACCCCTTCATCGACCGCAGCGGCGACCGCCTGGGCGAGGCCCCCTTCTGGACGGCCAACCTCAGCGGTGAATACCGGCGCCCGGTGCTCGGCGACAAGGTCTTCCATGCCAGCTTCACCACCGCCTACATCGGCAAGACCAATGCCGACGAGCTGATCTCCAGCTACGCCTGGGTGCCGGACCGGGCCACCACCGACCTGGCCATCGGCCTGGGCCACCACAAGGGCAGCTACGACGTCACCTTCATCGCCAAGAACGCCTTCAACGACACCGCCCACGAAAAGGGTTGGGCCAGCTACACGCCTTACCCCTATCCCCGCTGGTACGGCATCGTCTTCAGCGGCAAGCTCTGAGCCTGCCCTGTGGGTCGATCCGCCCCGGCAGGGGCGGATCGCTGCGGCGCATCAAACACTCTGCCATCGCAACTGTTGCGATGGCAGCAGCCGGAACCCGGGCATCCACCCGCCCGGGCGGGAACCCTCGTATGCCATCGGCCTGAGACCCACACCATCGTTTTTCCGAACACCCTGTTTTATCAAGGAATAATTGATGCAAATAAGGAATCCTGAAATCCATATAAGCCTTCCCGGAAGCGTGGCATGGGGATTGCGCAAGACGAGAACGGAATCTCAAACAGGAAAGTCTCGTCATGAGCCACAAAAATACCCATCGGGCGGCCCGCCAGGCCCGCACCCATGAAGCGCGGCAATTTCGCCTGAGCCCCTTCGCCGCCGCCGTGGCGACCGTCGCCCTCCTTGCTGCGGGCGGCGTGCAGGCCCAGGAAAAATCCGCCACCGAACTGCAGGCCGAGGTGGCCCGCCTGAGGCAGGCCCTGGAACAAGCCCAGCAGGATCTGGCCCGCAAGCAGGGCACCCCCGTGCCGGCCGCCACGCCGGCCGCCGCCGAACCCGTCGCCGCCGCACCGGAAGAGGCGGTCGCCCTGGACTCCGTGGTGATCCGCTCGCGTAACCGCATCGAGCGCCTGCAGGACGTGCCCCTGTCGGTCTCCGTGGTCACCGGCCGCGAGCTGGACCGCACCGGCGCCGACGACATCAAGTCCATCACCCAGCGTCTCGGCAACGTGTCCTGGAATCAGGGCAACCAGCGCACCTCCAGCCTGTCCATCCGCGGCATCGGCAAGCAGGGCCAGACCGAAGCCCAGGACCCCAGCGTCGGCGTGATCGTGGACGGCGTGAACTACGCCTACAACGCACTGACCTCCAGCTTCAACTACCACGACGTCGAAGCCGTCGAAGTGACCCGCGGCCCCCAAGGCACCCTGCTCGGCAAGAACACCAGCCTGGGCGTCATCAACATCACCACCCGCAAGCCCTCCTTCACCCCCAGCGCCGACTACTCCCTGACCCTCGGCCAGAACGACCGGGTGATCGGCAAGCTCGCCGCCGGCGGCCCCATCGTGGACGACCTGCTGGCCTGGCGCGGCGCCTTTGTGGTGGACCGTGGCGAAGGCAACATCCGCAACCTGGACAACCGCGACCAGACCTACCAGAACATCGACCGGGTCTCCGGCCGCGTGCAGTTCCTGCTGACGCCCAGCACCGACTTCAACGCCCGCCTGGCCCTCGAGCTGCAACCACGCGCCGGCGAGTACACCAACGGCCGCACCATCAACACCCCGACGCCCACCGTCTATTCGAACGGCTCCACCAACGCCCTTGGCACCGACGCCTCGACGCGCCTCGGCCGCTCCTGGTTCACCCAGCAGAGCAATTACAGCTACGCCAAGGACTACCTGTATGGCGGCGGCCGCAATGCAGTCAACGTGGACGCCGCCCGCCCCCTGGTGACCGGGAGCCGTGGCGCCTCACTGGAGCTGAACTGGAACGTCGGCAACCACACCCTCACCTCCATCACCGCCTACAAGGACTACCACTTCAACGCGGTGAACGACGAAGGCACCCCCTTCGACATCCAGCGCAACTCCGGCGGCTTCTGGAACGACTACTCCCAGCGCAGCCAGGAACTGCGGCTCAGCTCCAAGACCGGCGGCTTCGTGGACTACCAGGCCGGCCTGTACCTGATCAATGTCAGCAACAGTTCCGAGTACCAGCGCGAATGGGGTAACGATGCCGGCGCCTGGTTTGCCAGCACCGCCCAGTACAACCGCCTCAACACCAGCTCCGCCGGTCAGCTGCTGATGCAGAACTCGCTGGACCGCCTGAGCATGGCCTACAACTCGCCGACCGGCCTGCAGAGCATCAAGAACCGCAGCACCGCGATCTTCGCCCAGGCCAACTGGCACCTCAGCGAACCGTTGACCCTCACCACCGGCATCCG
This sequence comes from uncultured Zoogloea sp., assembly GCA_937967645.1. Taxonomy (GTDB): domain Bacteria; phylum Pseudomonadota; class Gammaproteobacteria; order Burkholderiales; family Rhodocyclaceae; genus Zoogloea. Next base: position 55,686 of record CALBTT010000200.1, read on the forward strand.
CCTGACCCGTGAGGACCGCAGCAACGTCGGCTCCAGCTTCGTTCGCGACTACGGCAACGGCGCGGAGCTCAACCCGGTTGCCGTCAACGGCGTGCAGCTGGGCGGCTTCGCCTCCAGCAACGCCGGCGTGCTGGGCGCCAGCAACTCCGCGGCCCAGCTGTCGGTGGCCGACAAGGTGGCCAACAAGTACTTCGGCGTGGCCATCAACCCGAACAACCCGGGTGCCGCCTACAACAGCCTGACCGCCGACCAGAAGCGCCAGGTGGCCGACGCCAAGGCCATCCGTGCCTCCCAGATGGGCGTACTGTTCAACCAGACCAAGGCCGAATCCTTCCGCGACACCCAGCCGTCCTTCGTGGTCAGCCCGTCCTACAAGTTCAACCCGAACCAGACCGGCTACCTCTCCTGGCAGTACGGCGAGAAGGCAGGGATCTCCCAGCTGACCAACGGCTACTCCAACCTGGTCAAGGCCGAGAAGACCAACTCCTTCGAGCTGGGCCTGAAGTCCGCCCTGCTCGACAAGACCCTGATCCTCAATTCGGCCCTGTACCTCACCAAGATCCGCGACTACCAGCAGTCGGTGCGCGTGCTTGACCAATACACCACCAACCTCAACAACGACGGGACCAACTACTACACCGCGGCCACCGGCAACGTGCCCAAGGTCGAGGCCAAGGGCATCGAGGTGGATGGCGTGTATGCCGGCATCCGCAACGTCACGATCCGCTTCGCCGGCGCCTACAACGACGCCAAGTACAAGGACTTCCCCAACGCAGCCCTGCCCAACGAGGACAACTACAGCGGCGCCCCCGCCTACAAGGACCTGACCGGCAAGACCCTGCCCGGCGCATCCAAGTGGAACTTCAACATCGGCGCCGACTACCGCAAGCCGGTGTTCGGCGACAAGGAGTTCCATGCCAGCTTCAACACCGCTTACTACAGCCGCTTCAACTCGGACAACTCGCTGTCCAGCTACGCCTGGATCCCGGACTACAGCACCACCGACCTGGCCATCGGCGTAGGCAAGCTGGACAAGTCCTACGACGTGAGCCTGCTGGTCAAGAACGCCTTCGGCGACAGCACGCCCCTGTCCAGGAGCTGGAACGGCTACACCCCGGCGATGCCCCGCTGGGTGGGCGTGATGTTCACCGGGAAGCTCTGAGGCGCCCGGCGCACCCCCCCTCCGGGCCCCGCCCGGAGGTCACCGCTCCACGTTCCGAGTCGCCAACACTCCTCGGCACCTTTCCCCGGGGTCACCCCCGGGGATTTTTTTGCGGGGCTGCCCGGCAGCCGGCTGACCTGGCCCCTGAACACGCCCTGAACCAATCCATCACACATCCAACCTAAGGAACACCATGATGACCCGTACGTTTCTTGCTGGCGTACTTCTGTTCGGCGCCACCGGCGCCTTCGCTCAACAGGCCGCCGCCCCCGCCACTCCGCCCCCGCCGCTGGGCTTCTTTGTCACCAGCACCGGCCTCGGCAAGGGTGCCGACCTGGGCGGCCTGGCGGGCGCCGACGCCCACTGCCAGAAGCTGGCGGCCTCCGTCGGTGCCGGCAACCGCAGCTGGAAGGCCTATCTGAGCACCCAGGCCAGTGCTGGCCAGCCCGCCATCAACGCCCGCGACCGCATCGGCAAGGGCCCGTGGGCCAACGCCAAGGGCGCCATCATCGCCAACAGCGTGGCCCACCTGCACGGCGACACCGTCGAACTCGGCCAGCTCGGCAGCAACCTGCACCGCACCACCGCGCTGACCGAGAAGGGCAACCCGATCAAGGGCGTCGGTGAAACCCCCAATGAGCATGACATCCTGACCGGCTCCAAGCCCGATGGCACCGCCTACACCGACGCCGCCGACCACACCTGCAAGAACTACACGAGCAGCGGCGAAGGCAGCGTCCAGTTGGGACACTCCGACCGCACCAACCGCGGCGCCACCGGTGGCAACGTGTCCTGGAACTCCACCCACGCCAGCCGCGGCTGCAGCCAGGAGAACCTGGTGAGCACCGGCGGTGCGGGCTACTTCTACTGCTTCGCCGCCGATTGACCCCACCCCGCCGGCTCCACCGAGCCGGCTCCCGAGGACCTCATCCATGACCCCACGCACCCGCCCCCTCGCTCTGACCGCCGGCCTGCTGCTCGCCAGCCTGGCCCCCCTCACCACGGCGACGGCGGCGGGTGCCACGGCCGAGACGCCCCACGTGAAGGCCGAGCTGCTGGCACCGGCCGGTGCCGTGCATCCCGGTGAGACGATCCGCCTGGGCGTGCGCCAGCGCATCATCGATCACTGGCACACCTACTGGATCAACCCGGGCGACTCCGGCCTGCCCACCCAGATCGCCTGGACCCTGCCCGACGGGGCCCGCGCCGACGCCATCGAATGGCCGGCCCCCAGCCGCTTCGCCACCGGCCCGGTCAGCAACTACGGCTACGCCGGCGAAGTGACAGATCGGAAGAGCACACGTCTGAACTCCAGGCACGAATCACCAACTCGTATGCC